>NZ_AGBF01000130.1 GCF_000225525.1 Streptomyces zinciresistens K42 | reverse complement strand
GAGGCGGCGTGCACGCTGCGGCCGCCGGGTGCGTGGACCGCCGCCAGGATCTGGCCACCCAGGTCGAGGCTCTGCAAGGAGGCGCCGTCGGCCGCGTCCAGCAGACGCAGCCGGCCGCTCCAGCCGCCCGCGTACACCGCCGTGCCGTCCGTGCACAGCGTGAAGAACTCCTCCCTCCTGCCGTGCCCCGTCCGCCACACGCACTCCCCGGTGGCGGCGCTGTGGCAGTGGACGGTGCCCGCCGTGTCCGCGGTGACCACCGTGTCGTACGCGCGCACGGGCGCGGTCACCACGGGAGCCCCCAGCCCGGCCTCCCAGAGCGTCGAGCCGTCGGCTGCCGCCAGACACCTCAGAGTGCCGAGCCCGTCCGCGACCACCAGGCGGTCGTCCAGTGGCAGCGGCGCCGCCAGCATGGGGGCCGGCAGCCGCACCCGGGCCCGCCAGGCCGGCTCGCCGTGCTCGTCGTCCACGGCGAGGACGTCGAGCCCCCGCGCGGCCGACAGATACAGCTGCCGCGAACCGGCCGCGACCGGCACCGGCGGGACGCCCGACCCGTCCGCCGGGGGCCGCGCCTGCCACCACATCCGGCGCGTGATCGCGTCGAAGTGACGCAGGATGCCGTCCTCGTCGGTGAGGAACACGCTCTGCCCGCGCAGCAGTACCCGGGCGCGGCCCAGGGTGCCCGGGGGCGCGGCCCACCACGGCCGGTGCTCGCGGGTGCTCCACGACTCCAGCCGGTCACCGGAGTCGCAGATCAGCAGGACGTCCCCGTCGGCGTACAGGCGCACCGGCGCCGTGAAGCCGCTCCTGCGGTCGCTCTCCTCGCCCGTGGCGGCGTCCAGCCAGCGCACGGTGCCGGTGCGGTCCGCGGTGACCACGGTGCCGTCCTCGGTGGCGGCGACACCGTGCGGCCAGTCGCCCGCGGCGGCGCTCCAGCTGCGGCGCCCCGGCCGGAACGGCACCGTCAGATCGGCGGTGTCGCCCGCCCCGGACAGCACCTCCCGCAGCTCGGTGCGGTAACCGGCGAGGGCACGGGTGACGGCGGCGGGCAGCACCAGCGGGCCGGGCCGGCCGAGGGCGGACGCGACCTCCGCCAACCCCGGCCGGTCCGCCGGATCCTCCGCCAGGCAGGCGCGGACCAGACGGCCGACGGCGTCGTCCGGCAGCCCGGACAGATCGGGGGCCGCGCCGGTGACGCGGCGCAGCAGCATGGCCTGTGCGCCCTCCTCCCCGGTGTACGGCGGATGCCCGGTGAGGGCGAACAGGACGATGCCGCCGATGCCGAACACGTCGGTGGCCTGCCCGGTCCCGGCCAGCCCCCTGATCTGCTCGGGCGCGCAGAAGCCGGGCCGGCCGATGGCCATGTCCAGCGTGAGGGTGACCTGCTGGCCGCGGATCCGGGTCAGCCCGAAGTCGATGATCCACGGTCCGTCGTGCGTGAGGAGGATGTTGCCCGGATGCAGGTCCCGGTGCAGCAGACCCTTGTCGTGGGCCGTGATGAGGGTGTCGACCAGTTCCGCGGCCACGGAGCGCACGGACTCGGGCGGCAGCGGACCGCCGTGGACCTCCACGATGCGGTCCAGCGCCGGACCCGGGATGAACCGCGTGGCCAGCGTCGGCCGTCTGCCCGCCGCGAAGTCGAGGGCCAGCAGCTCGGGGATCCGGGCGCCCCGGCAGCGCTCCAGTGCCTTGCTCTCCTGGTGGAAGCGCTGCATGTGCTCGGGGTCGCCGGTGAACTCGCTCTTGAGGAGCTTCACCGCCGCCAGCGTGTCCGGGCCGTGGCCCTCGCTGCGGCGCCGGCCGAGGTAGACCGTGCCGAAGCCGCCCGTCCCCAGCCGGCCCACCAGCCGGAAGCCCGCGGCCTCGGCCGGGTCGCCGTGCGGATCCAGTGGCATCACCATGTCGGCGTCCTTTCTCACGGGTCTCACGGGTCTTAGGGGTCTCGCGGGTCTCGCGGGACTTACCGGTCTCACGGGCGCGTCGTCGCAGATCTCACCTGTCTCACGGGCGCGTCACCGCAGAACGGACGCCCCGGTCGTCGTCTCGTGCGAGATGCCGATCCCGCACAGCACCGTCGACTTGCCGAACTCGCAGGTCCCGGAATCGCTCAGCCGCGCCCCGCCCGCCCGCGGCGCCTCACGCCGGCACGTCAGGACCAGGACCAGGCGGCCGCCCTCCATCCGGCCGCGCACGGTGACGCGGGCGCGCACCTGCCCGGCGTCCGTGTCCTGGACGACCTCCCGGCCGCGCAGCGGGACGCTCTGGCGTTCGCCGCTGCGCAGGTCGGTGACGACGAGGAAGCCGGACAGCTCGGGATGCAGCTGCTTGTGGCGGCGCCGCCAGGCCGCCGCGCCCAGCAGCAGGACCAGCAGGACCAGCGGGTAGAGCCAGCCCGGCGTACGGCCCGGCACACTGCCCGTGACGTCCAGTTCGGTGACGGCCGGGTTCCCGGTGGTGAACTTTCCCTCCGCCAGCGAGCCGCGGATCGTGGGCGTCCACGGCGAGCCGACCCGGGCGCGCAGCGACACCCGGGCGGTGAAGTCGCGAGAGACGGGGAACAGGCTGAACTCCGGGTCCTGCCGCCACCTCAGCGTCACCCGGACCGTCCTGCGCTCACCCGGCCGCAGCGTGAGAGGACCGCCGGGCACGCTCACCGAGGCGTCGCCGCCGCCCGACAGCCGCACGGTCAGCGGCACATACCGGGCCCGCGACTCCAGGGCGACCTCCAGGACGCGGGTACGGGTGCCCGTGGTGCCCCCGGCCGGCACGGTGAAGCGGCCGGAGCCCGCGGCGCGTACGTCCTCACCGGCGACACCGACGGTCACGGTGGCGCCCCGGTCGCCGCGCAGCAGGCTGACCGCCTTGCGGGTGCGGACCTGGTCCTTCGCGGCGTTGAGCTGGGAGCCGAGGGCCGCCGGGTCGACCGGCAGGATGCGCGGGGTGCCGAAGGCGCTGCCGAGGACCTCGGACACCCCGGTCCCCTCGGCGAGCGGGAGGCCGTAGCCCGCGATCTTGCTGTCCGCGCCCAGGGCCCGGTAGCGGTCGTGCAGCCGCTTCCAGGCCGGGCTGCCGAGCTTCGCGTAGGGGCTGCCGGGGGCGTTGACGGCGCCGTCGGTGAGCATCAGCACCGCCCCCACGGGGGCCTTGCTGCGGTCGAGCTGGTCGGCGGCCGCGTCCAGTGCGGCGCCGTGGTCGCTCGCCGACTCCTGTGCGTTGCGCGGGAGTTCGCGGTCGATCAGGTCGCCGGTGCGGTCGGCCGGGGACAGGGGGCGGACGACGCTGGTGGCGCGGCCGAAGGTGACGACGGCCACCTGGTCGGCGGGGGTGAGGGACGCGAGGAAGTCGCCGAGGCGGCGCTTGACCGTGGTGTACAGCGCGGTGCCGTCGGGTCCCTTGTCCTGCATCGAACTGGAGACGTCGACCAGGACCACGTAGGCCGCGGGGACGTCGTCGACCTTGAGCGAGCGGTAGACGTCGTCGCGGGACGCGGGGGCGTCGGCGGCCGTGGCGGGAGCCGTGCCGGCCAGCGTGAGCAGGGCGGCGAGGGCGAGGAGCAGGGCGTGACGGGCTGTGGCCCGGATGGTCGGCATGAGGTCAGTCCCCCTGGGGAGTCGCCTGGTTCAGCGGTGGGTGCGGTGGGCGGAGGCGTCGAGCCTGCGGAGCCGGCTGATCTCCTGGTCGAACAGGTGCTGCTCCTGCTGGAGCCGGCGGATCTCCCGTGACGCCTCGGATCTGCGGCTCGTCAGCTGCCGGATCGCGTGGTCGCAGTACTGCCGCAGGACCGGGTTGTCGCGGCCCCTGCGGGCGAGCGCGTGTTCCAGGTGCTCGCGCTCCTCCAGGGCCCTGTCGTCACCGGCGTACCGCGCCCACTGCCGGTCGTAGGCGGCGACGAAGTCCACGACCCGCCCGCCGGCCCGGCCGCGCCGGGCCCACACCTCCAGAGCGGCGCAGACGCCGTCGTGCTCCGCTCCGGCGCCACGGGCCGCCCTCGCACGGGCGGCCAACTCCTCGCAGTCCTGCGGGGAGTCCGACAACCGCAGCGCGGCGCGGTGCAGTTCGCGCAGGCCGAGCGCGGAGCGCAGCCCCGGCAGCCGGTCGGCGGTCCGCCGCAGCCACTCCTGGTCCTCGGGCGTCTCGTTCCAGCCCGGTGACTCGGTCGCCAGGCGCCGGACCGCGCGCGCGACGATCTCCGCGCAGGACCCGGACCGGTCGAGGACGCGGGAGGTCAGATGACGGGCGGCCGGGCCGGGGCCCTCGCCGCTGTCGCCGTCCACCGCGAGGACCGCCCCCAGCAGGCGTTCGACGACCGCGTCCGCGTAGGGGCGTACGGACCGTGTGTCGAGGTCCGCCTGGAGCGCGCAGAGGTAGGTGTCCACCCGGCCGGCCGGACTCGGGGAGCCGGGTCCGGCCGCGGCCGCCACGGAGGAGGTGAACCCCGAGGGCGTCAGCCCCGCCAGGGCGCACAGGACGTCCCAGCGTGCCGCCGTCTCCGGGCGCAGCGCGCCCGAGCGCCGCGTCAGGGTGCGGGCGAGCGGTGAGCGGGCCGGCGCTCCGGCGGGGGCCGCCGCGATGCGCAGGGCGCTGTCCAGCAGGCCGTTGAGGAAGTCCTGCGTCAGCAGGTGGTCGGCGCGGCCGCAGACCACCGCCCCCTCCAGGAGCCGCGCGGCCGCCTCCGGATGGGCGGCGGCCCACTTGCGGTGCGCGCCGTCCGGGGCCGACCCCGTGGTCAAGAGGCGGAGCAGCAGCGGCAGTTCAGGGTGTCCGGCGATCTCCGCGCCCGGACTGTCGCAGAGCCAGGCGAGCCAGGCGCGCAGTCCGGGCGCCGGGTCCGCCGCCGCGTACAGGGCGCGCACCAGCCGGCCCGCGAGGCCCGGGACGCCGCGCAGCAGGGACTGCGTGAGGGTCATGGTGCCCGGCGTGAACGGGGCCACCACGGGCAGGAGTTGCTCGGCCACCGGGTCGGCCGCCTCGGGCGCGTGGTCGACGCGTACGTCCTCGATGACGCAGGCGAGGGCCCCGTCCAGCGGGTGCAGGCCGTCCCTGGTGTCCGGCAGCGCGGCGCGCATGCTCTCGAAGTTGCCGCGGGCCACGTCGGTCCGGTGGCCGAGGAGGTCCGTGATGAGTTTGGCGCGGTACTTGCCCGCGGTGGCCGGGTCCGCCATGTGGGCGGCGAGGACCGTCAGGTCCGGCGAGGCGTCGGCCAGCTTGCGTGTGGCGAGCACGGCCAGGGTGTCCGGGTCGATCGTCGGCCGGCTCAGCGCCATGTCGATGCGGTCGCCGGTCACCTCGTGGCCCTCGCGGACCTCCTGGGCGACGGCGAGCGCGGGGTTCAGCGCGGCCAGGACGTCCCGGGCGCGCAGGTGTGCGAAGGGGTCGGCGATGTCCAGGGGTTCGCGCGCGTCGGCCAGGTGCCGCAGCACGCGTTCCCCGCCGTGCTCGGTCCAGCTGCTGATGAGCAGGTCGTGGTAGGAGCGCGCCCGCGGCGACAGCCCGCCGAGGTCCGGTTCCTTCTGCCCCCAGACCATGCAGGCCCGGCCGGGGTCCGCGGCGTTGCCCCAGTACAGGCGCATCCGGACGTCCGAGCCGGAGCTGGTGCGGGTCGCGGCGGACAGCGTGGCCCGCATGCCGAACGGCAGCAGGGCGGCCACGGTGTCCAGGACGAGCAGCAGGTCCAGGGGCTTCCAGTCGCCGGCTCCGGTGACGACGAGGGTGCCGTCGAGCAGCCGGGCCGCGGCGGCCGCCAGCCACAGCGGGCCGTCGGACACCCCGGAGGTGACCAGCGGGCCGATCGTGCCGAGGAGTTGGTCGGCCGGGGAGAACGGCAGCACGGCGGGCCCGCCGCCCTGGCCGGCCAGCCGGGGCGCGGCGTCCAGCGCGGCACGGGCCAGGGCGTACCAGCCCAGCCCGGCCGCGTGGACGTCGTCGTGGCGGAAGGCGAGGTGGGTGATGCGGTAGATGGGGCGGCCCGCGTGGTCGAGGGCGTCCGTGCTGTCCAGGAGGAAGACGCCGATCGCGGGTGTCCCGTCCGGCTGCCGGGTGGATCCGACGGTGATCCACGGCAGTTGCTCGCCGTGGGCGGGCGTGCCGGGGGACCAGTGGTGGATGGCGCCGTTGAAGTCGGCGCTGCGGTCCGGCGGGTGGGCGAACAGCACGCGGTAGCCGCCGTCGGTGCCGGGCTCCTTGCCCCACACGGCCCAGTCTGTGATCAGCCCCGGTTCCATGGCGAGTTCCTTTCTTCGGGAGGGCGGGGGAAGCCGGATCAGGACGGCACGGGGCCGTAGCCCCGCAGGAACAGGAACGGTTCGAGGATGTTGATGGGCTGCGGAGCCGCCATGAACCGGACGCTGTCCTCGACCTGGTTGACCAGGTAGGGGTTCTCGAAGTCGAAGCCGCGCTCGGGGTCCACCCAGAAGCCGATGGCCGAGCACACGAAGTAGCCGACGTTCTCCGGCGCGAAGAAGGTCTCGATCTGCTGCTGGATCTCCCGCAGGCTGCCGTGCGGAAAGGACTCGCACAGCCCGTCGAACAGCCGCTTGGCGTCGGCGACTTCGGGCTGGCCGGTGCGCGGGTTGAGACGGACGTTGCCCTGCGCGCAGGCGAACCGGAAGACCCGGTCGTCGTCGAACTTGGCCAGGCAGATCGCGATGCGGTGCGGCAGCAGGTTGCCCTGCCGGCGGCCCTGGATGTTGGTCTCGGTCAGGACGCCCGCCAGGACGTCCGTGAAGAAGTCGGCGTTCTGGCGGACGTCGGTGTCGGCGGCCCGGTCGTCGCTGTTGACCTGCCACTCGCGCACCGGGTCGACGACGTAGACCATCGCCCGCGAATCGGCGAGGGACTTGATGAGCTGCTCCTCGTGCTGGGCGCCGGTCTGCGAGTGCGGGTCGAACACCTCCCCGGGCATGTCGCGCACGGTGACCTTGAACTCGGTCAGCTGCGGCTCGGCCGGGGTGCCGCGCCGCCACCACTTGCGGCCCGACCGTGCGAGCGCGGTGTCGCCGAGGTCACCGGCCAGGGTGAAGCGCACCGGCCGCTGCTCGGTCAGGGTCGAGGGAGGGAACCGGCGTTCGCGGTACAGGATGTGGCCGAGGTCGCCGAGGAACTTCCGTGAGACGTGGTCCTCGGGCCAGATGGCCCACTTGCCGTAGACCGGGTCGTGGCGGGCCTTCGACAAGGCGGCCAGCAGGGTGGACTTGCCGCTCGCCATGCCGCCCCAGAGCGTGACGGTCGACTCGGGCACGGGGGCGGGGGCCTGCGCCGCCGCAGCCTGCGCCCGCTGCTGTTCCGCGGCCGCCCTGCGCTCCTTCTTGGAGGGCTTGGACGCGGGCGGTTTCACCGTGTCCACCTGCTCCAGGAAGACGCGGGGGATGACGTTCGTCCCGGGTCCGGGCCCGGGTGCGGCGGGCGGCGGAACCCGCTCCCCCGTGCCGTTCTGCCCGTTCTGCGCGGTCGGCGGTGCCGCGGCGGGCGCGGACCCGTTGACCTGCGCCGCGGGGCCCGGCGCGGTGGCGGGAGCCGGGGGCAGGGCGGCGCGGCCACCGATGTGCGTGGAGCGGTCCCAGACCGCGAAGGGCCCCTGCCTCTCGCCGTCCTGCCCGCCCTGTCCGCCCTGTCCGGGCTCGCCGTTGCCGCCGGGCGGGGCTGGGGTGTTGTCGTCGACCATGGTGGTGCTCCCGAAGGGACGGGCGGCGGACACGGTCCGCCGCGCGAGGGAAACAGGGGTGAGGCGGTCCGCGCCCGACGCGCGTACCGGGGTGCCGGAGACCGGCGTCAGCCGGCCACCGCGTGATGCCAGTCCCCGGCCGGTCCGCCGGCGACGACCAGCCGGACCGGCGTGCCGCCGTGGGGCGGGCACAGGGCGGGGCCGGTGACGGCGGCGGCGATCCGCTCGGGGTCGTGCCCCGCGCTGAAGCGCCCTTCGGCGCCGAAGGCGTGCCACGCGTACTGCGCCCACTGGGTGAGATGGGGCTCGGCCCGCGGATCACCCATCCAGGCCGGCTCGTCCACGACCGCGAGGCACACGATGTCCTCGTGCCGGCGGGCCGCCCGCAGTTCGCTCTGCCAGTCCAGCCGGTCGGGGCAGATGCGCACGGGCGCGCCGCGCTGCACCACCCGGGGCGGGCGCGCGGGAGGATGCGGCGGGCGCGACCCCACGGTCAGCAGCACCCGGTGGCTGTCGGCCCGCCACAGATGGCGCCAGGCACGGATCTCCCCGGGCAGGTGCTCCAGGCCGGTGGCGAAGTCGTGCCGCAGCGGATGGGGATGCCAGGAGGCCAGGACGCGCACCGCCTCCGCCGCCGTGCACATGCCCACCCGGTGCACGACGGGGTCGTGGTCGCCCGGCCGGTGCAGCGGGTCGTGGTCGCGGTATCCGAACAGCCCCACCCGGAGGCCGGGTTCGTCCCCGACCGCCGCGCGCACGGCGGTGACCACGGCGGCGGCTTCCCGGAGGCGTGCCTCCACGACGCCGCCGCCGTCCGCCCGCGGTCCGGCGATCTCCACGGCGAGCAGCAGATCGACCGGATACGGCTGCACCGGCTGCCGGGCGGTGGCGGCGGCCAGGTCGGCCCAGGCGGTGGCCTCGGGCTCGTGGCGGGCGGCGCAGCGCAGTTCCACCCGGTGACCGGCGTGCAGGGAGTACGCCAGGGTGGTGCCGGAGCCGGGTGCCAGCGCGAGCCGGTCCATCCGCACGGGGCGCCAGTCCACGGCCGGCTCCCCGGCCGGGCCGCGCACGACGGCGGCGACGGCGGGGCCGGCACCCGCCGGGGGAGCGCTCACCGCGACCTCGACGTCCCGGCCGGCCGGGGCACGGTCGCCCGCGCGGCTGCCCGCGGGGAACAGCGGCCGGCGCACCAGGCCCACCGCCGCCGAGCCGCCGTCGCCATGGGCCGCGGCGAGCCACACCGTGCTGGGCAGCGGCAGTTCGGCGGTCAGGTCGTCCGGTGCCGCGGGCCAGTGCGCGGGCAGCCGCAGGCACAGCAGCGCTCCGGAGTCGGCCCGTACGCTCTCGGCGGCCCGCTCCAGGGGCTGCCAGCCCGCGGCCCGCACCGCGAGCACGAGCGGCACCGCCTCGTCTCGGGAGGCCGCCCGCAGGACACCGGCCAGGGCGGTGCACAGCGCGTCGTGCAGCGCGGTGCCGAGCGAGGCCGTCGGCGCCGCCGCGCCCTGCGGACCGGCGCCCGCGAGCAGCAGCAGCCGCCGCGCCCGCTCCGCGGGCAACACCGCCGACATGAGCGGCAGTTCACTCCACGACCGCTCGGTGATCCGCGGTGTCCGGGGGCCGCTCTCCGCCGCGTCGCAGGTCACCCGGCTCAGCCGCAGCCGCTCGCATCCGACCTCCAGCAGGTCGACTCCCGGGACGGCGCCGGAGGCGAGGCGGGTGAGCACCCAGCCGAGACCCGCCCTGCTCAGAGAGGCGCGGTCTTCGGCCAGTACGTCCGCCCAGGCCGCGCGCCAGGCCCCGGGGGCGGGTTCCGGGTCCCCGGGACACAGCGTCCGGGCCGCCTCGTGCCGGTCCGGCGGAGTCGGCCCGCCGTCGGCGTCGCCCGTGCCGTGGGGGACGGGTCCCCCGCGCAGCAGGTCCGCGACGCGGAGCATGCCCCGCAGACCGGCTGCCCGGGAGTCGACCCCGTTGTTCGACCGCACTGTCCCCCACCCCCCGATACGGTTTCCGGCCCTGGTCCGAGGGAGGGCCGACGACCGCTGTCGCATGTGCATCAGGCATGCGCGAATCCATGACCCACGTGGGGTGGAAAGGCCGCCATGACGGAAAGCGAATACGGACTCCCCAGTCCGGTCGCGCATTCACATTATCGCTAGCCGGGCGGACGGTGTCTGTATTCGTGTTCTTCCCCTGCTGCCGCGGTGCTGAAAAATCAACGATGGGCGATAGAGGAAAGATTCATCTCGATCTCGGCCTATTTCTTTTCTCTTTTGTCGATCAGTGAAAACAATTGACCGGTGGCGGCTGGATGTGATCGTCCAGATATTCGAGAGACGAATATGAGTTCGCATCAATCGATGCCCCGGAGCCGCCCCGTCCCGTCCGTGCGGCCTGATCATGGCCGGTAAGCTGCGCCGATGCGCACGGTCGAACTCCTGTTGGACGAGGCGGCTGACCTCCGGGTCCGGGAGGCATGGCGGCGGCTGGCCGACGCGGGCCTGCCCAGTCAGGCACGCCATCGCTCCCCGGCCAACAGCCCTCATCTCACCCTGGCCGCCTGCCCGGAACTGACCGCCCCGATCCGCTGGGAGCTCGCCGCCGCAGCCGCCGCGCTGCCGCTGCCGGCGCGGTTCACCGGAGTGGTCCGCTTCGAGCGGCCGACCTCGGTCCTGGCCTGGGCGCTCGAACTCGACACGGCCCTGGGCGGCCTGCACGGCCGGGTGTGGGAGGCGATCGTCTCGGACAGCCCGCCCGAAGCGCTGAACCCGTTCCACGCCCCGGGGCGCTGGAGCCCGCACCTCACGCTCGGACGCTCCCGGCGGGCCGGTGCCTTCGCCGGCCGGCGGGTGCCCGCGCTGCTGCCCGCTCCGCCGCTGACGGCCCGGCTCACCACACTGCGCAGCTACGACACCGAGACCGGGACCGCGGAGGTGCTGGAGCCCCGCCGCTGACCGGGGCGGTGTCGCCGCGCCCGAACCGGCGCCGGCCGCCCGAGGGGCTCCCGGACTCGTCGTCGGTCGGGCCGGCCCGGCGGCGCGCACCGGACGCCGCCACCGGCTCGACGCGGTCTGCCCCGGCACGGGGGCGCGCCGCGAAAGTCCCGTCTGCCCGGCGGCGTTGCTTTCGCCGCACGCCCTACGTCGCGGGCGTGACGGTCACCGTGACCGTCATCGATCCCCGGTTGTCCGTCGAGCACGAGCCGGTCGTGTCGTTGACCGTGAGAGCGACGGTGCCGTCCTCGGCGGCCTGGAAGGACAGGCCCTTGCCGACCGGCCGCACCCGCGGGTTCTCGGGGCCGTCCACGGTGACGAGCAGGGCGCCGAACGGGGAGTCGGCCAGCACCTTGCAGGACTCCGCGCCCTCCAACTGCTTCGCGGTCTCCGGGTCGTAGCCGTCCGGTCCGCTGTCCGGGAGCCGGTTGTAGTCGACCGACCAGCCGCCGGACCGGAAGGCCACCGTGACCTGGTCGCCGCTCCTGACCGCGGCGCCGTCGACGGTCTGCCAGCCGGAGGTGGAGTCGACGACCTTCGTCAGGGTCGTGGGGGAGGGCGCAGGGGGCGACGACGGCGCGGGCTGCGGCACGCCGGCCCCGGAACCGGACCCGCGCGACGGCGAGGCCGGGGCGGTCGGCTTGCCGCCCGCCCGCGCGTCGGACGCGGACGCGCCGGACAGCAGCAGCGTGCCCGCGGCACCCGCCACGACCACCGACACCCCGCCGATCGCCCACCACAGCCACCGCTGACCGGGCGGCCGCCGGCCGTGGTCAGGACGTGTCCCGTCCTGCGTCGCGGTGTGCGGGGCGGCGGTGTGCAGGGCCGTCTCGGTCAGGGCGCCCGACAGCCCCTCGTACGTCATGGTCCGCGCGTCGGCCTCGGTCGGCGAGGGCCACTCCACCGCGACGGGCGCCGACGGCAGCGGCCCGGTGCGCTGGTCCTGCGCCACGTGCAGGAGCGCGGCACGGAGGTCGGCCGCCGAGGGGCGCTCCTCGGGCCGCTTGCGCAGCATCGCCTCGACGACGGGCCGCAGCGGGCCGATCCGGTCGTCGAGCAGCGGCTCCTCGTAGGCCACGGCGTGCAGGGTGGCGGGCCGGCCCTGCTTGCGGAAGGGGGAGCGGCCGGTGCAGACCGTGGCGAGGGTCGCGCCGAGCGACCACAGGTCCGAGGCGGGGCCCACGGGATCGTCGGTGACGCGCTCGGGCGCCATGTAGTCGAGCGAACCGACCAGCTCCCCGGTGGTGGTGAGGAACTCGCCGTCGTCCAGGGCGGCGATGCCGAAGTCGGTGATCACGGCGTCCCCGCTGCGCCGGAGCAGTACGTTGGCGGGCTTGACGTCGCGGTGCAGGGTGCCCGCCGCGTGGACGGCGCCCAGGGCGTCGAGGATCTGCACGCCGAGCGCGGCGGTGTGCTGGGGCGGGAGGGGGCCGTTCGCGGCCACGTGGTGCCCGAGGGAGGGGCCGTCCACCAGCTCCATGACGATCCAGAGCCGGTCCTCGGCCTCGACCAGGTCGTGGACGGCGACCACATGGGGGTGCGGCACCCGGGCGACCGCGCGGGCCTCCCGCACGGCCCGGCGCATCCGGACCTTCGGATCCTCGGCGCCACCGGAGTGGAGGTGCATCTCCTTGGCGGCCACCGGCCTGTCGAGCAGCTGGTCGTGGGCGCGCCACACGGTTCCCATGCCGCCCCTGCCGATCATGTCGTGCAGCAGGTACCGGCCGGCGACGACCCGGCCCGAGGGGTACGGACCGGTCGCGGAATCGTTGTCGCGGTCTGCGGGTCTCACAAGCTCTCTCAGATGCCCTTCGCCCCGAACTGGGCGTGCCAGTATGCCCGTTCGCGAATCGTTCAAACGTTCAGGCGAGCGTAGCGGAGCGTGTGACGGCCGCAGGCCGTCTCCCGACCGGCTGCCGCGGGACCCTCACGGTCCGGCCGCGGGGGGGCATCTGCCAGGCCCCGCGGCCGGCTCGGCCGCAGGGCCCCGGACAGCGCAGGGCGGGGGGACCCGCGAAGCCCGCCCCTCGGGCCCGCCGCCGGGTCCCCGTGACCCGGCGACGGCGTACGGCTCAGTACTGCTCGGT
This sequence comes from Streptomyces zinciresistens K42, assembly GCF_000225525.1. Taxonomy (GTDB): domain Bacteria; phylum Actinomycetota; class Actinomycetes; order Streptomycetales; family Streptomycetaceae; genus Streptomyces; species Streptomyces zinciresistens. The sequence goes on along the minus strand of NZ_AGBF01000130.1, from coordinate 6,562 downwards.
CTCCACGAACCCGGCGTCCGCGTCGTCGTCCGCGCCGAAGGCGTCCGCGGCGGCGGTCGGGTCGAACCCGGGCGGGCTGTCCTTGAAGGCGAGCCCCAGACCGGCCAGCTTCGCCTTGACCTCGTCGATCGACTTCGCGCCGAAGTTGCGGATGTCGAGCAGGTCCGCCTCGGAACGCGCCACGAGCTCACCCACCGAGTGGATGCCCTCGCGCTTGAGGCAGTTGTAGGAGCGGACCGTCAGCTCCAGCTCCTCGATCGGCAGCGCCAGATCGGCGGCGAGGGCGGCGTCCGTCGGGGACGGACCCATGTCGATGCCCTCGGCGTCGATGTTCAGCTCGCGCGCCAGACCGAACAGCTCGACCAGCGTCTTGCCCGCCGACGCCATCGCGTCACGCGGACGCATCGCCTGCTTGGTCTCGACGTCCACGATCAGCTTGTCGAAGTCGGTGCGCTGCTCGACACGCGTGGCCTCGACCTTGTACGTGACCTTCAGCACCGGCGAGTAGATCGAGTCGACCGGGACCCGGCCGATCTCCTGGCCCGCCTGCTTGTTCTGCACGGCCGAGACATAGCCGCGGCCGCGCTCGACCGTCAGCTCCATCTCCAGCTTGCCCTTGCCGTTGAGCGTGGCCAGGACCAGGTCGGGGTTGTGCACCTCGACACCGGCCGGCGGCGCGATGTCGGCGGCGGTGACCAGACCCGGACCCTGCTTGCGCAGGTACATCACGACCGGCTCGTCGTGCTCCGAGGAGACGACCAGCTGCTTGATGTTGAGGATCAGGTCGGTGACGTCCTCCTTGACGCCCGGCACGGTGGTGAACTCGTGCAGCACGCCGTCGATCCGGATCGACGTGACCGCCGCACCCGGGATCGAGGACAGGAGGGTCCGGCGCAGGGAGTTGCCGAGGGTGTAACCGAAGCCCGGCTCCAGCGGCTCGATCACGAACCGGGAACGGAACTCGTCGACGACCTCTTCGGTCAACGAGGGACGCTGAGCAATCAGCACGGGGTGTTGCCTCCAGAGATTCGGCGCCCGCTGTGGCGCCATGGGTGTGTCAAAGGGTACGGAGTTCCGCGGGACCTTTCCTGCAAGCGGTGCGGAGCACACCCGATGAGTTGTATTCAGGGCGGTCGTGGTCGCGCGACCGCGTGCCCAGTGTCCCGCACTCGGCGGCGGGCCCGCAGCCGTCGGCGCGGACCCGTGGGGCACCGCGACCGCCGGCGCCGCGCGCGCACCGCCCGGCCGACCAGCAAGGATACGCCCCGTCCGCGGGACGGTCAGTGCTCCTCCCGCCCGTCCAGGACGTACTCCGGGACGGCCGGCTCCGTCAGCGTGCTCGGCCGCGTGTCCCGGGGGCGGCGGTCCGGCGGGAACACCGCGGCCGCCCTGGGGAGGGAGTCGTCCGGCCACCGCGGCGCGGGCGCGTCCGGCGCGAGCCCCGGCGGCGGCCTCGCACCGCCCGGCGCGGCCGGGACGAAGCCCGGTGGCCGAAGCCCGGGACGTCGACCTGGAACGCGGCGGCGGCGGAGCCGGCCGTCTCGATCGCCGTCTCGATCGCCTTCGCGATCGACCGTGCGGCCCGCCGGGTGTCAGCCGAGCAGTCCCGCCTCCTGCGCCAGTACCGCCGCCTGGACCCGGTTGGTGCAGCCGGTGCGGGTGAGGATGCTGCTGATGTGGGCCTTGACGGTGCCGGAGCTCAGATGGAGCCGTGCGGCGATCTCGGCGTTGGAGAGGCCGGTGCCCAGCAGCCGCAGGACGTCCCGCTCCGCTGGTGTCAGGTCCGCGAGCCGGTGTGCGGCGGCCTCGCTGCCGTGACCCAACCGGGCCCGGAAGGCGACGAGTTGGCGGGTGACCTGCGGGGCGAGGACGGGGTCTCCGGCCGCGGCGCGGCGTACGGCGTCGATCAGGTCGCGCGGGCCGGTGTCCTTGAGGAGATAGCCGTGGGCGCCGGCGCGCAGGGCGCTGGTGACGGTCGCCTCCTCGCCGAAGGCCGTCAGCATCACCGCTCGGGTGCGGGGCGACTGCCGGGCGATCCCGGCGACGGCGGTGATGCCGTCCCCGGGCATGCGGATGTCGAGCAGGGCGACGTCGACGGGGTGGGCACGGCAGGCTTCGACGGCCTCACGGGCGTTCCGCGCCTCGGCCACGATGCGGATCTCGTCGTCGTGTTCCAGGATCAGGCGGACCCCGGCGCGCATCAGCGCCTCGTCGTCGGCGATCAGGACTCGGATCATCGGTTCAGTCTAGGACTGCCATGATCAGCAGGGCGACGGTGCCGCCGACCGTCGGCAGCAGCACCAGCAGGGCCGCGCAGCCGCCGCCCAGGAGGCGGGGCCAGGTGAGGACCTCCGTGGACAGCGGGGGCCGGGAGCCCGCCCCGCCGGACACCGGGGCGCGCGAAGCGGCGTACCCGGGCGGTGTGTCGGGCCGGACGGGTATCCGGGCGGAGAGGAGGAAGCCGCCGTCCGGGCGCGGCCCGGCGTGGAGGACGCCCCCGAGCAGGCCGACCCTCTCGTGGAGGCCGACGAGTCCACTGCGGTTCCCGTCCCCGGGCGGACAGGGCACCGGCGGGGCCCCGTTGGCGACGGCGACCACCACCGAGTCCCCGTCGTCCTGGAACGTCACACGGACCGGCGCGCCGGACGCGTGCTTCAGCGCGTTGGTGAGTCCTTCGCGGACCACACGGTGCACGGCCTGCCGGGTGCGGGCGTGCGCGTCCACCGACTCGGGCGCGTTCCAGTGGAGTTCGGCGTCGGCGCCCGCGTTCCGGGAGTCCTCGACCAGGGCCGAGAGGTCCTCGCGGGTCCCCCGCTCCCCGCTGTGCTCGCCGGACCGGTGGCGCAGGACGCCCAGGATGCCGCGCAGCTCGTCCATGGCCGTCCCGGCGGTGGTGTGCAGCAGCTCGGCCTGGGCGGCCAGCGCGGGCGCCTGCCGTTCGGCGGCGAGCTGGAGGGCTCCGGCGTGCATCGAGAGGAGGCTGATGCGGTGGCCGAGCAGATCGTGCATCTCGGCGGCGATGCGCGTCCGTTCCTCGCTGCGGGCCGCCTCCTCGGTGAGGAAACGGGTCTGTTCGAGGTAGGCGTTGCGTTCGCGCAGGAGCCGCGTCAGCGGGCGGCGGCGCCCCATCATGACGCCGGACAGCGCGGGCAGCAGGATGAACAGCGCGGCCACGCCGGCCCCGGCGGCCAGGTACGGCATCGCCGGGAGTCCGCCCGGGAACTGGGCGGCGACCGAGAGGAGCACGGCTCCGGCACCGCCCGTCCCGGCGACCGCCCAGGCACGCCGTACGGGGGTGACGCGGCGCGCGGCGGACCACACGAGGCACGGCACCACCACCATCGCCCACACGTTGTTCCCGGCGATCACCAGCACGCAGCCCAGCACCGTGAGGGCCGGGTACCTGCGCCGCGCGGGCACGAGCAGGGCCGCGAAGACCCCCAGGAGGACCACCGCCACCGGACGGGCCGGCGCGATCAGCGCAACGGGCGCCAGCGAGCACACCAGGACCAGGCCGGTGAGCACGGACTCGGTCACGACCGTCCGCCGGGGCGCGGCGCGCACCGCCTCCCGGATCGCGAGGGCCTCGCGGCGCGCCCGTGCGTACGCCCGCACTGCCGGACTCATGTCTTCTCCCTGTGGGCGCCGTTCTCAACGGCCTTGCCCGTCGTGCGTGTTGCGGACCGGCGGGGCCGCGTCAGGATGCCTGTGCCGCTTCGCGCGGGACCCGCAGCTCCGGCTCCGCCCGCAGCCCGGCGAGGTCGGCGCCGCTCTCGGTCAGCACCCGCTCGACCTCGGCCGCGGACGCCGCGTCCGTCGTCCCCCTGTCCAGCAGCGCGGCCAGCAGATGGGTCGTGCCGACGGTGGGGGAGCCCTGGGCGGCGGCGGTGAACTGGGTGACGTGCAGGAGCCGCGTCTCGAAGCCGGCGTGGCCCTCGACCTCCCCGGGCTCCTCCTCCGCGACCCCGGTGGCGGGCAGCAGCACCCGGGCCAGAGCATCCTGCCGTACGCCGTGCCGGCGCAGGAGTGCGGCCCCCTGGTTCGCTCCGGTCAGCGTCCCGGGCAGCTCACGCCCCGCGGCGGCCAACGACCGCTCCAGCGCCAGGATGCCGAGCAGCGTGTCGACGGGTTCGATCTCCGGCGCTCCGCGTCGTACCGCCCCCCGTCGTGCCTCCGTGCGCACCGCGCCCACGACCGCGGAACCGTATCCGGCGCCGCCCCCGAACATCCAGGCGGCGAACCTTCGGGTCAGCGGGTTGCCGCTCCTGCCGAACGTCCCCGCCTTGCGCAGGATCAACACCGAGCCGGACTCGGGTACTTCGTCGCTGCCCCGCAGCGCGTCGAGCGCCGCCGAGGCGGCCGCGGCGTCCACCTTCTCCACCACCATGGCCTCGCGGGCACGGGTGCCGGGCAGCCCGACCAGAGCGCGCGTCACGTGGCGGACCCGCACGGAGACGGTGCCCTCCGCCCGCGCGGCCTCCAGCGCCATGCGCAGACAGGTCCGCAACGCGCCGGTCATCGGCGGGAGTTCAAGGGTGTCCTGGCCCTGCTCGGCGCTCTGCTTCCGGTTCTTCCAGCGCAGCCTCTTGGCCTCCTCCTGCCGGACCTCCCGCCAGAGGGCGTCGATCTCCCGCTCGTCGTCCGGGCTTCCCGGCGTGCCGTCCCCCGCGTCCTGGCTGATCCACACGGAGGTCCCCCGGGCCGCGAGCGAACCGCCGAGTGAACCGGCGGCCCTCATCCCCGACGCGATCGCGGAACCCGCGGCCGAGTCGCCCGACACGAGCGCGTACAGCACGCTCTCCGTGCCGACGTCCTCGCGTTCCTGCTTGTCCACCGCCCGCATCGTCTCCAGCAAGAGCCTGACGACGTCCGTCTCGAACTCGGCGGTCACGTCGGCGTCGCGGTCGGACGTTCGCTGATCCATCGGGCTGCCTGCCTCTCCGTGGTGTCACCTGCTGAGAAGGACGCTAGTCCGCCTTCTGCGGCGACGAGTCGGCCGACCGGCCATGCTTCCCGTCCGATCGGCCAGGTTCTTCCCCCGGGTGGGCGCGACGGCTCCTCCCGGGGCCCGACGCGGCACCGCCCGGCGGCACTTCACGGGCTCCGGCCCGTCCGCTCCGGCCCGTCCCCGCCGGGCCGCCCTCGCACGCCCCGACAAGGCCGCCACCGGCCCGGACGAGGCCGCGACGTGACCCACCGGCCGACGGCGAAGGCTTGACGCCACCCCGCACTGAAAATATGTTTCATGCAACCGGAGTGGAGTGAAAGAAATTTTCGCCACCGCCTCCCGTGCCACCCGAAGAGCCCGAACCACAGGAGCCGTGAACGTCCATGTCCCCCCAAGACACCAGCGGGAACGGCCTGCTGCGCGACCAGCTCGCCACCATGGCCACCGAGGCGTACCGCCCCGAGCTGGCGGAGATCGACCGACTGAGCACGTTGGACATCGCCCGCCACATGAACGCCGAGGACGCGACCGTCAGCACCGCGGTCGCGGCCCGGCTCCCCGAGATCGCCGCCGCGATCGACGGCACGGCCGAGCGGATGGCCCGGGGCGGACGGCTCGTCTACGCGGGGGCGGGCACCGCAGGGCGGCTCGGAGTGCTCGACGCCTCCGAGTGCCCGCCCACCTTCAACACCGACCCCGCCCAGGTCGTGGGGCTCGTCGCGGGCGGCCCGGCGGCCCTGGTCACCGCCGTAGAGGGTGCGGAGGACTCGGCGGAGGGAGCCCGCGGTGACCTGGACGCCCTGACACTGTCCGCCGACGACGTGGTGGTCGGCGTCTCGGCCTCGGGCCGCACCCCCTACGCCGTCGAGGCCGTACGCCACGCCCGCTCGCTCGGCGCGCTCACGGTGGGGCTGTCCTGCAACGCGGACAGCGTGCTGGCCGCCTCCGCCGACCACGGCATCGAGGTCGTCGTCGGACCGGAGACCCTGACCGGCTCGACCCGGCTCAAGGCGGGCACCGCGCAGAAGCTGGTGCTCAACATGTTCTCCACCATCACCATGATCAGGCTCGGCAAGACCTACGGGAACCTGATGGTCGACGTCCGCGCCTCCAACGAGAAGCTGCGGGCACGCGCCCACCGGATCGTGGGCCTGGCGACCGACGCCTCCGACGAGGCCGTCGCCGCCGCGCTCGCCGCCACCGGCGGCGAGGTCAAGAACGCCATCCTCACCCTGCTCGGTTCCGTCGACGCGCGGACCGCCGAACGCCTCCTCCACGACGCCCACGGACATCTGCGCAGCGCCCTGGCGTCCGCGGCCGTCTGACGCACCCCCCGGAACTCACAGCAAGGCCGATCTCATGGCGAACGAGAACAAGTACCGCGACACCGCGGCCGCCATCCTCCCCCTCGTCGGAGGAGCGCGGAACGTGGCGTCGGTGGCCCACTGCATGACCCGCCTCCGACTGGGCCTGCACGACCGGAGCCTCGTGCGGGAGGAACAGCTCAAGGCACTGCCCGCGGTGATGGGCGTCGTCGAGGACGACACCTGCCAGATCGTGCTCGGACCGGGCACCGTCGCCCGCGTCACCCCCGAGTTCGAGGCCCTGGTCGAC
>NZ_AGBF01000131.1 GCF_000225525.1 Streptomyces zinciresistens K42 | reverse complement strand
GGCCGAGGCGCTGCGCCGGGCGGCCGACGCGCACACGGGCCTCGCGTCCGGGGCGCCGTCGGTCCCGCAGCGGCTCGGCTTCGTCTACTCCGGGCAGGCCGGGCAGTGGGCCGGCATGGGCGTCGCGCTCGCCGAGGGCGACGCGCTCGTCCGGGGCGAACTCCTCGCCTGGGACCGGGCGATCGCCACCGCGGGCGGCCCCGCGCTGATGGCGACGCTCGCGGGTGCCGGATGCGAGGAGGCGCTGCGCGACACCCGGTTCGCGCAGCTCGCCATCGCCGCGCTCCAGGCCGCCCTGACGGGACGGCTCGACGCCTGGGGGCTGCGGGCCGAGGCGGTCTGCGGACACAGCGTGGGCGAGGTGTCCGCCGCGCTCGCGAGCGGCGCCCTGACCCGCGAGCAGGCCGTGGAGGTGATCATGGCCCGCGGCGAGGCCCTGCACGCGCACGCGTCCGGCGGCGCGATGTACGCGGTGCGGGCGGGCGCCGGGCGGGTGGCCGAGGCACTGGCCCGCGCCCGGCGGGACCCCGACGGGCCGGGCGACGAGGTCGGCATCGCCGCCGTGAACGGACCGGAGGGCACCGTGGTCGCCGGGCCCGCACCGCGCCTGGAGGCACTGCTGCCCCGTCTGGCGGACTGGCGCGTCACCCGGCTGGACACGGACTACGCCTTCCACAGCCCGGCGCTCGGACCCGTCGCGGATCAGCTGGAGAAGGAGCTCGCGCACCTGCGGCCCGCCCCGGGCGGCGTCCCGCTGTACTCGACGGTGACGGGCGCCCAGCGGGCGGGCGACGAGCTGACCGGCGCGCACTGGGCCGCCAACGCCGCTCTCCCGGTCCGCTTCAGCGACGCGGTGGACGCGATGATCGACGACGGCGTCACCTGCTTCGTGGAGATCGGCCCCCACCCCGCGCTCCTGCCCCATGTGCAGCGCCTGGCCGGCGCCAGGACCGGCGAGGTCCGGGTGCACACGGTGGCCACCCTGCGCCGGCGCCAGGACGAACTGCCTTCCCTGTACGCCGCGTTGGGTCAGCTGTGGGCGGCCGGCAACGAGGTGGACTGGGCCGCCGTCTACCCCGGGCCGTGCCCGATGGTGCCGCTGCCCACCTACCCCTGGCAGCACCGCCGGTACTGGATCTCGGGCGCCCCGGCCGGCGCAGCGCCCGGTGCGGGGGCGGCGGACCCGCAGGACACGGCGGACCCTGCGCTGGACGTGGACGCCGTCCTGGACCGGCTCGTCACCCACCTCGCCGACATCATGCGCACCGACCCCGCCGTGCTGGACCCCGACCGGTCCGCGCGCGACCTGGACGTCGACTCGGTCTCCTTCGTGGAGCTGAAGAACCGCCTGGAGAGCGATCTGGCCGCGGCGATCCCCATCACGGTGCTCACCGAGGGCGCGACCCTGCGGGAGGTCGCCCGCACCCTCGCGACGGCCGGCGAGAGGCGCGGCCCCACCTCGGCCCAGGCCCGGCACGCCTTGGACCACCTGGACGAACTGTCCGAGGAAGAACTCGACCGTCTGATGGCGGCACTCGACTCCGAAGAGGAACGATAACTGTGGCATCCACCCCACCGACCAGCACCGCCGAAGAAAAACGTGCCGCGCTGCGGGCCCGGCTCAGCGGTGTCGCCGCCCGGGACGAGACCGCCGAGCGCTACCGGCGCCACGCCAACCCCTACATCGCCCGTATGCTCGACGGCCTCGGCCTGGACGTGCACTACGTGCGCGGCGAGGGCACCCGGCTCTACGACCCGGCGGGCAACGAGTACCTCGACTTCGCGGGCGCCTACGGGGCCCTGCCCTTCGGGCACAACCCGCCGGAGATGTGGAAGGCGATCTCCGCCGTCCAGGACGCGGGCGAGCCCAGCATCACCCTGCCGTCCGTGCTCGGCGCCTCCGCCCTGCTCGCGGAGCGCCTGGCCGCGGTCGCGCCCGGCCACCTGGACCAGGTGTGGCAGTGCAACAGCGGTGCCGAGGCGGTGGAGGCGGCGCTGAAGCTGGCCCGCGCCGCCACCGGCCGCCGCCTGGTGGTCTCCACCCGCAACTCCTTCCACGGCAAGACCCTCGGCGCGCTGTCCGCCACCGGACGGCCCCGCTACCAGACGCCGTTCGGGGCCCCGTCGGCCGGCTTCCACCACATCCCCTTCGGCGATCCGGCCGCCCTTGAGCGGGTCTTCGCCGAACACCCCGGCGAGATCGCGGCGTTCATCGTCGAACCCCTCCAGGGCGAGGGCGGCATCGTGCCGGCCCCGCCGGGCTATCTCGCCGCCGCGCGCGAGCTGTGCACCCGGCACGGCGCCAAGCTGATCGTCGACGAGGTGCAGACCGGACTCGGCCGTACCGGGCGGATGTTCGCGTGCGAGCACCACGGCGTGGTGCCCGACATCATGCCGCTCGCCAAGGCGCTGGGCGGCGGCATGGTGCCGATCGGGGCCGTGGTGTTCGGACAGGACAGCCTCACCGAGGACTTCGGGCTGCGGCACACCTCCACCTTCGGCGGGAACGCCTTCTGCTCCCGGGTGGGCGTCGGCGCGGTCGAACTGCTCACCGCCGACGACCAGGCCCTGGTGCGCCAGGTCGCCCGGCGCGGCGAGCACCTGCTCGCGGGGCTGCGCGAGGTCGCCGCCCGCCATCCGGAGCTGGTCGCGGACGTGCGCGGGCAGGGCCTGCTGCTCGGCGTGCAGCTCTCCGACGACCCCGATCTGCACGCCCGGCAGGGCCTGTTCCGCTCGCTGGCCGACCAGGAGGGGCTGGCCGGGTTCCTGTGCGGCTACCTGCTGCGCAACGAGGGCGTCCGCCTGGCGCCCGCCTACTTCGCCAACAGCGTGCTGCGCGTCGAGCCGCCGCTGAACGTCTCCGAGGCGGACTGCGACACCCTGCTCGGCGCCCTGGACCGGGGTCTTGAGGTGATCGAACGGGGCGACAGCGCACGCTTCTTCGCGCATCTCCTGCCGGCCGCGGAGCGCCCCGCCGCCCGCGCGGACGACGGGCGGACGGCGGGCGTGGTCCGGGCCGAGCGGCTGCGGCCGCGCGACGGCGAGCCGCGCTGGGCGTTCCTCGCGCACCCCACGGACCTGGCGAGCTACGAGAGTTACGACAGCATGCTCGGACTGCCGGGTGAGCAGGTGCGGGTGCTGTTCGACCGGATGAACCAGTGCCGCAACGTCGACACCGCGGCGGCCATGCTGGTCGGGCGGTGCCGGGTGGAGACCGACACCGGCGAGAGCTCGTACGGGGAGGTCTTCGCGCTGCCGTACGGGGCGCAGCGGCTGCTGGACATGCCGAGCGCCGCGTCGGCGGCGCTGGTGCAGGAGGCCGTCGACGACGCCGTGGCACGCGGCGCGCAACTGGTGGGGCTCGGCGCGTACACGTCGGTCATCACGGCGAACGCGACGGCGCTGCGGGACGTTCCGGTTCCGGTGACCACGGGCAACGCCTACACGGTGGCGGCGGCGGTGGACGGCCTGGAGGAGGCGGCCCGGCAGCAGGGCATCGAGCTCGGCGAGGCGTGCTGCGTGGTGCTGGGCGGCGCGGGCGCGATCGGCCTGGCGTCCGGTCTGCTGCTGGCGGAGAAGGTCGGCCGGCTGGTGCTGGTGGGCAACCCCGCCAACCGGGCGCGCAGCGAACGGCGGCTGGCCGCGGCGCTGGAGTCGGTGGTCGGCCATCTGATGGAGGCCGACGACGCCTCCCGGGCCGGCTCGCTGGCCCGGGAGGTCCGCGCGCGGGCCGCCGCGGGCGCGGGCGCGCCCCGGATCGCGGCCGAACTCGTGGGGCTGGGGCTGCTGACCGCGTCCGTGGACGCCGAGGAGGTCCTGCCGGCGGGCGACCTGGTCCTGGCGGCCACGTCGACGCCGGACCAGCTGATCCAGCCGGAGCTGGTGCGCCGGGGCGCCGCGGTCTGCGACGTGTCGCAGCCGCCGAACGTGGGCCCGCAGCTGAAGGCGGCCCGGCCCGATCTTCGGGTGGTGGCGGGCGGTCTCGTCCGGATGCCGGGCGGCCGGGACATGGGGATCGACTTCGGGGTTCCGCACGGCGTGACCTACGCCTGCACCGCCGAGACGATGATCCTCGCCCACCGCCTGCACGACCCCGTCGTCAGTCACGGCGACAGGCTCTCCGTCGATCTGGTGCGCATGCTGCGAGACGAGGCCCGCAAGCTGGGCTACCGGCTGTACCTGCCGACGGAGCCCGATCAGGAGCGGCAGGGAGGCCCTTCCTCATGAACGACTCACTCGACGACGCCGGCCGGGCGCCGGCGGCGACCGCGCCACGGTCGTCCCACCGACCCGACCCGTCGGTGCTCGCCTACTATCCCGACCTCGAAAGCGTCCCCGACGCCCGGTGGCAGCAGGTGTACCGCTCCTCGTTCCTGCCGGGCGCCGATCCCGCGCAGGTGTGGCAGGGGGCGACGGAGGTCGACGGCATCAACGCGGAGCTCTCCCCGGTGATGCGCATGACCCTGCCCCGGCGGATGCGGGGCATCGGCACCCCGTCGCTGGCCCGGGTGCCGCTGGGCCGGCCGCTGGGCCGGTCCTGGATCCTGCTGGGCCGGCTGCTGCCGTACGACTACGACGACGTCGTCATCGCCGAGCGGGAGGAGGGCCGGCGCTTCCTGGAGGTGTCGCGGATGTCCTCCGCCCACGCCTGGATCCACGAGCGGGTCGTCGAGGGCAAGAACGGCGGGACGGTGCTCAGCGACCGGCTGACCTATGTGCTCAAGCCGCACCTGCGGCCGATGACCCCGGTCTACCGGCGGACCGTCCAGCAGCTCTTCGCCCATCGCCATCGCCGTGTGGCGCGGCGCTTCGCCCGGCTGGCCCCCCGACCCGCGGACTGAGGAGATTCGGTGCCCAACTCAGACAGGACGACCCCCCGCAGCACGACCGGTGCGCGCTCCCGCGTCCGCGCGGTCGCGCCCGCCGAACAGCCGGACGCCGCGGCCCCGCAGGAGCATGTGCGGGCCGACGTCTGCGTGGTCGGCCATGGAATCGTGGGTCTCATCACGGCCATCGCCCATGCCAAGCGCGGGCTGTCGGTGGTCTGCATCGACCAGCCCACCGAGAAGCAGCAGGCCAGTTACAAGGTCGGCGAGTCGCTGCTGGTGTTCTCCAACGCGTTCCTGCGCAGCCTCGGCGAACTCGACGAGGAACTGGAGCAGTCCTTCGGCAAGAAGGGCTTCTGGATGGTGCACGGCCTGGAGGGCCGCACCAGCTTCGACGAGTCGGTCTCGGAGTGGGGCTTCCAGAGCACGCTGCCCCCGCACTGGATCGAGAAGATCGAGGACCCGCTGTTCCACCGCACCATGTTCAAGGACGCCCAGATCGTGCGCCCCGAGGTCGAGAAGGTGCTGCGCGACCGGGCCCGTACGACACCCGGGGTGACCTTCCTCGACTGCGGTCTGGTCCGCGACGTGGTGCTGGGCGAGGACGGCGAGGACCACACTCTGCAGTGGAGTTCGCGCGAGAAGGACCGCAGCGGGACGATCTCCGCGCGCTGGATCGCCGACTGCACCGGCCGCACCCGTATGCTGTCGCGGCGCTTCGGCCACGACATCCCCCTGGACGACGGGTTCTCCACGACGGCGGCCTGGGCCCAGTTCTCCCACTGCACCCCCGATCTCTTCGACGAGCGCTGGAAGTTCGCCTTCCCCGACGGCGAGGTCACCGAGCGCGAGCACACCACCGTGCATCTGTGGGGCGACGGCTACTGGATCTGGCTGATCCGGCTCAAGGACGACCGCATCAGCGTCGGCGTCACCTACAGCCAGCAGCGCCCGCCGGAGGAGGGCAACGCCCGCGAGGTCTTCTGGAAGGTCCTGCGCCGTTACCCGCTGCTGGACTGGCTCCAGGAGGAGAACGTCCTGGAGTTCAGCGCCTACCGCGATGTGCAGCGCATGACCAACACCTTCATCTCGCCGCAGCGTTACGCCATGGTCGGCGACGCCTCCAGCATGATCGACGCGTTCTACAGCCAGGGCATCAGCCTGTCCATGGTCACCGCGTGGCACCTGGCCAACATCGCCCAGCGCGACGTCCAGCAGGGCCGGCTCGACATGGACTACCTCGACCACGTCAACCGTGCCGCGACCGCGGACTGGCGCATCATCCGCTCGATGGTGCGCTCCAAGTACGGGCCGGCCATCGCCGACAGCCGCTTCTTCATCCTGGACCACCTGCTGGACTACATGGTGTTCGGGGCGGCGCTGCTGGGCCGCTACCGCGTCTCGCGCTGGCTCACCGAGACGGGCGGCCGCACGGACGAGGAGAGCGTGGAGCACGCGCGTCTGCGGGCGGGCCTGGAGCGGCGGCTGTTCCTGTCCCAGTCCGCCCCCTGGCACCGGATGGACCCGCACCGGGTCGCCGGCCTGCTGGAGAAATGGCACGAGGGCCTGGAACGCCGGGCGCTGTGGCGGCTGGACAACGGCGAGAAGCTCCCCGCGACCAAGGCCGGCATGCGCGCGCACGCCGCCCTCCCCGGCATCTGGCGGCTGCCGTACGTGCACCGGCTGGAGCGCGCCGACCTGACGCTGCCCGCCATCAGGGAACCGGAGTTCATGCAGGTGACCGGAACCGAGTACCGGCCCGTGATCCCCGCCGGCTCCGGTCCGATGCTCGTCGCCATGACGTCGCTGGGCACGCTGCTGGACATCGCGGACACCCGGGTGCGCAAGGTGCGCCGGGCGCTGCGCCGGCGCCGGGGCGGAGGCACCCGATGACGGCCGGGGAGCGGACACGCGGGACGCCGATCCCCTGGGAGGCGCGCCAGGTCGCGGCGATGGAGCGCTTCTCCGTGAAGGAGGCGCACGACCTGCTGCGCGGGCTGTTCGGCCCGCGGATGGCGCGGTACTGGACCGACTTCACGCTCAGCGTGCTGCTGGCGGGGACGGCGTTCTGGGCGGTGGGGCCGCTGGGCGGCCCCAGTCCGCTGGGCGTGGCGGCGTTCGCCGTCTCGGTGCTGGCGGCGTACCGCTGCTTCGCCTTCATCCACGAGATCGCGCACTTCCGTGCGAAGAAGAGCTTCGGCCCCTTCCGTATGTGGTGGAACGCCGTGTTCGGCATCCCCATGATGGTGCCGGTCTTCATGTACGAGTGCCACGGCGAGCACCACAACCGCAAGCTGTACGGCACCCCGCAGGACGCCGAGTACCTGCCGCTGGCGCGGATGGCACCGTCGAACATCGTGGGCCTGCTGATCACTCCGCTGTTCCTGCCGTTCTTCGGCCCCTACCGCTTCGCGGTGCTCACACCGCTGTCGTGGTGCGTGCCGAGGGTCCGGGAGTACCTGTACAGCAATGTCTCGGCGCTGAAGATCGACTTCGAGTACCGGGGGCGCCAGCCCACCGCCGGGGAGAAGTGGCTGTGGCGCGGCCAGGAGGCGCTGTGCCTGGCGTGGATCGCGGCGGCGGCGGCGCTGCTCGCGGTGGGCGCCGTGCCGCTGTCGCGGCTGGTCCAGTGGTACGCGCTGTTCGTGACCATCGCGTTCGTCAACTCGCTGCGGCTGCTGGCCGCCCACCGCTACCTCGGCGACGAGGACGAGATGAGCGTCGTGGAGCAGATGATGGACACCGTGAACCATCCGCGGGCCCGGCTGCTGGGCGAGCTGTGGGCGCCGGTGGGGCTGCGGCTGCACGCCCTGCACCACCTGATGCCCGGACTGCCGTACCACAGCTTCCCCGAGGCGCACGCGCGGCTGGTGGCCGGCCTGCCGGAGGACTCCGCCTACCGGCTGACCGAGAGCGCGGGCCTCGCGTCCTCGCTGCGGCGGCTGTGGCGGGAGGCCCGCGCCCACAAGAAGGCGGGCACGCTGCTGCCGCGCACGCCGTTGAAGGAGGCCGCGGTATGACCGCCGAAGCCCCGCCGCGCGAGCGGCGTTCGCCGTCCCGTCCGCGCCGGCTGCCCATGGCGTCCGGCGGCGGCCTGCTCGGGCACGCCGCGGCCCTCCAGGCCGACGCCATCGGGACCCTGCACCGGCTGGCCTCGGCCTCGGAGGGGGTGATGGGGTTCCGCATCGGCGGCACCGTGGCCGCCACGGTGTCCACCCCGGCCGCGGCCCGGGACGTCCTCATCGAGAACGCCGACGACTTCGGCCGGGGCCGGCGGCAGACGCGCGCGCTGACCCCGCTGATGGGTGACGGCCTGCTCACCAGCGAGGGCGAACTGCACAGGAGGCAGCGCCGGCTGGTGCTGCCTCACTTCTCGCCGCGCCGCATACCCCGGCACGCGCAGGCGGTCGTCGCCACGGCGGAGAGCCTGGCGGGGCGCTGGCGCGCGGGCGTCGACGTGGACCTGGTGGCGGAGATGAACACGCTGACGATGGACATCGTCAGCCGCCTCCTGTTCACCGCCTCCAGCAGCGACAACCACGCCCTGGCGGAGGCGATCACCGAGGCGTTCGCGTGGGAGATGCACGCCATCACGAGCCCGGTGGCGCTTCCCCTGTGGGTGCCCGTGCCGCGCAACCTGCGTGCGCGGCGCGCGATGACCGGTATCCGCGCGTGGATCGCCCGCTTCGTCCGCGAGCGGCAGGAGGCCGCCGCGGCCGGTGCCGAGGTCCCCGAGGACATCCTGGGCGACCTGCTGGCGTCCCGGTACGAGGACGGCACCGCGATGAGCGAGGAACTG
The DNA here is from genome assembly GCF_000225525.1 of Streptomyces zinciresistens K42. Taxonomy (GTDB): domain Bacteria; phylum Actinomycetota; class Actinomycetes; order Streptomycetales; family Streptomycetaceae; genus Streptomyces; species Streptomyces zinciresistens. The sequence continues at coordinate 10,532 of NZ_AGBF01000131.1, read as the reverse complement.
CTCCTCGACGAGGTGCTGACCGCGTGGGGCGCGGCGCAGGAGACGTCGGCCGACGCGCAGGCGTGGACGCTGTACCTGCTGGCCCGGCATCCCGATGTCCTTGAGCGGGTGCACCACGAGATCGGGACGGTCCTCGGCGAGCGCACGGTCACCTTCGAGGATCTGCCTCGACTTCCTTACTGCCTCCAGGTGTTCAAGGAGGCGATGCGGCTGTATCCGCCGGCGGCGGTGATTCCCCGGCAGGCGGTCAGGGACACGGTGGTCGGCGGCCACCGGGTGAAGGCGGGGACGATGATCTTCCTCAACGCCTACAGCCTGCACCGCAATCCGCAGGTGTTCGCCGACCCGGAGCGCTTCGACCCGGACCGCTTCGCCCGGGAGCGGGAGAGGACGCTGCCCAAGGGCGCCTATCTGCCGTTCGGAACCGGCGGGAACGTCTGTCCGGGCAGTCATCTGGCCATGATGGAGGGGCATCTGCTGACCGTGGTGCTCCATCAGCGCCTCGCGTTCGACCTGCTGCCGCAGGGCGCGGAGGTGACGCCGGAGCTGCTGGTGAACCTGCGGCCGAGTCCGGGGGTGCGGGCGCGCGTCGTCGCGAGGTGATCCGGCGCGGCCGGCGGCGGCCCCGCACTCCGTGCGAGCGGGAGTGCGGGGCCGCCGCCGTGCCGTGCCCGGGTGCCCTCAGGGAGCGGCGGACGCCGCGTGCCGGACGGTGGGCATGTAGACCACGAGGAGCAGGGCCAGCAGGGCGGTCACGGACGCGCCGATCCGGGCCGTGAGGGTCATCCCGGTGACGAAGGCGTGGTGGGCGAGGGCCATCAGGTCCTCGCCCTCGCGCGCGGGCAGCGCGGCGGCGGCCTCGGCGGCGCCGGCGATGCTCTGGCGCGCCTCGTCCACCACCCCGTCGGCCAGTCCCGCGGGTGCGTCCTCGCGCAGCTCCCGCCGGTAGGTGGTGTTCAGCACCCCGCCCAGCACGGCGATGCCGAGGGCGGCGGCGATCTGCCGGCAGGCGTTGGCGAGCGCGTGGGCGGTCACGGCCTTCTCGGGCGGCGGCGATCCGGTGACCACGGCCAGCGCGGTGGGCAGCGTGCAGCCGAGCGCGAGCCCGGTGGTGAGCAGGGCGCCGGCGGCGCCCGGGTAGGAACTGCCGTGTCCGAGCCGGCCGATCCACAGCAGTCCGAACGACCACAGCAGCAGGCCGAGGACGAGTGTCCACTTGGCGTCGACGACGTTCGCCAGCCGGTCTCCGGCGATCGTGCCCAGGGCGAGCCCGGCCATCATGGGCATCAGGCGCAGCCCGGTGGCCAGGGCGTCGTACCCCTGCACCTGCTGCAGGTACTGGGGGATCATGAACAGCAGGGCGAGCAGGACCAGCGTGATGAACGACAGGGTGCAGATCGCCCAGGTGAAGCGCGGGTGGCGCCACAGGGCGGCGTCGGCGAGCGGCGAGCGGGTGCGGATCAGCCGGACGACCATGGCGCCCAGCAGCGCGGTGCCGGCGAGGAGCACCGGCAGGGTCGCCGGATGGTGCCAGCCCCGGGTGGTCGCCTCCGTGACGGCGTAGGCGACGGACGAGGTGCCGGTGAGGGCGAGGACGGCGCAGACCGCGTCGACGGGCTCGGGGCGGCGCCTGCGGGGTTCGGGGACGGCGAGGGCGACTCCGGCCAGCGCGGCGAGGATCACCACGAGGTTGAGCACGAAGATGGCGTGCCATCCCGAGGCCGCCAGGAGCCAGCCGCCGGCCACCGGGCCGAGCGGCAGCCCGAGGGCGAAGCCCGCGGAGGCCACGGCGGCGGCCGTGTCGCGGTCCGCCGGGGAGACGAGGCCCGGTGCGAGGGACAGGGCGTGCGGTACGGCCGCCGCCGCTCCGGCGCCCATCAGGGCGCGGGAGACGATGAGGCCGCTCGCGCTGTCGGCGGGCAGGGCGGCGGCGGAGCCCGCCGCGAAGAGGGTGAGGCCCGCCATCAGCAGGTGTTTGCGGCCGCGGGTGCCGAGGGCTGTGGCGGGCAGCAGCAGCGCGGCGAAGGGCAGGGTGAACGCGTTGGTGATCCACAGGAGTTCGGAGGTGGTGGCGCCGACGGCGGTGGCCAGGGTCGGCAGGGCGATCGTCAGGACCGTGACGTCCAGTCCGATGATCAGCAGTGCCGTGGTCAGGCAGACCAGTCCCAGCCACCGCCGGACCGGCGTCGGCTGCACGTCAGAAATGTCGGCTCCCGGTGTGGGCGGGCATCGCGGTCAGTCGGAGGGTGTTCCGGACGTGCTCGATGTCCTCGCCGCCTGCGCGGGAGCGGGTACTGCCGGGTCGGTGCCGTCGCCGGCGGGGGTCGGGGAGGGGCCTTCGGTGAGGTCGACGCGCGGCAGGACGCGGTCGAGCCAGCCGGGCAGCCACCAGTTGGCGTCCCCGGCCAGTCGCATGGCGGCCGGGACGATGATCACGCGGATCAGCGTGGCGTCCACGAGGACGGCGACGGCCAGCGCGAAGCCCATCTGTTTCACCTCGACCACCTTCGTGATCATGAAGGCGGCGAAGACGACGACCATGATGGCGGCCGCGGCGGTGATGACCTTGGCGGTGTGGACGGTGCCGACGGTGACGGCCCGGGTGTTGTCCTTGGTGCGGTCCCACTCCTCCTTCATGCGGGAGATGATGAACACCTCGTAGTCCATGGACAGTCCGAAGAGCACCACGAAGGTCAGCAGCGGCAGGTACGCCTGGATGAAGCCGCGGCTGGTGAAGTCGAGCAGCGACTCGCCCGCGCCTTCCTGGAAGACCCAGGTGAGCAGGCCGAAGGCGGCGCCGACGGACAGCAGGTTCATCACGATGGCGCTGAACGCCAGCAGCAGGCTGCGGAAGGCGAGCAGGAGCAGCACGAACGACAGTCCGAGGATGGCGGCCAGCACCCACGGGGTGGAGCGGTCGATCTCGTCGGCGACGTCGACGGTCTGCGCGGTGAGCCCGCCGGTCGCGACGGTCAGTGCGTCGGCGGAGTTCTCGGCGTCCGGCCCCGCGGTGCCGCGGATCCAGTGCACCAGCTCGATGGCCTCGTCGGAGTCCGGGGCCGCCTTGGAGAAGACGGTGAGAACGGCCGCGTCCGCACGGGAGTTGACGATCCGGTCCAGCGCGGCGCTGTCCTTCGCGAGGGCCGCCTTCAGGGTGGCGCTGTCACTGCGGCCGCCCTGCTCCTTGAGCAGGGAAGTGACCGAAAGGACGCTGTCGACCTGGTCGTTGCCCTCGATCCGGGCGGTGAGCCGGTCCATCGCGGCGAGGTCCCCGTCGTCGAAGGCGCCCTTGTCGCTGGTGACGACGACCTGGATGGGCGTGGCGGCACCGGGGGCGAACTTCTTGGACACCAGGTCGTATCCGGCGCCGGCGGGCGCGTCGGCGACGGCGCTGGCGCCGACGTCGAAGCCCAGCTTCAGACCGGCGACCGGCACGGCGGCGGCGCCCAGGGCGAGGACGGCGGCGCCGCCGATCAGCAGCGGGCGGCGCAGCACGAACCTGGTCCAGTGGGCCCAGATCGAGTGCTCCGGGTCGGGGTGGCTGACGGCGCGGCGCAGTCCGGGCACGGCCAGCCGGTTGATCTTCGTGCCGCACAGGGCGAGCACGGCCGGCAGCAGGGTCATGGACACCGTCAGCATCACGGCGACGGCGACCATCACCCCGAAGGCCATGGAGCGGAACACCGGCGCGCGCACCAGCAGCAGGCCCGCTACGGAGATCAGCACGGTGCAGCCGGAGAACAGCACGGCCTTGCCCGCGCTGGCCATGGTGGCGCCGACCGTCTGCGCGATCGCCCGGTCGGGCCGCGCCTGGAGTTCCTCGCGGTAGCGGGTGACGATGAACAGGCAGTAGTCGATGCCGAGCGCGAGGCCGAGCATGGTGACGACGGCCTGGACGAAGGTGTCGAAGCTCGTCACGTAGCTGAGCGCGCCCAGCACGCCGAACGACGTCATCAGCGCGGCGACGCCCAGCAGGATCGGCAGCCCGGCGGCCACCAGGGTGCCGAAGGCGATCAGCAGGACGAGCAGCGCGATGGGCACGCCGATGGACTCGGCCCGCGCGATGTCCTTGTCCTCCTGCTCGACCACGGCGGCGTTGAGCGCGCTGGAGCCGGTCAGCATGACGTCCACGCCGTCGGCCCGCACCCCGTCCAGGGCCTGCTGGATGCCGGGGGCGTCGCCCTGCCGGTCCCGCTCGTCGCCGGTCAGTCCGGCCAGGACGAGTGCGGTACGGCCGTCGGGGGCGATCTGCGCCTGGCCGCCGGGCGCGTACGGGTCCTCGACGCTCGCGACGCCGGGCTGCTTGCGCAGTTCCGCGACGCCCCGGCGCACCACGTCGCGGAAGGCCGTGTCCTTCACCGTGAGGGTGGACGAGTCGAAGACCACGACGACGTCCTCGGTGACGGAACCGTCGAAGTCCTCCTTCATGGCCTTCTCGGCGCGGGCCGACTCCGAGCCGCTCACGTTCAGGGAGGAGCCGGTGAGGCTGTCGGAGAACGTCGGAACCAGTAAGCCGCCCGCCACGAGCACCACCAGCCAGGCGGCGAGGACCTTCCACACGTGCGTGGCGCACCAGGCGCCGAGCCGGTGCAGAAGGGGCGGGCCGTAACCGCCCTGCTCCGGCTGCCTACGGGGGGACATACGCCACCACTCCTCACTCGACTGACTGGTCGGTCGTGTCGAGTATGCCACTAGACCGACCAGCCGGTCTAGTGATACTTTCGACGGTGGTGGAAACGATCCCCGTTCCACCCCCGCTCCCGGGGGACGCCGCAGGTCACGAAGGACGGTGGGCCATGACGGTCGACGCGGACCGCGCCGTGGCGCGCAAGGCCCAGATCTTCGAGGCGGCGGCCGCGGTCTTCGCCCGGCTCGGCTATCACCACGCCCGCATGGACGACGTCGTGCGGGCTGCCGGGGTGAGCAAGGGCGGGCTGTACTGGTACTTCCGGAGCAAGGAGGAGCTGGCCACCGGGCTGGTCCACCAGATGCTGGCCCATGAGGCCGAGGCGATGCGGGCCGTCATGACCGCCGGGGCGCCGGCCGCCGACCGGCTCCGGATGGTGGTGCGGGCGTTCGCCCGCGAACTGGCGCAGAACCCCGACCGGGCGCCGCTGGCCCTGGAGTTGCTCGCCCTCGGCCGCACCATCCCCGAGATCCGCACCTGCTTCGACGCCCATCACGAGCAGTTCGTCGAGCATCTCGCCGTCCTGCTCGCGCAGTTGGGCGGCCCGGACTCCCCCGCGCCCGGCCCGCGCGCCCGCACCGCCGCCCTGGCCGTCGCCGCCATGATCGACGGCATGGTGCTGCGCTGGACCCTGGCCCGCTCCCCCTTCGACCTGGAGGACGCGCTGTGGGCGGCCGTCCAAGTCCTGCTGCGGGGACTGAGGGAGACCGGGCCGCGCTAGCGCTGTGACCGGGAGGGTTCGCCGGCCGCAGGACGGCGGATCCCCCGGCATCGCCCGCGCCGCCCCGCATCCCTCGGTGTCCGCGCGTCCTCTCTCCTCAGCGCCGCGATCCCGGCCTTCGGCCTTCTCGCCGCCTCGCTCCTCCTCGCCGGCACCCTCGCCGGCACCCTCGCCAGAACGCCCCGGCGGGGCGGATCGTGTTCGCCGCCGTGCTCCTCACCTGCGCCCGGCGCCCCCTCGTGCGGGACGTGCGGCCGGTGCGCGCCGAACGACGCCGGACCTCACGACTCCGCCGACCCGCACGCGCCCTTCCGTGCACCCCGCGGAAGGGCGCGTTCCCTTGTCCGCGGCCGACTTTGAACTCATCGATGACAAAGTATGGACGCGCCTGGCGAAAGTCCCCTACGGTAGCGGCGCAACCGCACGCGTACGACTCGGCGCCCCTCCCGCGCCGAGGGTCAGCTCGACCGGAGTGCGATCCGGCGGCCTCCGGTCCGTTCTGGAGGACCGATGCATCCACGGTTGTTCCGCCGCGCCCGCAGAAGACTCAGCGCCGTGCTCCTCGGGAGCTTTCTCCTCGGGGGCATCTGGGCAGCACCCCCGACGGCCGCCGCCCCCGACGAGATCCCACCCCAGGAACCGGGCGTCACCCTGCGGGTGTTCGACACCCAGGTCCCGCTCAGCAAGCTGTGCACGCTCAAGCCGGGACAGACACCGAACGTCGACAAGCTGATGCCGAACGTCGACTGGTCCACGACCGACGACTTCGGGGGCCTGAGCGACAACTTCAGCGCCCAGGTGTCCGGTTACCTCGTCGTCCCGAGCGACGGCACCTACACCTTCCGCCTCACCAGCGACGACGGCTCCCGGCTGACCGTCGGCGAGCAGACGGTCATCGACCACGACGGGCTGCACGGGGCCGAGCCCAAGGACGGTGCCGTCCAACTCACCGCGGGCTCCCAGCCGTTCCGCATCGACTACTTCGAGCGGACCGGCGGCCAGCGCCTGGCGCTCGCCTGGAAGCCGCCGGGCGCCGACGACTTCAGCATCGTGCCGAAGGAGGCGCTGAGCACCGACGCCGGAGTGGTCCGGGTGACCGCCCCCGGCCGCAAGGAGTGCGAGTCGGGCGCGGACAGCCCCGGCGACGGACTGCCGCTGACGGACGTACGCCCCGACCTCGACCTCACCGATCTGCGCCCGGAGGGATTCGAGCCGCAGGTCAGCGGCATGGACTGGCTGCCCGACGGACGCCTGGCGATCACCACCTGGGGCGGCACCGACACCACGGCCGGCGAGGTGTACCTCCTCGACAACGTCACCGGCGCCACCAGCCGGGACAAGGTCACCGTGAAGAAGATCGCCAGCGGGCTGCGCGAGCCCATGGGCATCAAGTACGTGGACGGCTCGCTGTACGTCTCCCAGAAGCACGAGCTGACCCGACTCGTGGACACCAACGGCGACTTCGTCACCGACCAGTACCGCAGGGTCGCCACCTGGCCCTTCAGCGGCAACTTCCACGAGTTCGCCTTCGGCCTGCTCTACCGCGACGGCTACTTCTACGTGAACCTCTCCGTCGCCATCAACTACGGCGGGGCCACCACGGTTCCGCAGCCGGCCCCGGGACGCGGCGCCGCCTACAAGGTCAGCAAGAAGACCGGGAAGATCCAGCCCGTGGCGGGCGGCCTGCGCACCCCGAACGGCATCGGCTGGGGCCCCGGCGGCGGCCTCTTCACCACCGACAACCAGGGCGGCTGGCTGCCGGCGTCCAAGCTCGTCCAGATCAAACCGAAGCGGTTCTTCAACCACTACACCGAACCCGCGGGCCCGTTCGACGACCGCGCGGTGACCCAGCCGGTGCTGTGGCTGCCGCAGAACGAGATCGCCAACTCCCCCAGCACACCGCTGTATCTGACCAAGGGCCGGTTCGCCGGTCAGATGCTCATCGGCGACGTCACCTACGGCGGACTCCAGCGCGGCTTCCTGGAGAAGGTCAAGGGCGAGTACCAGGGGGCGGTGTTCCGCTACACCCAGGGACTCGAAGCGGGCGTCAACCGCATCACGATGGGGCCCGACGGCGCCGTCTACGCGGGCGGTCTGGGCGCCGGAGGCAACTGGGGCCAGGAGGGCAAGCTGAGGTTCGGCCTCCAGAAGCTCACGCCCAACGGCAAGAACACCTTCGACATCAAGGAGATGCGCGCCGTCCCCGGCGGCTTCGACCTGGAGTACACCCAGCGGCTGTCGCAGGCGACCGCGCAGGAACTGGCCGCCCGCTACCAGGCCCAGCAGTGGCGGTACACGCCCACCTCCGACTACGGCGGTCCGAAGATCGCGGAGGAGCGGCTGAAGGTGGCCTCCGCGACCCTCGCCGCCGACGGGCGCACCGTCCGGCTGCGGCTCGACGGACTCAAGCCCGGCCGGGTCGTGTACGTGCGCTCCCCGCGGCCGTTCGCGTCCGAGTCGGGCGAGAAGCTGTGGAGCACCGAGGCGTGGTACACGCTCAACTCCCTGCCGGGCAGGCAGCCCGCGCCCGCCACGATGTACGAGGCCGAGGAGGCGCGGCTGACCGGGGCCGCCGGGATCAACACCAACCACCCCGGCTACTCCGGCAGCGGGTTCGTGGACCGCTACACCACCGAGGGCAAGGCGGCCACCACGTTCGACGTGACGGTCCCCAAGGCCGGCGAGTACGACGTGAGCCTGCGCTACTCCAACGGGCCCGACCCCTTCCAGGGCACCAAGTCCCTCTCGCTGTACACCAACGGACGCAAGCTCAGACAGACCGAGCTCGCCTCGACGGGCACCTGGCAGGCGTGGTCCACCCGGACCGAGCGGGTCAGGCTGCGCGCGGGGGCCAACACGGTCGCGTACCGCTTCGACGCCGGGGACGACGGCAACGTCAACCTCGATCTGATCACCGTGCGTCCGGCCGGCAGCCCGGTCGCCCTGTTCGACGGCAGTGCGGCGTCGCAGGGCCAGTGGCAGCAGACCGACGGGCGGGCGGCGCAGTGGCCGCTGTCCGACGAACGGTCCATGCAGGTGTGCTGCGGCGACATCCGCACCAAGGAGGCGTACCAGGACTTCAGACTGCACGTGGAGTTCCGCGTGCCGAAGCTGCCGGACGACGTGACCGGCCAGAACCGCGGCAACAGCGGCGTCTACCTCCAGGACCGCTACGAGGTGCAGATCCTCGACTCGTTCGGGGACACGACGCTCGCCGACGACGAGGCGGGGGCCATCTACCAGAAGAAGGCCCCGGACATCAACGCGGCGACGGCGCCGGAGACTTGGCAGACGTACGACATCACCTTCCGCGCCGCGCGCTTCGACGGCAGCGGCGCCAAGACGCAGGACGCGCGCGTGACCGTCGTCTGGAACGGCAGGACGATCCACGACGGCGTCGCGATCAACGGCCCGACCGGCGGGGGCGCCCCCGAGGGGCCCTCGGCGGGACCGATCCGCCTCCAGGACCACGGCAACGCGGTCCGGTTCCGCAACATCCGCGTGGAGAGGCTGAGTTGAGAGGAAGCCCGTCACCGCCGACCCGGTGAGGGACCGAGGCGCGCCCCCGTGCTCGGGGGCGCGCCCCGGCGTTCCCGGACGTGCTGGAAGCACGTCCGCCGCCGCGCCCGCCCCTCTTCGGTCGGTGCCGGGCGCCGTCAGGGGGCGGGCGCGGCGGGCCGTCGTCCCGGCGCCGCCCCTGGTACGACCGTCAGCGCCCCGACCCGTTCGCCGCGGCCCTGACCGCCGCGAAGCGCGCGCTCGGCCCGGCGGGCGCGCTCGGCTGTTCTGTCCACGCAGGTGGGTGACAGGTTTCACGGCGGGAGCGGCCGCTCGGGTTCCGGGGCCGGGGCGTCCGGGCAGAGGGCGAGGACCGCCCGGTCGTCCGGGTCGGTGCGCTGGGCGGACCAGCGTTCGCAGTCCGCCCGTACGAAGGCGACGACCGTCTCGGGGTCGGGCGGCTCCTGGCCGCGGAAGCGTGCGTCGAGGCGTTCGCGTACCGGGTAGAACACGCCGTTCGCGTCGCGGGCCTCGCTCACGCCGTCGGTGTGCACGACGAGCACCTCCGAGCGGGCGAGCCGGTGCACCGTGGCGTCCTCCCCGCCCGGCGCCAGCGCACCGAGCCCGAGCGGCAGTCCGGGCGCGGTGGCCAGCCGGCGGGCGCCGTCCGGGCCCACCGCCAGGGGCGCGGGGTGGCCCCGGTCGACGATCCGCACCTCGCCGCCGCCCGGCGGGAACTCCAGGACCAGCGCGGTCACGAACAACTCGGGGTCCCCGTCCTCGCCGCCCGGACTGTTGCGGGCGATGCTCAGCTCCAGCCGCCCGGCCAGTCCGCTGAGGCTGCGCCACTCGTGGGCCGAGACCCGGAAGCCCCCGAGCACCGAGGCGACCGTGTGCACCGCGTCCAGCCCCTTGCCGCGGACGTCACCGATGACCGCGCGCACCCCGAACGGCGTCTCGCGGACGTCGTACAGGTCGCCGCCGACGAGCGTGCCGCCCTCGCCCGCCTCGTAGAACCCCGCCGCGCGCACCGGTCCGAGCCGGGGCGGCACGGGATGCAGCAGGGTGCGCTGCATTGCCTCGGCCACGGAGTTGGCCCGGACCAGGTGCCGCCGGCTGCGTTCGCGCTGCGCCGCGAGGGCGACGCCGGCCACGCCGATGAGGACGGTCGCCACGTAGACGGCGATGTGGTCCGCCTCGCCGAAGTGGCCGGGTCTGCGGGCCGCCATCACCATCTGCAGCCCCAGGCACACCGCGGCCGACAGCGCGGTGCCGCGCGGCCCGCGGGTCGCGGCGGCCAGCGGCGGGACCGCGATGAGCAGGAAGCTCACCGGCTCGCGTGCCTGGAGAGCGGCGTCGGCGGCCACGTCGGCGGCCACCGCGACCAGGGGCAGCCACCACACCCAGCCCCGCGGGGTGGGGGGCCGCAGTTCGGGACGCTCCTCGGGACCGGACACGGCGGCGCCCCCTAACGCCCGTGGCCGCGGCGGCGGACCGTGTCGCGCGGCGCGGCGCCGCCCTGGCCCGCGGGCGGGGGGCACCGGGCGGTCGCGGCCGTCGAGGGCGTGCGCAAGTGCGGCCTCGATACGGGCGAGCTGGGCGGAGAGGCCGCGCAGCCACACGTCG
>NZ_AGBF01000132.1 GCF_000225525.1 Streptomyces zinciresistens K42 | reverse complement strand
GCTGGCGCCTGGCGGCCGTCCCGCTCACGCCCCCGCCGCCGCCCGCCACCAGGCCGCGCATCACCACCCGCGAGGGCTTCGAGGTGCGCGGCCACGAGGAACTGGGGCTCCCGCCGGTCTTCACGACCGTCCCCGTCCGCCAGAAGGTGGTCTTCCTCACCATCGACGACGGCGCCGAGAAGGACCCGGCCTTCCTGCGGATGATGAACGACCTCCGGGTGCCGTACACCGCCTTCCTCAGCGACTACCTGATCAAGGAGGACTACGGCTACTTCCGGCGGATGCGGGCCGACGGGGCGGCCCTGAACAACCACACCCTGAACCACCGCTACCTGCCGGCGCTGTCCTTCCGCCGCCAGCAGTACGAGATCTGCGGAATGCAGGACGTCCTGCGCGAGCGCTACGGCGCGCGCGCCCCGCTCTTCCGGCCGCCCTTCGGCAACTACAACCGCGACAGCCTGCGCGCGGCGAAGTCCTGCGGCATCAGATACGTCCCGCTGTGGAACGAGGAGGTCTTCGTCGACCGCTGGGAGTACCGCGAGCCGGACCGGCGCATCCGGCCGGGCGACATCGTGCTCACCCACTTCCGGGGTCGCGGCGACTGGAAGGGCACCATGCCGGACATGGTCCGCCGGTTCCTCGACAAGGTGACCGCCGAGGGCTACGCGGTGGCCCGGCTGGAGGACTACCTCTAGCCAGTGCCGTGACCGGGAAGGTTCACCGGCTCGCGATGCCGGAGAACGCCGGGCGGGGGGCCCGTTCCGGCACGCCGCGCCGCGGCTCATTGGCACTCCGCTTGACCGAGTGCTAATCCCGGTCATAGTCTCGGCCCTGGCACTCCCCACTGGAGAGTGCCAACCACGCGACGGGCAGGTCCGGCACCCGCGACGACGGATCGACCTGGTCGCCACCTCAGACAGTTGACCCCGTGAGATCTCCGAAGGGGGAGGTCGGATCGTGACGACCACCAGCTCCAAGGTTGCCATCAAGCCGCTCGAGGACCGCATTGTGGTCCAGCCGCTGGACGCCGAGCAGACCACGGCCTCGGGCCTGGTCATTCCGGACACCGCCAAGGAGAAGCCCCAGGAGGGCGTCGTCCTGGCCGTGGGCCCGGGACGCTTCGAGAACGGCGAGCGCCTGCCGCTCGACGTCAAGACCGGCGACATCGTGCTGTACAGCAAGTACGGCGGCACCGAAGTGAAGTACAACGGCGAGGAGTACCTCGTCCTCTCGGCCCGCGACGTGCTCGCGATCATCGAGAAGTAGTTCTCTTCGAAGCACCCATTGCTTTGAGCTGCGCCCCTGGCCCCGCGACCATTAACCAGCCGGGAGCCCGGGGCGCAGTGCATTTTCCACTCCAGATTCCGAGAGGGCTCCCGCTGTCATGGCGAAGATCCTGAAGTTCGACGAGGACGCCCGTCGCGCCCTCGAGCGCGGCGTCAACAAGCTGGCCGACACGGTCAAGGTGACGATCGGCCCCAAGGGCCGCAACGTCGTCATCGACAAGAAGTTCGGCGCGCCCACCATCACCAACGACGGTGTCACCATCGCCCGCGAGGTCGAGATCGAGGACCCGTACGAGAACCTGGGCGCCCAGCTGGTGAAGGAGGTGGCGACCAAGACCAACGACATCGCTGGTGACGGTACGACCACCGCGACCGTCCTGGCCCAGGCGCTGGTGCGCGAGGGCCTGAAGAACGTCGCCGCCGGCGCCTCCCCGGCCGCCCTGAAGAAGGGCATCGACGCGGCCGTCGCCGCCGTCTCCGAGGACCTGCTCGCGACCGCCCGCCCGATCGACGAGAAGTCCGACATCGCCGCCGTCGCCGCGCTGTCCGCCCAGGACCAGCAGGTCGGCGAGCTCATCGCCGAGGCGATGGACAAGGTCGGCAAGGACGGTGTCATCACCGTCGAGGAGTCCAACACCTTCGGTCTGGAGCTGGACTTCACCGAGGGCATGGCCTTCGACAAGGGCTACCTGTCGCCGTACTTCGTGACGGACCAGGAGCGCATGGAGGCCGTCCTGGAGGATCCCTACATCCTCATCAACCAGGGCAAGATCTCCTCCATCGCCGATCTGCTGCCGCTGCTGGAGAAGGTCATCCAGACCGGTGCCTCCAAGCCGCTGCTGATCATCGCCGAGGACCTCGAGGGCGAGGCCCTGTCGACCCTGGTCGTCAACAAGATCCGCGGCACCTTCAACGCGGTCGCGGTCAAGGCCCCCGGCTTCGGCGACCGCCGCAAGGCGATGCTCCAGGACATGGCGACCCTCACCGGCGCCACGGTCATCTCCGAGGAGGTCGGCCTCAAGCTCGACCAGGTCGGCATCGACGTGCTCGGCTCCGCCCGCCGCGTCACCGTCACCAAGGACGACACCACGATCGTCGACGGCGCCGGCAAGACCGAGGACGTCCACGGCCGCGTCGCCCAGATCAAGTCCGAGATCGAGAACACCGACTCCGACTGGGACCGCGAGAAGCTCCAGGAGCGCCTCGCGAAGCTGGCCGGCGGCGTGTGCGTGATCAAGGTCGGCGCCGCCACCGAGGTGGAGCTGAAGGAGAAGAAGCACCGTCTGGAGGACGCCATCTCCGCGACCCGCGCCGCGGTCGAGGAGGGCATCGTCTCCGGTGGCGGCTCCGCGCTCGTCCACGCCGTGAAGATCCTCGAGGGCAACCTCGACAAGACCGGCGACGAGGCCACCGGTGTCGCCGTGGTCCGCAAGGCCGCCGTCGAGCCGCTGCGCTGGATCGCCGAGAACGCCGGCCTGGAGGGCTACGTCATCGTCTCCAAGGTGGCCGAGCTGGAGAAGGGCAACGGCTACAACGCCGCGACCGGCGAGTACGGCGACCTGGTCAAGGCCGGCGTCATCGACCCGGTCAAGGTCACCCGCTCCGCCCTGGAGAACGCCGCCTCCATCGCCTCCCTGCTCCTGACGACCGAGACCCTGGTCGTCGAGAAGAAGGAAGAGGAGGAGCCCGCGGCCGCCGGCCACGGTCACGCGCACTGACCCGGGCACCCGGTTCCGGCAGAAGGCCCCGTCCCGTCGTCACGACGGGACGGGGCCTTCCCCCTTCGCGGTCACCTTCCGAGTACCCCCAGCTGCTCCATCAGCCCCGCCCGGTCGTAGATCCAGTGGCTCTCGCTGATCCGGCCGCCCGTGAACCGCTGCCACGTCATGCCCCGCATGGTCACGTCCTGCCCGGTCGGCTCGATCCCGAGGAACTCGCCCTTGTGCCGGGCGGCCCAGGTCCAGCGCGTGCACACCTGGTCGTCCTCGGCCAGCTGGCCGTCGATCCGGAACCCGAAGTCGAACGCCGCCTTCCAGTCCGCGTACTGCTCCCGCAGCCCCTCGACCCCCTGCACGGGCCGCAGATAGGCCGGATCGTGATCCACGTAGTCCTCGGTGACGTGGTCACCGACGCGCTCCGGCTCCATCCGGCCCATCGCCTCGAAGAAGGCCCGCGCGGCCAGGACGTTCAGCTGCTCGTCGCGGACCACGTCCAGATCGGTGAACGTCGGCGCCTCCTCGCACAGCGCCACCATCTCCTGGAAGACGCGGTCCGTCTCCGGCAGGCCGGAGTTGCGCATCGCCTCCTCGTAGGAGGGGAACTCCACGATCTCGATGAAGTGCGAGGAGTCGGACCGGTCCTTGCCGACGATGTCGTGCGTCGCGGTCCGTCTGCCCCGGGTCTGCTCCACCCACCGGTCCATCAGCCGGTTCATCTCGTCGAACCGGTCGGTCCTGCAGTCGATGAGCTGTACGAACGTCATGGCGCCCTCGCCTCCGGCCCCTGGTGCGACTGGACACCCACCATTGTCCTCGCCCCGGCGGCGCCACGCCTGTTCGCCCGGCGGCCCTACTGCGGCCCGTACTTGCGGCCGGTCCGGGACGAGAGCCCGCCGAGCATGCCGCGCGGCACCAGCTTCGCCGCGCCCAGCAGCACCTTGTACCGCGGGTCCGGCACGCACAGCGACCTCCCGCGCGCCAGGTCCTCCAGCGCGGTGGCCGCCACCTTGTCCGCGTCCAGCCACATCCACCCCGGGATGTTGTCCGTGTCCATCCCGGCCCGCTCGTGGAACTCGGTGCGCACGAACCCCGGGCACAGCGCCATCAGCCGCACCCCGCTCCCGGCCAGGTCGCGCGCCGCGCCCTGGGTGAACTGCACGACCCACGCCTTGGACGCGCCGTACGTGCCGCGCGGCACGAACGCCGCCACCGACGCCACGTTCACGACGCCGCCGCGGCCGCGCTCGCGCATCGCCTCCGCCGCCGCCGACGTCAGCCGCAGCACCGCCTCGCAGTGCACCTTGAGCATCGTCAGCTCGTCCGCCATGGAGACGTCGAGATAGCGGCCCTTGTTGGCGAAGCCGGCGTTGTTGATCAGCAGGTCGACCGGGTTCCTGCGGTCGCCGAGGCGGGTGGCGACCGCCTCGATGCCGGTGTCCCGCGCGAGGTCGGCCGTCAGCACCTCCGCCTCGATGCCGTGCCGGTCGTGCAGTTCGGTCGCCTGTTCCCGCAGCCGCTTGGTGTCCCGGGCCACCAGGACCAGGTCGTGGCCGTCGGCGGCCAGCCGCCGCGCGAACGCGGCGCCGATGCCCGCGGTCGATCCCGTAATCAATGCCGTTGTCATGGCGCAAGATTAGTGACCCGGACCGAGTCGTTCCGCTCGCCGTCCGCCCCGGTCGGCCGGGCCCCGCCCGTCCGGCACCCGGCCGCGCTCCACCGGATCGTGAACTCTGTTCTCACTAGGGTGAGTTGGGTGGCGACGTCACATGACGGAACGTCAGTTCCCGTACTTCTCCGCGTACGTGCGTGCGGTCGCCAGGGCCTCGGGATGCAGTGCCCCCTCCGCCGCCAGCAGGCGCGGCAGCAGGGCCCGGCGGGTCGTGACCGCCTGGAACTGGAGGGCCACCGTCACCTCGTGGTCCGGCCGGTGGACGATCTCCACCGCGTCCCCCGCGCAGACCTCGCCCGGCTCGATCACCCGCAGATAGGCGCCCGGCGCGGCCTTGGCCGTGAACCGCCGCACCCACTGCCGTTCACCCAGATGGCCCTGGAAGGTGCGGCAGGGTATCCGGCCGCTGGTCACCTCCAGCACCACCTCGGGACCGACCCGCCAGCGCTCGCCGATCAGCGCGCCGGAGACGTCCAGCCCGGCGGTCGTGAGGTTCTCGCCGAACGCGCCGTCCGCCAGCGGGCGCCCCAGCTCGCGCTCCCAGTCGTCGAGGTCCTCGCGCGCCACGGCGTACACCGCCTGGTCGTCGCCGCCGTGGTGCTGCAGGCTGCACACCGCGTCGCCGGCCAGCCCGCTCCCTCCCGTCCCCTTCGGCCCCGGCGCCGCCACGCGCACCGGACCCCCGGCCGGCCGCTTGTCGATGCCGGTCACGCCGTCGGGGTGGTCCGTGTACGACACGGGCGTCGCCAGGCCCAGGTTCACCGAGAGAAGCTTCATGCGGGAACCGTAGGCGAACGGCGGTCAAAGCGTCGATGCAATATTCAGCACGCTCCCCAAGCTCCGCTTATGCTCGGTCGTGTGCTCGAAGCCCGCCACCTCCGTGTCCTGCGCGCCGTCGCCGCCTCCGGCTCCTTCTCGGCGGCCGCCCGCGACCTGGGCTGCACCCAGCCCGCCGTCAGCCAGCAGATGAAGGCCCTGGAGGCATCCGTCGGCACGCCCCTGCTCGTGCGCAGCGGACGCGAGATGCGGCTGACCCAGGCCGGGGAGTCCCTGGTGCGGCACGCCGCCGGAATCCTGGCGGGCCTGACCGCCGCCGAGGAGGAGGTCGCCGCCATCGCGGGGCTGCGCGCGGGCCGCGTCCGGCTCGTCTCCTTCCCCAGCGGCAGCTCCACCCTCGTCCCGACCGCCCTCGCCGCGCTGCGGGCCGCGCACCCCGGCACCCGGGTGTCGCTGGAGGAGGCCGAGCCGCCGCGGTCCGTGGAGATGCTGCGCGAGGGCGAGTGCGACGTGGCACTGGCCTTCCGCTACGAGGGGGCGGCGGGCGCCGAGGAGTGGGACGACCTCGTCGTGCGCCCCCTGCTGACGGACCGCCTCGTCGCCCTCGTGCCGGAACGGCACCGGCTCGCCCGCGCCGCGCCCGCCGGGTCCGTCGCCATCGGGGAACTCGCGGCCGAGCCCTGGATCGCCGGATGCCCGCGCTGCCGCGGCCAGTTGATCGAGGTGTGCGCGAGCGCCGGCTTCACCCCGCGCATCGACTTCGCCACCGACGACTACCCGGCGGTGGTCGGCCTGGTCGGCGCCGGACTGGGCGTGGCCGTCCTGCCCCAGCTGGCCGCCGAGTCGGTACGGCCGCGCGGCGCGCGCATGGTGACGCTGGAGCCGGCGGTCCGGCGGGAGATCGTCGCGCTCACCCTGCCCGACCTCGCCCAGGTGCCGGCCGTGGCGGCGACCCTGGAGCAGCTGGCGCGCACCGCCGGACGCTAGGGCTGCCCGGCTGCCGCGGTGCGCACTGCCGGACGCCGGGGTGCGCACCGCCCGAGAGAAGGGCACGCGTGCGCGTGCCCTGGTGTGGAGAAACGTTCCTTCAGTTGGTCGAGCCGGCCTCGCCGCTCGTGGTCGACGCCGTGACCAGCCGGTTGCGCGCGCGTCCCATGAGCTCCTCGCGCTCGTCCTCGGTCAAGCCGCCCCATACGCCGTACGGTTCGCGTACCGCCAGCGCGTGCGCCGCGCACTGCGCGCGCACGGGACACCTCATGCAGACCTCCTTGGCCGAGTTCTCTCGAGCGCTCCGAGCCGCACCGCGCTCGCCCTCGGGATGGAAGAAGAGCGAGCTGTCCACCCCGCGACAGGCAGCCAGCAGCTGCCAGTCCCATAGGTCCGCGTTCGGTCCGGGAAGGCGGGAGAAATCTGCCATTGCGTGACCCCTTGTAGCCGTTCTGGGCGGATACGGTGTCTACGACCGTACATCTACGATCTAAGGAGATGAAAATATGACTCATTGCGAATCTAGCTCCAATCGCCAACAAACGGGAAGAAAAAGGTCTGAATGGGGCATGGGTTGTGATGAAACGTCGAGGGTCCGCCGCGCATGTCTGCCCTGTGTCCGCCCCCTCACGTAGAGTGCCGAAGACTGCATACGGCCCCGTAACTCTTTCGGGTGACCGTCGTTGAGAGGGCGGAGGCGGTTGAAGCTGCAAGTGCTCGGGCAGGCGTCCGAGACGGTCGACCGCACAGGTGACGATTTCGTACCAGCCTGGAGGCTCAAGGTGACGTGCATCAGCTGCGGAGGGCGGCCATGACATCCGTCCTCGTCTGCGACGACTCCCCGCTTGCCCGAGAGGCGCTCCGCCGCGCGGTCGCGACCGTGCCCGGCGTCGAGCGCGTGACGACGGCGGCCAACGGCGAGGAAGTCCTCCGCCGCTGGGGTGCCGACCGCTCGGACCTGATCCTGATGGACGTGCGCATGCCCGGTCTGGGCGGCGT
Source organism: Streptomyces zinciresistens K42 (assembly GCF_000225525.1). Classification (GTDB taxonomy): domain Bacteria; phylum Actinomycetota; class Actinomycetes; order Streptomycetales; family Streptomycetaceae; genus Streptomyces; species Streptomyces zinciresistens. The sequence goes on along the minus strand of NZ_AGBF01000132.1, from coordinate 11,502 downwards.
CGAGACCGTGCGGCGGCTGCTGTCCGCCGACCCCGGCGCGCGCATCATCATGCTCACCGTCGCCGAGGACCTCGACGGCGTGGCGCTCGCGGTCGCCGCCGGCGCCCGCGGCTATCTGCACAAGGACGCCTCGCGCGCCGAACTGCGGGCGACCGTGACGCAGGCGCTCGCCGACCCGACCTGGCGGCTCGCCCCGCGCCGGCTGCGCTCGGCCGAGATGGGCGCCGCCCCGACGCTCACCGCGCGGGAGATCCAGGTGCTCGAAGGCATGAGCCACGGCCGCTCCAACGCCGAGATCGGCCGCGAGCTGTTCCTCTCCGAGGACACGGTCAAGACCCACGCCCGGCGCCTGTTCAAGAAGCTCGGCGCCTCGGACCGCGCCCACGCGGTGGCGCTCGGGTTCCGCTGGGGCCTGGTTCGTTAGTCGCGTCACCGCGGACCGCCGTGCCGTCCGACGGCCGCGGCCGCGTCGTGGCCGGTCGCGCGGCTCCCCGCGCCCCCTCGGGGGCGCGGGCGCTGGGTCGACCGGAGTAGCTCTGACGGCGCCCGCTCCTCGTTTCGGCGCGGATGCCGCATCCTTGAGATGTGGAGTCTCTCGGGGACGAGTCGGTCGAGCGGAAGGGGAGGGCGCAGCGGATGGGTTCCGGCGCACCTGCTCATAACGCTTCGGTGCACAACATCGGGCGTGATGCCGCGGACCGTACGGCCGCAAGGCACCATGGACCGATGCGCGACGACGAGGCGGCGAACGCCGCAGGGGCGATCGGTGCGCTCGTCCATCGCGCCGTGGACGGGGACGAGCAGGCCACGCACGATCTGCTCGCGGAAGTCCACCCGCTCGCCCTGCGCTACTGCCGCACCCGGCTCTCGCGCCTGCCGGGGGACGCCCGGCACTTCGTCGAGGACCTCGCGCAGGAGGTCTGCGTCGCGGTCCTCCTCGCGCTCCCGCGCTACAAGGACACCGGCCGCCCCTTCGAGGCGTTCGTCTTCGCCATCGCCGCGCACAAGGTCGCCGACCTCCAGCGCGCCGCGATGCGCCACCCGGGCTCCACCGCCGTGCCCTCGGACGAGATGCCCGAGCGCCCGGACGACTCCCTCGGCCCGGAGGAGCGCGCGCTGCTCAGCAGCGACGCCGAGTGGGCCAAGAAGCTGCTGGCCAACCTGCCGGAGAACCAGCGGGAACTGCTGCTGCTGAGGATCGCGGTCGGGCTGACCGCCGAGGAGACCGGCCAGATGCTGGGGATGTCGCCGGGCGCGGTCCGGGTCGCCCAGCACCGCGCGCTCAGCAGACTGCGCGCGCTGGCGGAGCAGTAGCGCTTCCGTCCGAGCCCCCTGAACCGACCCGCGGATGAACGGGCTCCACCCCGATTCCGTACGAACATACGAAGCCCGGAGTCCCCCGGAACCGTGGAATTTGCAGGCCGCGCTTCCCGTTAGCATGGACATCCGCACCGATCAAGGCCATTTGGGGAAGGTGTCATGACTGCAAACGTCGACGGAGTGCCCGAGAAATTCGCGACGCTCGGGTTGACCTACGACGACGTGCTGCTGCTGCCGGGCGCATCCGAGGTGCTGCCCAACGCGGTCGACACCTCGTCCCGCGTCTCCCGCAATGTCCGGGTCAACATCCCGCTGCTGTCGGCGGCGATGGACAAGGTGACCGAGTCCCGCATGGCGATCGCGATGGCCCGCCTCGGCGGCGTGGGCGTCCTGCACCGCAACCTCTCCGTCGAGGACCAGGTCAACCAGGTCGACCTGGTCAAGCGGTCCGAGTCCGGCATGGTCACCGACCCCATCACGGTGCACCCGGAGGCGACGCTCGCGGAGGCGGACGCCCTGTGCGCCAAGTTCCGTATCAGCGGCGTCCCCGTGACCGACCCGGCCGGCAAGCTGCTCGGCATCGTCACCAACCGCGACATGGCCTTCGAGAGCGACCGCAGCCGCAAGGTGCGCGAGGTCATGACCCCGATGCCGCTGGTCACGGGCACGGTGGGCATCTCCGGCGCCGACGCCATGGAGCTCCTGCGCCGCCACAAGATCGAGAAGCTGCCGCTCGTCGACGACCAGGGCGTCCTCAAGGGCCTGATCACGGTCAAGGACTTCGTCAAGGCCGAGAAGTACCCGAACTCCGCCAAGGACGCCGAGGGCCGGCTGCTCGTCGGCGCCGCGGTGGGTGCCAGTCCCGAGGCCCTGGAGCGCGCCCAGGCGCTGGCCGGTGCCGGGGTGGACTTCCTGGTCGTCGACACCTCGCACGGCCACAACAGCAACGCCCTCAGCTGGATGGCGAAGATCAAGTCGAGCGTGTCCGTCGACGTGATCGGCGGCAACGTCGCCACGCGTGACGGCGCCCAGGCGCTGATCGACGCCGGTGTGGACGGCATCAAGGTGGGTGTCGGCCCCGGCTCGATCTGCACCACGCGCGTGGTCGCCGGCATCGGCGTCCCGCAGGTCACCGCCATCTACGAGGCCGCGCTCGCCGCCCGCGCCGCGGGCATTCCGCTGATCGGCGACGGCGGCCTGCAGTACTCGGGCGACATCGGCAAGGCGCTCGCCGCCGGCGCCGACACCGTCATGCTGGGCAGCCTGCTCGCGGGCTGCGAGGAGTCGCCCGGCGAGCTGCAGTTCATCAACGGCAAGCAGTTCAAGTCGTACCGCGGCATGGGCTCGCTCGGCGCGATGCAGTCCCGTGGCCAGGGCAGGTCCTACTCCAAGGACCGCTACTTCCAGGCCGAGGTCGCGGCCGACGACAAGCTCGTCCCCGAGGGCATCGAGGGCCAGGTGCCCTACCGCGGCCCGCTGTCCAGCGTCCTGCACCAGCTCGTCGGCGGTCTGCGCCAGACCATGGGCTACGTGGGCGCGGCCACCATCGGGGAGATGGAGTCCAAGGGCCGCTTCGTGCGGATCACCTCCGCAGGGCTGAAGGAGTCGCACCCGCACGACATCCAGATGACGGTCGAGGCGCCCAACTACAGCCGCAAGTAGGCAGCGGGCCCGACGGGCGGCTCCGGAGGCATCCGGGGCCGCCCTCGTCGTGCCCGTCGGCGATACTGGAAGACGCTGAAACGCATCAGGGAAAGGCCACAGACGTGACTGAGATCGAGATCGGGCGCGGCAAGCGCGGCCGCCGGGCGTACGCCTTCGACGACATCGCCGTCGTCCCGAGCCGCCGTACGCGGGACCCGAAGGAGGTCTCGATCGCCTGGCAGATCGACGCCTACCGCTTCGAGCTGCCCTTCCTGGCCGCCCCCATGGACTCGGTCGTCTCCCCGGCCACCGCGATCCGCATCGGCGAGCTCGGCGGCCTCGGCGTGCTGAACCTCGAAGGGCTGTGGACCCGCTACGAGGACCCGCAGCCGCTGCTCGACGAGATCGCCGAGCTGCCCACGGAGGCCGCCACGCGCCGCCTCCAGGAGGTCTACGCCGCCCCCGTCAAGGAGGAGCTGATCGGCCAGCGCATCAAGGAGGTGCGCGACTCCGGCGTGGTCACGGCGGCCGCGCTCTCCCCGCAGCGCACGGCCCAGTTCTCCAAGGCGGTCGTCGACGCGGGCGTGGACATCTTCGTCATCCGCGGTACGACGGTCTCGGCGGAGCACGTCTCGTCCTCGCACGAGCCGCTGAACCTGAAGCAGTTCATCTACGAGCTCGACGTCCCGGTGATCGTCGGCGGCTGCGCCACGTACACCGCCGCGCTGCACCTGATGCGCACCGGCGCCGCGGGCGTCCTGGTCGGCTTCGGCGGCGGCGCCGCGCACACCACGCGCAACGTCCTCGGCATCAGGGTGCCCATGGCCACCGCGGTCGCGGACGTGGCCGCCGCCCGCCGCGACTACATGGACGAGTCCGGCGGCCGGTACGTCCACGTCATCGCCGACGGCGGTGTCGGCTGGTCAGGCGACCTCCCCAAGGCCGTCGCCTGCGGCGCCGACGCCGTGATGATGGGCTCCCCGCTGGCCCGCGCCACGGACGCGCCCGGCCGGGGGCACCACTGGGGCATGGAGGCCGTGAACGAGGAGCTGCCGCGAGGCAAGAAGGTCGACCTCGGCACGGTCGGCACCATCGAGGAGGTCCTGACGGGCCCGTCGCACACCCCGGACGGCTCGATGAACTTCTTCGGCGCCCTGCGCCGGGCCATGGCCACGACCGGATACAGCGAGCTGAAGGAGTTCCAGCGCGTCGAGGTCACGGTCGCGGACTCCCAGCACACGCGCTAGCAGTCCCGCGGGGCTCCGCGGAGCACGTGGGAGGGCCGGTCACCCGGAACGGGGTGACCGGCCCTTGTCGTCCGCCCCGGCTCCTCGGGCCCCGTGGCCCGGACCGGCGCGCGCTCCCGCTACAGCCGGTGTGCGGCGCCGGTGGGTGTGGCGCCCCGGGTGTCCAGGAGGAGCTGGGCCTTCACCGACAGGCCCTGGAGGTCGTACGTGCGGTGCTGCTGGAGCAGGATCGTCAGGTCGGCGTCGGCCGCGGCCTCGTACAGGGAGTCCGCGCGCGGGACGGGGCGGTCCAGGATGCTCCAGGAGGCCACGTACGGGTCGTGGTAGCTCAGGGACGCGCCCAGCTCCAGCAGGCGGATCGCGACCTCCTGGGCCGGCGTCGACTGCTGGTCGGCGAGGTCGGGCTTGTAGGTGACACCCAGCAGCAGGACGCGGGCCCCGCGCGCGGACTTCCCGTGCTCGTTGAGGAGGGCGGCGGCCCGCTGGACGACGTAGCGCGGCATGTGGCTGTTGACCTGCTGGGCCAGTTCCACCATGCGCAGGGTCCGGCCCGCGGCGCCGGTGAGGTCCTGGGGGGCGGCGTGGCCGCCGACGCCGGGCCCGGGGCGGAAGGACTGGAAGCCGAACGGCTTGGTCTCCGCGCAGCGGATGACGTCCCACAGGTCGACGCCCAGGTCGTGGCAGAGGACGGCCATCTCGTTGACGAGCGCGATGTTGACATGCCGGAAGTTCGTCTCCAGCACCTGCACGGTCTCCGCCTCGCGCAGCCCGCGCGCGCGGACCACCTTGTCGGTGAGCCGGCCGTAGAACGCCGCCGCCGACTCCGTGCACGCGGGCGTGAGGCCGCCGATCACCTTGGGGGTGTTGGCGGGTGTGAAGTCGCGGTTGCCCGGGTCGACGCGGCTGGGCGAGTACGCCAGGTGGAAGTCGCGCCCCGCACGCATGCCGGAGCCCGCTTCCAGCAGCGGGCGCAGCACGTTCTCGGTGGTGCCCGGGGGGACGGGCGACTCCAGGATGACCGTGGTGTGCGGGCGCAGCCGCGGGGCCAGGGCGCGGGCCGCCGCCTCCACCTGGCCCAGGTCGAGGCCGCCGTCCGCGCCGGGCGGGGTCGGCGGGCAGATGACGGCGGTGCGGACCCGGCCGAGCTCGGCGGCGCTGGTGGCGTGCCGGAAGCCCCCCGAGAGCATCCGGCGCAGTTCGGCGGGGCTGAGGGAACCGGCCTCGGGGCCGGTCCCGTAGCCGAGCGTGGGGATGCCTGCGGCGACGGCGGCCTTGGCCAGGGGCAGTCCGTACGGGCCTAGTCCGATGACGGCGAGATCGGCGGGCATGGCGTGGGCCGTCCTTCCCAATAACCGAAGCGGGGCAGGTGCGCAAGCCCTGTGGACAGAACGAGGGGGCGCAATGTCAGACTAGGAGTAAATATGACCTACTTGCGGCATTGAATGATCGCGTTTCCGTGAGTGTTGTCCACAGGCTGAGGGCGCGTGGTGGCTGAAGTCGGGCAACCCGGTCAGAATTCTGGGCAGGGGAGGTAGGAGCCGGGCTTCGCCCTGAGGGCGCGGCCGTGCGAGCGACGAGCGGGAGGCAGCGGTGAGGACAGCGACACTGGGGCCGGCGGAGCGCGCCGAGTCACTGGCGGCCATGGCCGAGCGCGAGCTTGACCTACTGGTCGTGGGAGGCGGCGTCGTCGGTGCGGGCACCGCGCTGGACGCGGCCACCCGCGGACTGTCCACCGGCCTCGTAGAGGCCCGTGACTGGGCGTCCGGCACCTCCAGCAGGTCCAGCAAGCTGGTCCACGGCGGGCTGCGCTATCTGGAGATGCTCGACTTCGTGCTCGTACGCGAAGCACTCAAGGAGCGCGGACTGCTGCTGGAGCGGCTGGCCCCGCACCTGGTCAAGCCCGTGCCCTTCCTGTACCCGCTGCGGCACAAGGGCTGGGAGCGCCTGTACGCGGGGTCCGGCGTCGCGCTCTACGACGCCATGTCGATGGCCCGCGGCCACGGGCGGGGCCTGCCGCTGCACCGGCACCTGAGCCGCCGTCACGCCCTGCGCGTGGCGCCCGCGCTGCGCAAGGACGCGCTGGTCGGCGCCCTGCAGTACTACGACGCCCAGATGGACGACGCCCGCTATGTGGCCACCCTCGTGCGCACGGCGGCGGCCTACGGCACGAAGGTCGCCAACCGCGCGCGCGTGACGGACTTCCTGCGCGAGGGCGAGCGGGTCGTCGGCGCCCGGGTGCAGGACGTCGAGGGCGGCGGGGAGTACGAGATCCGCGCCCAGCAGATCGTCAACGCGACGGGTGTGTGGACCGACGACACCCAGTCGATGGTGGGGGAGCGCGGGCAGTTCCACGTGCGCGCCTCCAAGGGCATCCACCTGGTCGTGCCCAAGGACCGCATCCACTCCTCGTCGGGGCTGATCCTGCGCACCGAGAAGTCCGTGCTGTTCGTCATCCCCTGGGGCAGGCACTGGATCGTCGGCACCACCGACACCGACTGGGACCTCGACAAGGCCCACCCGGCCGCCTCCAGCGCCGACATCGACTACCTGCTGGAGCATGTGAACTCCGTGCTCGCGGTCCCGCTGACCCGTGACGACGTGGAGGGCGTGTACGCGGGCCTGCGGCCGCTGCTCGCCGGGGAGTCGGACGCCACCAGCAAGCTCTCGCGCGAGCACACCGTCGCGCATCCGGTCCCCGGCCTGGTCGTCGTGGCGGGCGGCAAGTACACGACGTACCGGGTGATGGCCAAGGACGCGGTGGACGCCGCGGTGCACGCGCTCGACATGCGCGTCGCCGAGTGCGTGACGGAGGACATCCCGCTGCTGGGCGCCGAGGGATACCGCGCGCTGTGGAACGCGCGTGCCCGGATCGCGCAGCGGACGGGGCTTCACGTGGTGCGCGTGGAGCACCTGTTGAACCGGTTCGGCTCGCTGGCGGAGGAGGTTCTCGAACTCGTCGCCGCCGACCCCACGCTGGGCGAACCGCTGACGGCCGCCGACGACTACCTGCGCGCCGAGATCGTGTACGCCGCCTCGCACGAGGGGGCGCGGCACCTGGACGACGTGCTGACGCGCCGCACCCGCATCTCCATCGAGACCTTCGACCGGGGCACGCGCAGCGCGCGTGAGGCCGCCGAGCTGATGGCGCCCGTGCTGGGCTGGGACAAGGACCACATCGAGCGCGAGGTCGAGCACTACCAGAAGCGGGTGGAGGCCGAACGCGAGTCGCAGCGCCAGCCGGACGACCTGACGGCGGACGCGGCCCGGCTGGGCGCGCCGGACATCGTGCCGCTGTAGCGGCGGCCGGCCGCGGGCCCGGGGCAGGCCGGTCCCGGACCCGCGGCCGGCCCGGCCGGGCCCAGGGCCCTACCGGCCGCGAGGGCAGAACTCCGCGGCGAGCAGGCGGGGTTCGAGGCCGGGGTCCGCGAGGTCCGTCGTGTTCACCCGGAAGGTCAGGACGCGGCGGCCGTCGGCGGTGGCCGCGGTGCGCACGTAACTGCCGGGAATGCGCCCGTTGTGCCCCCAGACGACGGTGCCGCAGGGGAGCGTCACGGGAAACAGGCCCATGCCGTACGAGCCGCGCGCGGCACGGGTGTCGAGCATCTCGCGCAGCGTGCCCGGGGGCAGCAGACGGCCCCCCAGCAGCGCCGCGAAGAAGCGGTCGAGGTCGGCGAGCGTGGTCACCAGCTCGCCCGAGGCCCCGGCGACCCGGGGATCGAGAGCGGTGACGTCGCTCCCGTCGGCCGCGTAGGCGCGGCCGTGCGGGGCGGGCAGCGAGGTGCGCGACCCCGGGAAGGAGGTGCCGGTCAGCCCCAGCGGGGCGAGGACGCGCCGTTCGGTCTCGGCGGCGTAGGAGCGGCCGGTGACGCTCTCGATGACGAGGCCGAGCAGGACGTAGTCGGTGTTGGAGTAGCGGTAGGCGCCGGGCGCCGCAGGGGGGCCGGTGAGGGCGACGCGCACGGCCTGACGGGGAGTGAGGGGGACGGCTGCACCGGTCGCGGCGGCGAAGTCGGGTAGGCCGCTGGTGTGGGTCAGCAGGGCGCGCAGCGTCAGCGCGCGCCCGTCGCCGCCCGTCCCGCGCACCAGCCCCGGCAGGTGCCGCTCGACCGTGTCGGACAGGGACAGCCGCCGCTCCGCGGCCAGTTGGAGGACCACCGTCGCGATGAAGGTCTTGGTGACGCTTCCGGCGCGGAAGCGGTCCTCGCGGGCGATCCCGCTTCCGGTCCGGACGAACCGGGTGCCGCCCGGACCGACGGCGAGCAGGGCGGCGGCGGGCGCCCCGCCCGGGGACACCAGCCGGGCGAGGACGGCGCCGGCGGACGGCGCCGGGGCCGTCCGCACGGAGGCGGGGGCGGAGCCGCCCGAGGAGGTGTCGGCCGGCGGAACGGGGGAAACCAGGGCCAGCAGGGACAGGGAGACGGCCGGCACGACGGCCCGGGATCTGCGGGGCCGCGGTCTCGCCGGTCGCACCATGGGCGTTCCTCTCCTCGGTCGGCGCCCATCATGCCGGGCAAGCGGAACGGACGGTTCACCGGGCGCCCGGCCGCCCGTGCCCGGGTCGTCCGGTTCGTGCCGCCGGGTTGCGCCACGAGGGGCACCCTGGGCGCCGGGCACTTGTCGGGTGAGGGACAATGGAGGCTCTGTCAGGGCGGGTTGTATGAGGGGACGCATGTCGGAGGCGGAGCGGGCGGGCACATCCCGTCAGGAGACTCGTCAGGACGACCACGAGCGTCTCCTCGCGGGACGGTACCGGCTGGGAGGAGTCCTCGGCCGGGGTGGCATGGGCACGGTGTGGCGGGCCAGGGACGAGACGCTCGGGCGGACCGTCGCCGTCAAGGAGCTGCGGTTCCCGACCAACATCGACGAGGAGGAGAAGCGGCGGCTGATCACGCGCACCCTGCGTGAGGCGAAGGCGATCGCCCGCATCCGCAACAACAGCGCCGTGACGGTGTTCGACGTCGTCGACGAGGACGACCGGCCCTGGATCGTCATGGAACTCGTCGAGGGCAAGTCCCTCGCCGAGGTCATCCGGGAGGACGGTGTGCTGGAGCCCAAGCGCGCCGCCGAGGTCGGCCTGGCCGTGCTCGACGTGCTGCGCTCCGCGCACCGCGAGGGCATCCTGCACCGCGACGTCAAGCCCTCCAACGTCCTGCTGGAGTCCGACACCGACAGAGTCGTGCTCACCGACTTCGGTATCGCGCAGGTCGAGGGCGACCCGTCCATCACCTCGACCGGCATGCTCGTCGGCGCGCCCTCCTACATCTCGCCCGAGCGGGCGCGCGGCCACAAGCCCGGCCCCGCGGCCGACCTCTGGTCCCTGGGCGGACTGCTGTACGCGTCGGTCGAGGGGCTGCCGCCGTACGACAAGGGCTCCGCGATCGCCACGCTCACCGCGGTGATGACCGAGCCGCTGGAGGAGCCGAAGAACGCCGGCCCGCTGCGGGACGTCATCCACGGCCTGCTCACCAAGGACCCCGAACAGCGGCTCGACGACGCGGGTGCGCGCGCGATGCTCAGCGCCGTCCTCCACGCCCCCGCGGCCCCGGCCGGACCGCAGGCCCCGGACGCGACGAAGGTCGTGCCGCTGCCGCCGCAGCCCGGTGAGCGGGACAAGAAGCGCGCGGACAAGGGGCGTTCGCCGGGTGCCGCGGCCACCTCGGGCAACCGCGCGGAGGAGGCGGGTGACCGGCTGCGCGGGGCGCTGCGCTCGGTGCGCAAGGCCGCCGCGGGCGCGGGCGCCGCCGGGACGGCCGCCGCGTCCGCCGCCCCGGACGAGAAGAAGCCGGACGCGGACTCCGGGCTCGCGGTGACCGGTGAGCACCGCTCCGTGGGCACGGACGCCAAGGACCAGGAGACCAAGGGCGCGGCCGGTGCGGGCCGGAGTTCGGGATGGCCCGTGATGCCGCCGCCGGATCTGCCCGAGCGGCCGGTGCAGCGGGCGCCGCTGACCGACGTGGTGTCGAAGCGGACGCTGCTGATCATCGCGGTGGCCGTCGCGCTCGCGGTGATCGGCACGGTGCTCGCCGTCACGTTCAGCGGCGACGGCGGCTCCAGTGCCTCCGGCGGCGGTGCGAAGACCTCCGCGGGGGCGAGCGCCGCATCCGGCACCAAGCGCGACGAGAAGGGCGGCACCCGTACCGACGGCGGGCCGTCCGGCTCGCCGGCCGCTCCGGGCGTGCCCGGAGCCGGCAAGGAGAGCGGGGGGACGCCGACCACCGGGACCGGCAAGGGCGGCGACGACTCCGGGAAGGGCTCCGGCGGCGGCAAGGCCGCCACCACCTACAAGGGCTCCCAGGGGTACTCCATCGGGCTGCCCGAGGGCTGGAAGTTCCAGACGGCCGGCTCGGCGGGCGACCGCTTCACCGGCCCCGGCGGACAGAAGCTGCTCATCGCCTGGACGTCCACGCCGAAGGACGACCCGGTGGCGGACTGGAAGAACCAGGAGCGGTACATGCAGCGCTCCCAGTACGACAGGATCCGTATAGCGAAGGTCGATTACCGCGGCTGGAACACGGCCGACTGGGAGTTCACCTACGCCGACGGCGGGACGAAGTACCGGACGATCGACCGGGGTTTCGTCGTGGACGAGCGGCGCGGCTACGCGCTGATGTACACGGCGCGGGCCGACGACTGGGAGAGCGGCAAGCGCAGGAGCGCCTGGAGCACGCTGGCGGCCACGTTCGAGCCGAAGCCGTGAGGTGAGCGGTCCCGGCACGCCCGCGCGGGCCGGGACCGTGTGTGAGATACGGCAACATCTCTTTGCGGCTTGCCTCCGGCACGTATCGTGAATGCTTGCAGACCGTACGCATCCAGTCGGGCGTCCGGAACGCAACACAGGGCGAGCGGAATTGACCGATCGGCGGCTGGGGGAGGCAACGTGGACGACTACGCGGGCCGGGTGCTCGCCGACCGCTACCGCCTGCCGCTGCCGCCCTCCGACGAGTTCGAACTCACCGAGTCCCGGGCCTTCGACACCTACAGCGGACAGGAAGTCCTCGTCCGGCAGGTGCCGTTGCCCGAGGTCGTCGAGGCCGAGGTGCTCGACGCCGAGGGCCTGCCCGACGGGTTCACCGCGCGTGACCCCCGCGGTGCCGCGGGCCGCGGGCCGCTCCCGGGCTCCGGCCCCCGCCGGCCCGCCGACCCCGCCGTACGGCGCGCCGTCGAGGCGGCGCAGGCCGCCGCGCGCATACCCGACCACCCGCGGCTGGACCAGGTCTTCGACGTGTTCGCCGAGGGCGGTTCGCTGTGGATAGTGAGCGAGCTGGTCTCCGCCCGCTCCCTCGCGTCGCTG
>NZ_AGBF01000133.1 GCF_000225525.1 Streptomyces zinciresistens K42 | reverse complement strand
GCTGCCCGCCGGGCGGAGCGGCGCGGGGCGGGGCGGACGGACCGGAGCGGGATCTTTACAGAAACAGCTCTGTTCTCCTGCGCTGACCGCCGGTAACTTCCGCCCCGTGACGCAACACAGTGCGGGAGGACACATGCAGGGGACGCCCCCCGGGCCCATTCCGCCCTCACCGCTGCCCACCGACAAACTCCGGTTCGCCATGCCGCCGATGCACGAGTCGGCCGCGGACGAGCGCCGGCACCGCAAGGAACGGCTCGCCGGCGCCCTGCGGATCTTCGGCCGGATGGGCTTCGAGGACGGCGTCTCGGGGCACATCACCGCACGCGACCCCGAGTTCAGCGACTGCTTCTGGGTCAACCCCTTCGGGATGCCGTTCAAGCACGTCACCGTCAGCGATCTCGTCCTCGCCAACTCCGACGGCCAGGTCATCGAGGGCCGCTACCACGTCAACCAGGCGGCGTTCACGGTTCACTCCCAGGTCCACGCCGCACGCCCGGACGTCGTCGCGGTCGCCCACTGCCACTCCGTGCACGGACGCGCCCTCGCCGCGCTGGGCGAACTCCTCGACCCGATCAGCCAGGAGAGCTGCGCCTTCTACGAGGACCACGCGCTCTACGACGCCTACACCGGAGTCGCCGTCGACGCCGTGGAGGGCCGTCGGATCGCCGCCGCGCTCGACTCCCACAAGGCCCTCGTCCTGCGCAACCACGGCCTGCTGACCGTCGGCGACTCGGTGGACGCGGCCGCCTGGTGGTTCCTGTCCATGGAGCGCTCCTGCCAGGTGCAGCTCACCGCGCGGGCCGCCGGCCGCCCCGTCCTCATCGACCACCGGATGGCGGTGGCCACCCGCGAACAGCTCGGCGGCGACCTGGTGGCATGGATCAACTACCAGCCGATGTGGCAGGACGTGAGCCGCGGCGAGCCGGATCTGCTCAGCTGAGCCGGGCGGGCGTGCGGCCTCCGTCCCGGACGCGCTCTCGCGGCCGGGTCAACACGGCAGAGCGCGCATCACCCTCGGCGACCGGACCTGGCGGGCGGGAGGCGGGTGCCGTACGGCACAATTCGCTCTCGTCGCGCGGGAGTTGCCGGACGCGGCGGTCGTGAGGACGCGACGTCGTGAAGACACGATGCCGTGAGGATGCGACGTCGTGCGGTGCGGCGTGGTGCAGGGCGTGGGGAAGGCGGGCATCGGGCGTGGCGGTGCAGGAGGCTGGGCAGGGTGGCGCGGTGACGGGCGCGCACGGGGGTGGCTGCACCTGCGGCGACTGTCCGCACGGGGCGCGAGCGGGGCATCGGCGGGCGGTCGCCGCGTTCGTGTCGAAGCGGGACGGGTTCGCGGCGGGGGAGGGGCTGCCGCCCGCGGTGGCCCACTCGGTGTCCGCCTCGCGGCAGTGGGTCTCCGAGGAGCTGACGCAGTCGGCCGAACACGTCGCCGAGCGCGGCCGGGCCGAGGGCGAGGCATGGCTCGCGCGGCTGTGGTGGCGTACGGCGTGCGTGGTCTGGGGCCTGGTCGTGGCCCTGCTGCTGGCGCAGGCGCTCACCGCGGTCGGCACGGGGTGGACCGCGGCGCGCACGGCCGGGCTGCTGGCCGCGGTGCTGACCGGCGGCGCGCTCACCTCGGCGTCGTGGTTCCACCGGGCGCGGGGCGGCGCGCTGGCGCCGGTGATCGGGGAGGACAACCGGCTGTCCACGTCGCGTGCGGTGGCCGGGGCGTGGGTGCTGTTCGTGGCGTACGCCGTCCTCGTGCTCGTGGGGCGGCTCGCGGCGGCCTCCGGTTCCGCGGAGCGCGACGCGCTGATCGCGGGGCTGGAACTGGGCCGGGGCGCCGGTGTGGTGACCGTGCTCGCCGTGGTCTGCGCGATCGCGGTGCTGGTGCGGCGGGTCGTGGGCGTACGGGTGCTGGGGCAGCGGCTGCAGAAGGTGCGGGCGCATCGGCCGCGGGCGGCGGACCTGCTGACGGACGACGCGGGGCGGGGGACGTTCGCGGACATCCAGTACGTGGTGATCGGCGGGGTCGCGTTGCTGTTCGCCGCGGTGCGGCTGGCACGGCGGCCGGACCAGTTGCCCGATCTGCCGTGGGGGCTGGCGGTGGTGGTGCTCATCTCGGCGGCGACGTACCTGGCGGGGAAGTACGCGGAGGGGGGTCGGCCGGTGATCCTCTCCGTGGTGCGGTCCCGGGAGGCCGGTGATCTGGACGCGCCGATCCGTACCGGGGACGACATCGAGATCCGGGGAGCCGGGTTCGTGCCGCCGGGGGCCCAGGGGGCGGATCGGTTGTCACGGATGGTGGTGCGGATCGGGGCGGTGCATGTGCATGTGCCGCTGGTGCCGGTGCGGGGTGGGTTCAGCAATCCGGGGGACGCGGTGCTGACTGTGCCGGTGCCGGCGGATGTGGAGCCCGGGCGGGTGGATGTGCAGGTGGTCACTGCTGCGGGGGTGGAGACGAATCGGTACGGGATCGATGTGACCGAGTAGGCGGTGGGGGTGGGGGTGGGGGTGTTGCGTCTGGGTGATTGAAGTTTTTACCGGGGGCGTCGGAGAATGCGGGTGCCGTTGCCTGAGTGGGGCGGTGGTTGCGTACGTATGGTCTGTTTGAGGGTCTCGGCACGGCGGGCGAGAGGCGGCTTCGGGCGATGGCTCACGGTATGCATGCGGACGGCTCCCTCTATTCCGACGGCGGCGGTCGCGGGTGGCGGGACTCGGCCACTCGTTACGCGCTGCTCCCCTTGCGGATCTTTCTTGGCGTCACCTTCATCTACGCCGGCCTCGACAAGCTGACCGACAGCGCGTTCCTGAAGGACTCCGGTGCGGGGTCGATCGGGGACATGATGCGGGCCGTCCGGGACTCGTCGGCGATTCCCGCCATGGTCGACATGGCCTTGGACAACCCGGTCGGCTTCGGGTACGCCATCGCCTTCGGTGAGCTGGCCGTCGGCATCGGCACGCTCATCGGGCTGCTGGCCCGGCTGGCGGCGCTCGGGGGTGCGCTGATCTCGCTGAGCCTGTGGCTGACCGTGAGCTGGGCCTCCGATCCCTACTACTACGGCAACGACCTGGCCTATCTGATGGCCTGGCTGCCGCTCGTGCTGGCGGGTGCGCCGGTGTTCTCCCTGGACGCCGCGCTCCACTCGCGGCGCCGGCGGCGGGCCGGGCGCTACCGGTAGCCCCGCGGGCCGGGGGAGGGCGGCGTCCGTCTGCGCGCGCGGATGCCGCGGGTGACCAGGCCGACCACTCCCGCCAGGCAGAGCCCGCCGACCACGAGCGGGATCACCACGAACCAAGGGGTCTCCCAGGCGTCGCCCGCGTCACCGAGGTAGATCAGGCCCGCCAGGGTCAGTACGGCTCCGCCGAGCAGCCGTCCGGGCTGGAACTCATGACGCAGCACGGCTCACCTCCGCCTGTCCCGCGCCGACGCTCAGACCGAGGCCGAGGGTGCCCGCGCTTCTGGTGCCGGGGGCCGGTTTCAGGGTCAGGGCCTTGCTCCTGCCCGGTGCCACGTCCACGTCCTGCTTGGTCTCGCCCGGCAACTGGATGTCTCCCACCCCTACGTTGACGCTGAGGTCCACGGTGACGTCCGCGGGGACGATCACCTTCAGCCGGCCCACGCCGACATCGACGCGCGTCGTCACGGTCCGCCCCGGGGCGAAGTCCACCCCTGTGAGGTCGAGCGTGCCCACGCCCGTCCCCAGCTGGTAGCGGGGCTGTACCTCCGCCATCGCCGCCGGTCTCCAGCTCCGGTCGGTCCACTGGGTGCTGATGTCCTTGGGCAGGGCGGCCGACGCGGCCAGCAGACCGGCGGTGACGACCGCCAGGAACACCGAGCCCGCTCCTGTGCGCCCCAGGAACGCGCTCACGGCTATTCCCAGGCCGAAGACCAGCAGCGCGGCGGCCAGGCCGGTCTGCAGGCTCGTGCCGAGCTCCCGCTCCTCCCAGGTCGCCCCGATGCCCACGCCGGCCGCGAGGAGGGCCAGCAGGAACACCTGGCCGCCGATCCAGCGGGGGCCGCGCGGCCCGGGGGGCCGGGGGGGCTGCTCGCGCGGGTCCTCGCGGCCGCTCCATGCGCGGCGGCCGATGCCGACGGCCGCCGCGATGTCGCGCTCCCGCGAGTCACGCGGGCCCCAGAGATAACCGGTGCCGCCCTCGTGCGTCCCGTCCTTGACGATGGGATCGCGCCACCAGGACGGGTAGGCGGCGGGCACCGGTGGTGCCTTGGCCTCCGGCGGGGCGTCGGCGACGGCCTGCGCGGCGAGCTGGTCGGAGTCGGGGGCGCCGCGGTGGCGCGACCAGTACCCCGCGCCCGCGAGGAGCAGGCTCAGGACCACCGCGAACGTCAGCACCCCGCCGTTCCTCAGCATCGTGAGGAAGACGCCGCAGCCCACCAGCGCGAACAGTACGGCCGTCAGCGCCTGTCCGTCGACGCGGCCGGTGAGGAGCCTGCGCACCTCGTTGCCCTCCTCGTCGTCGTACGGGACGAGGAGCCAGGCGAAACCGTAGAAGAGGAGCCCCAGTCCGCCGGTCGCGGAGAGCACGGCGAAGGTGATGCGGAAGATCACCGGGTCCATGTCGCACTGCCGCCCGAGCCCGGCGCAGACGCCGGCCAGCATCTTGTGCCCGCGGTCGCGGCGGAACCTGTGCGACGGGCCGGGCGGGCCGGGCAGGTCGGCGGTGGCGGTGTGCGGACCGCGGCCCTCACCCGCGGCGCTCGGGGACCCCGCACCGGACGCGGTACCCGCGGAGGGCACGGCGTCCGGTCCGGGCACGGAGTCCGAGGCGTGCTGGTGGTCGGTCATGTGTCCATGGTGACGGTCGGGTCGGCGGGACGGGAGTCGGGACGACCCTGGTCGGACCCTGATATCGGCCCTGAGACGGCGGCCGGGAGGCGTTCGAGTCGGGCGTGACGAAGATCAGGGGAGTCTAGGGGGCGGACCCTGATGCCCTGGTGGGCCCGGCGTGTGACCATCGATGGCATGCCGGACGCCGCAACAGCACCCCTCGTGGAACCGCGGGCGCCGCGCAAGCTCTACCGCAGCAGCGACGGACGCTGGCTCGGGGGTGTGGCGCGGGGGCTCGCCGGGCATCTCGGCCTGCCCGTGATCTGGGTGCGGCTCGTCTTCGTCGGCCTGTTCATGGCGGACGGGCTCGGCGCCCTGCTGTACGCGGCGTTCTGGTTCTTCGTACCGCTCGGTCTCGGCGGGGTGGACGCGCAGCGTCCGCCCCCCTTCACTACCGAGACCGCGCCCGACGGCCGGCGCCGACTCGTCGCACGCAAGCCCGACAAGGGGCAGATCGTCGCGCTGCTCCTCATGGTCGTGGTGGCGACGGTCTTCGTCGGCAGCGTGGACGTCGGCAGCGGTGCCAAGGCCTACCTGCTGCCCGCCGTGCTCGTCGGCGGCGGTGTCGCCCTGGTCTGGCGCCAGGCGGACAACGCCCGGCGGGCCCGCTGGATGGAGGTCGGCAGACGCCGTCGCACCCTGACCCTCCTGCGGGCCGCGGGCGGGGTCGTACTGGTCACCGCCGGAGTCTCCGGCATCTTCGTCCTCCAGGGCTCCGCCGCACACCTCGGCTCCGTGCTCCAGGCGGCCCTCGCGGTCCTCGTCGGCATAACGCTCCTGGCCGGTCCCTACCTCGTGCGCATGACCCAGGACCTCTCCGAGGAGCGCCTGATGCGCATCCGAGCCCAGGAGCGTGCCGAAGTCGCCGCGCACGTCCACGACTCGGTGCTGCACACCCTGACCCTGATCCAGCGCAACGCGGAGAACGCGAGCGAGGTCCGCCGCCTCGCCCGCGCCCAGGAGCGTGACCTGCGCACCTGGCTCTACAAACCCGAGGGCACCGGCAAGGACGAGGCCCAGGAGCCGGCCACCCTCGCCGACGCGGTCCGCGCCAACGCCGCCGAGATCGAGGACAAGCACGGCGTCCCCATCGAGGTGGTCGTCGTCGGCGACTGCCCGCTCGACGAGAAGATCGCCGCACAGATGCAGGCCGCGCGCGAGGCGATGGTGAACGCCGCGAAGTACGGTGGCGAGGGCGGTGCCGTACAGGTCTTCGCGGAGGTGGAGGGGAAGACCGTCTTCGTGTCCGTACGGGACCGCGGTCCGGGCTTCGACCTGGACGCGATACCCGCGGACCGCATGGGCGTCAGAGAATCGATCATCGGCCGCATGGAACGCAACGGCGGCACGGCCCGGCTGCGGGCGGTGCCCGACGGCGGCACGGAGGTCGAGCTGGAGATGGAGAGGGCGGAGAAGACGTCATGAGTGAGCCGACCGGGACCAACGAGCCCGCGGAGCAGGCCGGTCCGAGCGCGGACGGACGGCATGTGCGCGTGGTCCTCGTGGACGACCACCGCATGTTCCGTACCGGGGTCCAGGCCGAGATCGGCCGGACCGAGCAGACCGGGGTCGAGGTCGTCGGCGAGGCCGCGGACGTCGACCAGGCGGTCACCGTCATCACCGCGACCCGCCCCGAGGTCGTCCTCCTCGACGTGCACCTCCCCGGCGGGGGCGGGGTCGAAGTGCTGCGCCGCTGCGCGCCGTTGACGGCGGACGCCGAGCGGCCCGTCCGCTTCCTCGCGCTGTCCGTCTCGGACGCCGCCGAGGACGTCATCGGCGTGATCCGCGGCGGTGCGCGCGGATACGTGACCAAGACGATCACCGGCACGGACCTCGTCGACTCCATCTTCCGCGTCCAGGAGGGCGACGCGGTGTTCTCGCCGCGCCTCGCGGGGTTCGTCCTGGACGCGTTCGCCTCCACGGACGCGCCCCCGGTCGACGAGGACCTGGACCGCCTCACCCAGCGCGAGCGGGAGGTGCTGCGCCTGATCGCACGCGGTTATGCCTACAAGGAGATCGCCAGGCAGCTCTTCATCTCCGTCAAGACGGTCGAGTCCCATGTCTCGGCGGTACTGAGAAAGCTCCAGCTGTCGAACCGGCACGAGCTGACGCGGTGGGCGACGGCCCGGCGCCTGGTCTGAGGCCGCGGCGGCGCGAGTCCGGGACCGCCGCTCCCGGACACCCCGATCCGGCGGACACCCCGATCCGGCGGACACTCCGATCCGGCGGCGGTCACACGACGCGGGTGGCTCCCGCGAAGGGCATCTCGCTGATCGGCGCCACCCGGACCCGGGAAGAGGGGTTCGGGGAGTGGATCATGCGTCCGCCGCCGATGTAGAGGCCGACGTGGCTGATACCGGAGTAGAAGAACACCAGGTCGCCCGGGAGCAGTTCGGCGCGCGAGACGCGGCGGCCGGTGTCGATCTGCGCGTAGGTCGTCCGGGGCAGGGAGACGCCGGCCGCGCGGAAGGCGGCCTGGGTCAGCCCCGAGCAGTCGAAGGCGTCCGGGCCGGTCGCGCCCCAGACGTAGGGGCTGCCGAGCTTGGAGCGGGCGTAGGAGATCGCGGCCGCCGCACGGGAGTTGGGGGCCTCGGCGGTTGCGGCGCCGGGGGCGGGCGCCGCCTGGGTGCCCCGGGTGCCGGTCGGGGAGCGGGAGGTGGCGTCCGCACCGAGTACGGGGCGTTCGGCGGAGGGGAGCCGGGCGAGGAGGGTCCGGGCGGAGTCCAGCTTGCCGGTGATCGTCCTCTGGTGCCGCTTCAGCTCGGTCCGGCGCGAGGCAAGCGAGGTCAGTTCGAGGCGGGCGGCGCCGCGCAGTTGCTCGATCTCGCGCAGTCCGCTGCGGACACGGGCGACGGAGGCGGCCTGGCGGTGGCCGACGCGGCCGGCGAACTCGGCGCCGTCGAGGTAGCGGTCGGGGTCGCCGGAGAGCGCCAGTTGGAGGGCCGGATCGAGGCCGCCGTCGCGGTACTGGGCCGCTGCCATCGAACCCAGCTGCTCCCGGGCGGAGTTGAGGGTCTGCGTCTTGCGCGCCGCCTCGTCCTGAAGGGCGTTCACGCGCCGCTGGGCCGCGTCCGCCCGCTCCTTCGCGCCGTTGTACTTCTCGGTGGCGGTCTCCGCCTGCCGGTACAGCTCGTCCACCTGCGCCTTCACCTGGGCCGGTGTCTGCTGCGGTTCGGCGAGAGCGGTGCCGTCGAGGCCGGTCGTCGTCGCCGTGCCCGCCAGGACGATCGTCCAGGCCGTACGGGCCGAGGTGCCGCCGGCCCGGCGCGGACGGGGTTTTCGGTGGGCTGCCAAGGAGACCGCGTCCTTTCGTCGACCGCCTGTGGGGGTTCGCGCGTCCGGCGGCGGCCCGCACAGGGGGACGGGCCGCCGCCGGACGTTTTCGGCGGAGGTGCCCGACTGCCGCCCCTGGCCCTGGGCGGCGGTGGGGAGCCGGTCACCTGGGGAAGGACGCTAAACCCGACGGTGTCGGGACGGTAACGCGTTGTGCGGAAGTGCCGGGAGCGGATCGCGGGTGACCGTAAGTGACCGTGCGGGCGGAATCGGGGGGTGCTGTTCACGCTCTGTGCTGACCGATGCGGTTGTTCGGGGGGTGGGTGTGGGTGGTTCGGTGCTATGGCGCGCGCAAATGCGGCGCTGTCGCGGTGGGTGGCGGTGGGTGGCGGTGGGTGACGGGTGCGAGTGCGTGCGAGTGCTGCGGGTTGGGTGCGGGTGTGTGGGTGGGAGGGGGTGCGGGTGCCGGTGCGTGGCGGGTGGTGTGCGGCCAGGGGCGTCAAGGGGTGGGGCGGTGGGGAGGGGCCGAGTGGTGGTGATTAGGCTCGCTGGCCATGGACGTACTCATCCAGTTCTTCGTGGGCCTGCACATCGTCGGTATCGCCTCGCTGCTCGGTGGGTTCCTGACCCAGATGAAGGCGATGGGGCAGGGCACCGCCCGGTTCGTGCCCGCGATGCTGCACGGCGCGCTGACCATGCTGGTCACGGGTGTGCTCCTCGTCGGGCTCAATCAGGCGGACGACCAGTCCGTGGACAACATCAAGATCGGCGTCAAGCTCGCGCTGCTGATCGTGATCCTCGGACTCGTCTACGTGAAGCGGGACGAGGAGAAGGTCGACAAGAGCCTGTTCGGTGTGGTCGGGCTGCTGACCACGGCGAACATCTTCATCGCCGTGCTGTGGACGTGACGTCGGCCGGAGGGCCGGTCCCCGGGCGCGGGGCCAGGTAGGTCCACGCCGCTCCGGCGGCGACCGCCAGCCACACCGCCACCGCGATCCACGTCAGGACCTCGCCCGGGGGCGCCAGCCAGGAGACGTCCACGACCGTGCCGACGGACAGGGCCGCCGCGGCCGTCATGCCCAGCGGGAAGACCGTCGCCCAGCGGCGTACGTCGTAGTGCGGCCTCGGCCGGCCGATCTCGGCGGCGAGCAGGACGGCGTACCAGGCCAGGTCGAGGATCAGCAGGCCGACGGTCATCGTGCGCAGGGCGCTGTAGTCGTCGTCGTTCCACAGGTACAGGCGGGCGCTGTCGGCGGCGAGCAGTTTGGAACCGGCGAGCGCGGAGATGGCGAGGGCGCCGCCCGCCACCCAGTGGTCGCCGGCGCCCCGGGTCACCTGGCGCAGGTCGAAGCGGGTCAGGGCGACGGCGTACAGGAGCAGGCCGAGCCAGAACAGGACCAGGGCGGTGTGCGCGAGCCAGGCGGCCGTCTCGGTCGCGGCGAGCGTGGCGGCCAGCACGGCGAGGCCCTGGGTGGCCACGCAGCCCAGGAAGACCGCGCCGGGCATGTCGCGGTGCCAGTGGCGTACGACGTCGACGAGCAGGCCGGGCCAGAGCAGGGCCGCCAGCGCCAGCAGGGCCATCGCCAGGGTCTGCCAGCCGAGGGCGCTGAAGCGGGTGCCGAGCACGGTCGTCGCGGCGACGGCGGTCAGCGCGGCCGGGGTTGCGGCTTCTTTCAGCCAGCGGGGGCGGTCCCACAGGAGCCGGGCGCCGAAGTCCGCGGCGAGGGCGAGCCAGGCGGCGCATCCCAGGGCCAGCGCGATACGGGACAGGGATTCGTAGCCGGTCTGGTGCAGGGCCACCGAGATGATGCCGGTCGCCATGACCGCGGCGCCGGCTGCGGGGGGACGGGTCGACCACCAGGTCTGCAGCGGGGATGCGAGGGTGGTCGTGGTGGCTGGCATGGGGCGATGCTAAGGATCGCGGTGCGGGATGGGGGTGGGGCACGCGCGTGCGTGGGTCTGAAATCGGCCTTCGGATGGGATGCCTGCGGTGGGCGCGGTGGGCGCGGTGCGCGCGGTGGGCGCGGCGGGTTGGCGGGGACCTGTGGTGCGCGGTGGGTTGGTGGGGTGTCTGCGTTGTGTCGTGGGGCCCGTGGCCGGATGGGGAGGTGCCTGAGGTATCTGAGGTGCCTGTCGCCGGTCGGTGGGTGCCTGCGGCGCATGTGCGGGGTCGTGGGGCTTCTTGCCTCGCGCCTGTGTCGGTTTTTTTTGGGGGCGGGGCCGTGCCGGGGGGGGGGTGTCCGTCCTCGGTCCGGCGGATCTGTGGGGAGAACTGTGCCGTCCCTTAGACGCCGGGCGCTGCGGGCGGGCACCCCCGGCGCGGCCCCTTCTCGCCGTACGCGGCTGGGCACGCCGGGCCGGCCCCTTCTCGCGGACCGGGCCGCCGCGCCCGGCCCGGCCGCTTGTCGTCGTACGCGGCGGGGCGCATCCCCGGCCCGGCCCCTTCCCGCCGTGCGGGGTGCGGTCCCGGCGGCCCCTTGCCGGGAGCCTCTTGAGGGCCCGGTTGTGGGGGATTCCTGGGGTGGGGGTCGGTTGTCGGTGGGGCGCCCTAGACTCGGAGAGCGATGAGCAGCCTCTTTGACGACAGCTTCCTGGCGGATCTCCAGGCCCCTCGGGCCCCTGGGGAGGAGCCTCCGCCACCGCCCGAGGACGATCATGCTCCGGAGCCCGTTCCGGAGGATCTGTTCGGCGGGAAGTTCGACCTGCCGCCGGACCGGGACGCCTACTACCGTGACGGCGCCCCGCGTCCGGCGATCGACGCCGCCGCCCTGCTGGAGGGGCTCAACGAGAACCAGCGCGCGGCCGTCGTCCACTCGGACACCCCCCTGCTCATCGTGGCGGGGGCCGGGTCCGGCAAGACGCGGGTGCTCACCCACCGCATCGCGCACCTCCTGGCCGAGCGGCAGGTCCATCCGGGGCAGATCCTCGCGATCACCTTCACCAACAAGGCCGCCGGGGAGATGAAGGAGCGCGTCGAGCAGCTCGTCGGGCCGCGGGCGAACGCGATGTGGGTGATGACTTTCCACAGCGCGTGCGTGCGCATCCTGCGCCGCGAGAGCAAGAGGCTCGGATTCACGTCGTCGTTCTCGATCTACGACGCCGCAGACAGCAAGCGCCTGATGGCGCTCGTCTGCCGTGATCTCGATCTCGACCCCAAGCGCTTCCCGCCCAAGTCCTTCAGCGCCAAGATCAGCAATCTGAAGAACGAGCTGATCGACGAGGAGGACTTCGCCGCCCAGGCCACGGACGGCTTCGAGAAGACCCTCGCGCAGGCGTACGCCCTGTACCAGTCGCGGCTGCGCGAGGCCAACGCCCTCGACTTCGACGACCTGATCATGACGACGGTCAACCTGCTGCGCGCCTTCCCTGACGTCGCCGAGCACTACCACCGCCGCTTCCGGCACGTCCTCGTCGACGAGTACCAGGACACCAACCACGCCCAGTACGCCCTGGTGCGCGAGCTGGTCGGCTCGCGTGAGCACCCCGTCGACGTACCGCCCGGCCCGGACGAGCTGCCGCCGGCCGAGCTGTGCGTGGTGGGTGACGCCGACCAGTCGATCTACGCCTTCCGGGGCGCCACCATCCGCAACATCCTCCAGTTCGAGGAGGACTACCCGGACGCGACGACGATCCTGCTGGAGCAGAACTACCGCTCCAGCCAGACGATCCTGACCGCCGCCAACGCCGTCATCGAGCGCAACGAGTCCCGGCGCCCCAAGAACCTGTGGACCAACGCGGGCGCGGGTGCGCGCATCACCGGGTATGTCGCGGACACCGAGCACGACGAGGCGCAGTTCGTCGCCGAGGAGATAGACCGGCTGACCGACGCGGGCGACGCGAAGGCCGGCGACGTCGCCGTCTTCTACCGGACCAACGCCCAGTCCCGTGTCTTCGAAGAGATCTTCATCCGCGTCGGACTGCCCTACAAGGTCGTCGGCGGGGTCCGGTTCTACGAGCGCAAGGAGGTCCGGGACGTCCTGGCCTACCTGCGGGTGCTGGCCAACCCCGAGGACTCCGTGCCGCTGCGCCGCATCCTGAACGTGCCGAAGCGGGGCATCGGCGAGCGCGCGGAGGCGATGGTCGACGCGCTCGCGCAGCGCGAGAAGATCAGCTTCCCGCAGGCGCTGAAGCGCGTCGACGAGGCGTACGGCATGGCCGCGCGGTCGGCCAACGCTGTCAAGCGGTTCAACACGCTGATGGAGGAGCTCCGTACGATCGTCGAGTCCGGCGCCGGACCCGCCACCGTGCTGGAGGCCGTCCTCGAACGGACCGGCTATCTCGGTGAGTTGCAGGCGTCCACCGACCCCCAGGACGAGACCCGGATCGAGAACCTCCAGGAACTGGCCGCCGTCGCCCTGGAGTTCGAGCAGGAGACCGGCGAGGGCGAGACCCCCGGGCTGTCGGACTTCCTGGAGCGGGTCGCGCTCGTCGCCGACTCCGACCAGATCCCCGACGAGGACGAGGAGGGCGCCGGCGTCATCACGCTGATGACCCTGCACACCGCGAAGGGGCTGGAGTTCCCGGTCGTCTTCCTCACCGGCATGGAGGACGGCGTCTTCCCGCACATGCGCGCCCTCGGGCAGAACAAGGAGCTGGAGGAGGAGCGGCGCCTCGCCTACGTCGGCATCACGCGCGCGCGTGAACGGCTGTATCTGACGCGGTCGTCGATGCGCAGCGCCTGGGGGCAGCCGTCGTACAACCCGCCGTCCCGTTTCCTGGAGGAGATCCCGGCGCAGCACGTGGACTGGAAACGGACGGGTGCCGGCACGCCCGCCGCC
This sequence comes from Streptomyces zinciresistens K42, assembly GCF_000225525.1. Classification (GTDB taxonomy): domain Bacteria; phylum Actinomycetota; class Actinomycetes; order Streptomycetales; family Streptomycetaceae; genus Streptomyces; species Streptomyces zinciresistens. The sequence goes on along the minus strand of NZ_AGBF01000133.1, from coordinate 5,695 downwards.
GGGCCGGTGTCCGGCGTGGCCGCCTCGCTCTCCTCGTCGCGCTCCCGCTCCTCGGCGTCGGGCGCGTCCGGCTTCGCCACCCGGCGGACCTCGGAGAAACCGGTCGTGCAGCTGGCGGTCGGCGACCGCGTCACGCACGACCAGTTCGGGCTCGGCACGGTGACGTCAGTGAAGGGCACGGGGGCGAACGCCGAGGCGACGATCGACTTCGGCGACACCAAGCCGAAGCGGCTGCTGCTGCGGTACGCGCCGGTCGAGAAGCTCTAGGAGCGATACGCGGCAGGGGCCCCGCCGGTCGGCGGGGCCCCTGCCTACGGCCGTTGCTCGTGTGTCCCTCTTACGTGGGGTCGACGCCGTGGCTGCGCATCCAGGCCAGCGGGTCTATCGGCGAGCCGCCCCCGGGCCGGACCTCCAGGTGCAGGTGCGGGCCCGTCGAGTTGCCGGAGTTGCCGGAGTACGCGATGGGGTCGCCCGCCTTCACCGTCGTACCGGAGGGGACGCGGTAGGTGGAGAGGTGGCAGTACCAGATCTGCATACCGTCTTTGGTGGTCAGGATGACCATGTTGCCGTACGAGTTGTTCCACTTCGTGCGGACGGTTCCGTCGGCGACGGCCGCGACCGGGGTGCCGTACGTCACCGGGAAGTCGATGCCCGTGTGGGTGGACATCCAGTTGACGCCTGCCTCGCCGAAGGTGGCGGTGAGCCCGCGTTGCAGGACCGGCGCGGCGAACTTCGGGCGCAGCCGCTCCTTGCGGGCCGCCTCCTCGGCGGCCTTGCGCTTCTCGGCGGCCTGCTGGGCCTTGAGGTCGATGCGCTCCTGGGTGCGGCTGGCCCGGTTGGCGAAGTCGTCGGCCCCGGCGGAGAGGCTTTCGAGCTGGCTGTCCAGCTTGTTGTTCGCGGTGGACGGCTTCACGGCCTGGCCCTCCGAGGCCAGCGTGGTCGCTTCCTTGTCGTCGGACATACCCCCGACGGACGCGGCGGCGATCCCGGCGACACCCATGACGCACGCCGAGGGCACGGCGATCGTCAGCAGCGCGGAGCGCTTGGGGGGCGTACGGCGGCGGGAGCGGGCGCCGTTGCGGGCCGGGGCGCGCGGGGAGGGAGCCGGCGTGCGCTCCTCCTGGTCCTCCAAGAGCGGTGCGACGGCCGTGAGTTCGCCGGTGGCGGCCAGATCGTCGCCGTCGCCGTCGTCGCCGTCGTCATGGCCGTGGTCGTCGTACGCGGCCTGGTCGATCTGGTGGAAGCACGCCGTCGCCTGCTGGTCGAAGGATTCTGCTGACGGCTCGTAGTCGCCGTGCCCGTGGGCGGTCAGGCCGGTGGCGCCTTCGGAGTTCCACTGCGTGGCGTCGTACGCGCCGCTGTCGAAGTTCTGCGTGTCCCAGGCCCACTGCTGGGTCGGGTCGGCGGGGACCCCGCCCTGCTCCGGGGCCAGCCAGGCGTTCGCGTCCCACTGGCCGGCGGCGTCGTGCCCGTTGGCCTGCTGTGGGACGAAGGAGAGCCGCTCGTGCTCGGCCGCCCAGGCGGTGGCGTCGTAGGCGGCGGTGCCGTAGGCGGTGTGGTGCTGTGCCGCGTAACCGTCGTGGTGCGCGGTCTGGTGGCTGCCGGTGGACCACCGCGTGGCGTCGTACGCGCCCGTGTTCTCGCCGGGAAGGCTGCCGAACAGGGGGTCCGCGTCGAAGCCCGCGCCGGCGTGGCCGGCGGTGTATCCGGTGGTGTCGTAGGCGCCGTACGTGGTGGAGTCACCGTAGTGGGCATCCTGCACGCCGTACGCCGCGTAGTGGGCCGGAGTGGCGTCGGAGGCCGAGGCCGGAGAGGTCATGGTCCCCGACGGGTGACGATCGTTCACCAACTTCTCTCTCGCCTCGACGACAGGGGCTGCCAGAGCAGTGCGGCGACTGTACCCGGCGGTATGCGGGCCCGACAATCTTCGGCAGGTTTTGGGCGCGCGGGAAACGGGCATTCGGCCGTGTTCTGGTGGCCTGTGGCGCGAGTTTGGCTTTGTGTTCGACGGGCGTTCGAGGCGAGTGGCGTTCCTGAGGCGGTCGAGTGCGCCCGGGGAGGGGGTGTCGGGTGGTCGCACGGGTGTCAGGCAACGGTCAGGCCGCTGGTCCGTGCGGCGGCTTCCGTCCCGGTTTCCGCGGTGTCGAGCGCCTCCCGGATCCCGGTCGCCACGGCGGGGTGCACCGGGAGGGCGAGGTGGCCGATGCCGGTGACGAGGACGTTCCGCGCCGACAGGTCCGGGTGGTCGATACGGGCCGTCTCCAGGGGGTCCATCAGAGGGTCGAGGTCGCTCCAGAAGCTCACGAACCGCGTGCGGCAGCCGGGCGCGGGGCGGGCCAGCTCGCGCAGGACCGGTGAGTCCGGGCGCATCTGACGGACGATCGGGTGCGCGTCGGCCAGCGGCGCGACCCGGGTGCCCGTGTGCGGAGTGCCGAGCGTGACCAGTGTGCGGACCCTGAGATCACCGCCGAGGCACTGCACGTAGTACCGGGCTATCAGCCCTCCGAGACTGTGCCCGACGATGTCCACCCGGCTGCTGCCGGTGCGTTCGCAGATGGCCTCGATGTGCCGGCCGAGCAGTTCGGCGGCGGTGCGGATGTCGCAGGTGAGGGGGGAGTAGTTGAGCGACTCGACCTGCTGCCGGCCGTGCCGGGCGAGGCTGCGGCGCAGCAGGACGAAGACCGACCGGTTGTCGATGAAGCCGTGCAGCAGGACGACGGGCGGCCGGGGCTGCGCGGGGAGCCGTGCGGTGTCGTCGGCCGGCGGGAGCGACGGGGTGGTCCGGCGCTCCTGGGTGATGCCGGAGGGGTAGAGGAGCAGGTGGCCGGCGAGGATCGCGATCTCCAGCGCGGTCGCCTTCAGCAGGGCCGCGGAGAGGCCGGCGAGTCTGCGCGGGAGCAGTCGGCGGCAGAGCGGGAGAAAGGGGAGTGCTGCTCCGGCTCCTGTGGTGACCTTCATGGCCGACCTCCTTGTGGCGCGCGCGGAGGGACGGCTCCGGCCCCCGTGTGCCCTCGTGGAAGGCGCGGCGGAGGTGGCGGGCGGCATGAGGAGGGCGCGTGGGGTGGGCGAGGCTTCTGGTGGGGGTCGGCCGCGCCGCCCGGGGTGTGTTGATGACCTGGCGGGGCTGCCCGCCGGTGTGGCGACGAGGCTCCCCCTTGTCGTGCCCTGCCTGCTCCGCGTGCCCTTCGTGCCACCGCCGGTCCGTCGCACCGCCGTGTCGCGCCGTCCGGTGGCGCGGTGGTGCGGCGACCTCGTTGCGGCTTCCGTTGCGCGTGGTTCCGCCGCGGCGCGGGTACCGCGGACTGACGCGGCCCGTGTGCCGGGAGAAGTGGAACGGTGCGCGGCGAACGTGTCCCACCGTGTGATTTCCCCCTCGGTCCGCACCGCGAAACTGCCGGTTGCGGGTTGTTGGCGATAACGTTCGTTCACTTCCCCGGGCGGCGTGGCCCGGGGCGTCCGTGCCGTCGGCGCGTCCGGCGCGCCAGCGGCGGAAAGGGCGATACGCGTCCCATGTATGACATGTGGGACGGGTGCGGCACACCTCTTGTACGTCGTGTGCGAGTGATGCCGGTCGGTACGGATGGATGCAGTCGCTTGGAGGCAGTGATGGGTGTGGCAGCCGGTCCGATCCGCGTGGTGGTGGCCAAGCCTGGGCTCGACGGTCACGACCGGGGCGCCAAGGTGATCGCGCGGGCGCTGCGCGACGCCGGTATGGAGGTCATCTACACCGGCCTGCACCAGACGCCCGAGCAGATCGTCGACACCGCGATCCAGGAGGACGCCGACGCGATCGGCCTGTCCATCCTCTCGGGCGCCCACAACACTTTGTTCGCCGCCGTGATCGACCTCCTGAAGGAGCGCGAGGCGGAGGACATCCTCGTCTTCGGCGGCGGGATCATCCCGGAGGCGGACATCGCTCCGCTGAAGGAGAAGGGTGTCGCGGAGATCTTCACGCCGGGGGCGACCACCCAGGCGATCGTGGACTGGGTGCGGGAGAACGCTCATCACCCGGCTGGGGCTTAGACGCTGCTTGGGCTCCTCCTTCGGCGGGCGATCCTTCGGCGGTGGGCTGGGGCTCCGGGGTGCGGACCCCTTCTTCTGAGGGAGCGCGTCCGGTGCCGGTCGACGGTCGGCCGTCCGTCGGTTTCTCCTTGCGCGGGAGAGCGTCCGGCGGTGGGCTGGGGCCCACCGGTGCGCGGGCTCCTCGTCCGGCCGGCGAACGGCCGGCGCCGGTCCAAGGGGCACCAGCCCGTCGGCTTCCCCTTCGGCGGGAGAGCGTCCGGTGGTGGGACGGGGCCCACGGGCGTGTGGCTCCTCCGGCCGGCGAACGGCTGGCGCCGGTCGAGGGTCAGCAGACCGTCGGTCTCTCCTTCCGCGCGTCGGTTCCGAGGAGCTCCGCGGTCATCGCCGCGCGCAGCCGCAATGTCGTGACCAGGCGCTGGAACGCCTCCGCCCAGTAGCCCCCGGCACCCGGTGACGCGTCCTCCCCCTCGTCCGGCACGGCCACGAGGCCGTCCAGGCGGTTCGCCTCGGCCGGGTCCAGACACCGCTCGGCCAGGCCCATCACCCCGCTGAAGCTCCAGGGGTAACTTCCCGCTTCGCGCGCGATGTCGAGCGCGTCGACCACCGCCCGGCCGAGCGGGGCGCCCCACGGCACCGCGCACACCCCGAGCAGCTGGAACGCCTCCGACAGACCGTGCGTCGCGATGAAACCGCCGACCCACTCCGCGCGCTCGGCGCCGCTCAGCGTGCCGAGGAGCTTCGCCCGCTCGGCCAGCGACACCGCCCCGGGACCGCCCGCCTCGGGAGCCGAGGGCGACCCGAGGAGCGCTCGCGCCCACTCCGCGTCCCGCTGCCGCACGGCCGCCCGGCACCAGGCCGCGTGCAGCTCGCTCTGCCAGTCGTCGGCCACCGCCAGCGCCACGATCTCCCGGGGGGTACGGCCCCCCAGCCGGGCCGACCAGGTGTCCAGCGGGGTCGCCTCCACCAACTGGCCGAACCACCAGGACCGTTCACCCCGGCCGGCCGGTGCCTTGGCCACCACTCCGTCGCGCTCCATGGCGGCGTCGCACTCGTGCGGTGCCTCGACCACGATTCCCGCGGCGGCGCCGCCCGCGCGGTCCAGTGCCACACAGGCCCCGGCGCGTACCGCCATCCGCGCGGCCAGCGCCGAACCCGGCAGCGCCGACAGCAGTTCCGCGGCCGTGGCGCGCACGTTGCGGCTGCGGTCCGCCAGCGCCTGCTCCAGGAACGCCTCGTCCCCGGGGCCCAGCCGGGTCCGCAGCGAGTCGAGGAACATCAGCCGGTCCTCGGCCCGCTCCGTGGTCCAGGTCGTGCCGAGCAGGTCGCGGGCCGCCGCGGGCTCACGGGAGCGGATCGCGGAGAGCAGCGCGACCCGCTCGGCGAACAGCCCCTCCTGCCAGAGCCGGTCGACCTGGCCGGCGTCGTCGAGGTGCGGCAGGGCCGCCCCGCCGCCGGGCGCCGCGCGCAGGGCGAACCGCCACTCCGGGTTGAGCTGCGCCAGCCACACCGCGCGCGGCCCCGCGAACGCCAGTGCCGCCGGACGCAGATCCGTGCGCCCCCGCGCCGCGTCCAGCAGCGCGGGCAGCGCTTCCGGGGGCGGTGCGAGCCCCTGCTCGTTCGCCGTCGCGAGCCACTGCGGCAGCAGTTCCATCAGGTCCGGTGCGGTGCCTCG
>NZ_AGBF01000134.1 GCF_000225525.1 Streptomyces zinciresistens K42 | reverse complement strand
CGCGGCCACCGGCCGCGACCTTGACCTTCGCACAGGCCAACTGCTCCGTCTCCCGCCGGGGGGTGCTGCGCGGGCTGCACTACGCCGACGTGCCGCCCGGCCAGGCGAAGTACGTGACGTGCGTGCGCGGCGCCGTCCTCGACGTGGTGGCCGACGTGCGGGTCGGCTCGCCCTCCTTCGGGCGCTGGGAAGCCGTCCGGCGTGGACGAGGGAGGGCCGTCGCGCGGTGTTCCTCGCCGAGGGGCTGGGCCACGCCTTCATGGCGCTCACCGAGGACGCCACCGTGGTCTACCTGTGCTCCACCGGCTACGCCCCGGAGCGCGAGCACGGCGTGGACCCGCTCGATCCGGCGCTGGGCATCGCCTGGCCCGAGGGCGTCCGGCCGGTGCTGTCCCCGAAGGACGCGGCGGCGCCGTCGCTGGAGCGGGCCCGGGAGAGCGGGCTGCTGCCGTCGTACGCGGCATGCCGGGCGTACTACGCGGGGCTGCGCGCCGGGGGCGGACCGGCGGCGCCCTGAGCGGCGCGGCGGCGCGCTCACCCGGCGGCGAGGGCCGCCTCGATCCCCTTGCGCAGCGGCTCCCAGCCCCGGGCCCGTGCGAGGCCGGTGCGGCGGGCGCGGGCCAGCGGGCGCCAGAAGCCGGCGCCGAGCAGTGTCCGCGGGGCGACGGCCCCGGCCCGGTCCAGGACCGCCCCGGGCACCTGCTGCGGGTCGGGCACGGTGTACTCGGCGACGACGTCCTCGTAGCGCTCGCGCAGCACCGTGTCGCGGCGGTCCGCGCCGAAGACGACGAGCTGCCCGGTGGGCCGGGTGTCGACGAGCACGGTCAGCAGGTCGGGGCGGTGGCGGCGGAGGATCTCGGCGAGCTTGTACACGTCGCCGGTCCAGGCGTCGGTGTGGCGCTCGCGCGCGGCCTCGCCCGCGTTGCGGGGCAGCATGTCGTCGAAGACGATCACGCTCGTCCAGTCGGAGTGGCGTTCGACGTTGATGAAGTCGCGCAGGGCGTACTCGAACAGGTGCATGCCGTCGATGAACGACAGGTCGAGCACCGGGCGCCGCCAGTGGCCGAGCGGGCTGCGGCCGCGGCGCAGGTTGCGCAGGGGGTGCCGGCCGCCCTTGAGATGGCGCAGCGGGTCGGGGCGGGCGAAGAAGTCGTCGCTGGTGGCGCGCACCAGGTGCACGTCGCAGCGGAGTTCCGTGACGACCTTGAAGGCGGGGTCGACGGCGACGCTGGGGACCCGGGACAGCCGCAGGCTGCGGCCGTCGTTGACGCCGATCTCCAGGTAGGTGCGGTTGCCGCTGACCTTGTGCAGTTCCCGCAGGAACTCATGGCGTTTCACGAAGGGCCTCCTTGCGGATCAGGGGCAGGGCTTCGCGCAGGGCGGTGCGCCAGTCGCGCGGTCGGGGCAGGCCGAGGCGCTGCCGCCGGGTGTGGGCGAGGACGCTGTACGCGGGCCGGGGCGCGGGGCGGGGGAAGTCGGCGGTGCGGACGGGGCGCACCCGGCCGGGGTCGGCGCCCAGCAGCCGGAACACCTCGCGGGCCAGGTCGTACCAGGTGCCGTCGCCGGTGTTGGTGGCGTGCAGGACGCCGGTGGCGCCGGCGCCGACGCGGGGCCCGAGGTCGGCGACTGCGGCGGCGACGTCGGCGCTCCAGGTGGGCTGCCCGCGCTGGTCGTCGACGACGTCGACGGTGTCCCGGCCCGCCGCCAGTTCGATCATGGTGCGCACGAAGCTGCGGCCGTGGACGCCGTAGAGCCAGGCGGTGCGCACGACGACGGCGGCGTCGGGGAGTTCGGCCCGGACGGCGCGCTCTCCCGCGAGCTTGGTGCGGCCGTAGGCGGTGCGCGGGGCGGTGGGGTGGTCCTCGGGGTAGGGCGCGTGGGCGTCCCCGGCGAAGACGTAGTCGGTGGAGAGGTGGACGAGGCGGATTCCGCGGGCCGCGCAGGCGCGGGCGAGCAGCCGGGGGCCGTCGCCGTTGACGCGCAGGGCGCGCTCCTCGTCCTGTTCGGCGGCGTCGACGGCCGTGTAGGCGGCGCAGTTGACGAGCAGGCCGGGGCGGTGCGCGGTCAGGGCGCGCCCGACGGCTGCGGGGTCGGTGATGTCGAGGGCGGCGCGGTCGAGGGCGGTCACCGGCTCGCCGCGCGTGCGCAGTTCGGCCACGGTGTCCCGGCCGAGCATGCCGCCCGCGCCGGTGACCAGCCATCTCATCCGCGCTCCCCCTCCTCCACGCGCCGGACGAGCGGCTCCCACCAGGCCCGGTGCTCGCGGTACCAGGCGACGGTGGCGGCGAGCCCGGCGGCGAAGTCCTGGCGGGGCCGGTAGCCGAGTTCGGTGCGGGCCTTGGTCCAGTCGACGCTGTAGCGCAGGTCGTGGCCCTTGCGGTCCTCGACGTGCGCCACCCGGTCCCAGCCCGCGCCGCACGCCTCCAGCAGCAGGGCGGTGAGGTCGCGGTTGCGCAGTTCGGTGCCGCCGCCGAGGTTGTAGACCTCGCCGGACCGGCCCTCGGTGCGCACGAGTTCGACGCCGCGGCAGTGGTCGTCGACGTGCAGCCAGTCGCGGACGTTGAGGCCCTCGCCGTAGAGGGGGACGCGGTGGCCGTCGAGGAGGCGGGTGACGAACAGCGGCACGACCTTCTCGGGGAACTGGTGCGGGCCGTAGTTGTTGGAGCAGCGGGTGACGCGGACGTCCAGGCCGTGGGTGCGGTGGTGGGCGAGGGCGAGGAGGTCGGAGGACGCCTTGGAGGCGGAGTAGGGGGAGCTGGGCCGCAGCACGTCCTCCTCGGTGGAGGAGCCGGTCGCCACCGAGCCGTAGACCTCGTCGGTGGAGACGTGCACGAAGGGGCCCACGCCGTGGCGGCGGGCCGCCTCCAGCAGGGTCTGGGTGCCCAGGACGTTGGTGAGCACGAAGTCGGCGCCACCGGTGAGGGAGCGGTCGACGTGGGACTCGGCGGCGAAGTGCACGATCTGGTCGGCGGCGGCCGCCAGCTTGTCGACGAGGGCGGCGTCGCGGATGTCGCCGTGCACGAACTCCAGGCGGGGATGGCCGAGTTCGAGGTTGTCCAGGGTGCCCGCGTAGGTGAGCTTGTCGAGCACCGTGATCCGTGGCGCGGCGGGGTCCTCCCGGGCGTGGCGGGCGAGCAGCATCCGGACGTAGGTGGAGCCGATGAAGCCGGCCGCGCCGGTGACGAGGAGGTTCATGTGTGGATCTGCACCTTGCTGTGGTCTCCGAGGACGAGGCGGTGCGCGCTGGGGACGCTCGGCGCGGGGGTGACCTCCACATGGCGGCCGATGAGGGAGGACTCGATGCGGCCCGCCCCGTGGATCGTGGAGTCGCGCAGCACGATGGAGAACTCCAGTTCGCTGTCGGTGACCCGGCAGTTCTCGGCTATGGAGGTGAAGGGTCCGACGTAGGAGTCCTCGACGACGGTGCCGGAGCCGATGACCGCGGGGCCGACGATGCGGGAGTTGACGATGCGGGCGCCCGCCTCGACGACGACCCGGCCGACCGTCTCGGAGGCGTGGTCGACGTCGCCGTCGATGCGGCGGGCCATGCCCTCCAGGACGGTCCGGTTCACCTCCAGCATGTCGGCGACGTTCCCGGTGTCCTTCCAGTAGCCCTGGATGACGGTGCAGCGCACGTCCGCGCGGCGGTCGATGAGGTGCTGGACGGCGTGCGTGATCTCCAACTCGCCCCGCCGGGAGGGGGTGATGGCGCGCACGGCGTCGTGGATGACGGGCGTGAAGAGGTAGACGCCGACCAGGGCGAGGTCGCTCCTGGGGTGCTCGGGCTTCTCCTCCAGGCCGACGACCCGGCCCGCGCCGTCGAGTTCGGCGACGCCGAAGGGGCGGGGGTCCTTGACCCGGGTGAGCAGGATCTGCGCGTCGGGGCGGTTGCCGCGGAACTCCTCGACCAGGCCGGTGATTCCGCCGACGACGAAGTTGTCGCCGAGGTACATGACGAAGTCGTCGTCGCCGAGGTAGTCGCGGGCGACGAGGACGGCGTGCGCCAGCCCCAGCGGGCGGTCCTGCGGCACGTAGGTGATCTTCAGTCCGAACGCGGAACCGTCGCCGACCGCGTCCCGGATCTCCTCGGCGGTGTCGCCGACGACGACCCCGACGTCGGTGATGCCCGCGGCGGCGATGGATTCCAGCCCGTAGAAGAGCACGGCCTTGTTCGCGACCGGCACGAGCTGTTTGGCCGAGGTGTGGGTGATCGGCCGCAAGCGCGTACCGGCGCCGCCGGCCAGTACGAGAGCCTTCATCCGGTTCACCTTAGCCCCGGTTCCGCCGGTTTGACGGTGCCGGGATCGGCCTGATCCTCACCTTCCGTCCGTGCGCCGTTCATCCGGGGCCGGGTTCAGCCGTCGAGGGCGATCTCGCACCACACCTGCTCACCGCCGCCGACCGGCCCGGTGCCCCAGGTGGCGGCCCGTGGGGCCGCCGATCCCCGGCGTCCCGTGTCCCTCGTCCCGGCGGACGGGACGGCCCGGCCCTCCCGCCGGAGGGCCGGACCGCGTACCGTGCGGATCACCCGGATCCGGAGGGGCGGGCGGGTCAGTCGCCCCCGCCGCTGCCGACGATCCGGCCGAGGCCGTCGCCCGAGCCGGGGGCGCCTGCCTTGCCCGAGCCGTCGGCGTTTCCGCCGCCCACGCCCTGGCCGGCACCAGGGCCCTGCCCGGCACCGGCCTCCTGGCCGGCGCCCGCCTGGTCACCGGCACCGGCACCGGCACCGGCACCCTGGCCCGCCTGGTCGCCCGCGCCGTCACCGGCGCCCTGACCCGCCTGGTCACCGGCACCCTGGCCCGCGCCGGCACCCGCACCCGCGCCGCCCGCCCCGTCGCCGAGGGTGGCGCCGACCGCCTGGAGGGCGGTGGTCACCGGCTGGAAGAACGTCTCGCCGCCGACCGTGCAGTCACCGCTGCCGCCGGAGGTCAGACCGATCGCCAGCCCGTCCTGGGTGAACAGCGAGCCGCCGCTGTCGCCGGGCTCGGCGCACACGTCGGTCTGGATGAGCCCGGTGACCGTGCCCTCGGGGTAGTTCACCGTGGCGTCGACCCCGGTGACCTGACCGTTGTTCAGTCCGGTGGTGCTGCCCATCCGGAAGACCTGGAGGCCCACTGCGGCGTCGGCGGCCTGGCTGATCGCGACGGTCTGCTGCCCGACGTTGACCTCGCTGGGCGCCTGGGTCGCCGGGTCGTCGTACTTCACGAGTGCGAAGTCTCCGGCGCCGGGGAAGGTGGCCTGGTCGACGGTGGCGATCGGCCGGCCGCCCTGCGAGTCGGACCACTGCGCCGCCGCGACACCGCAGTGACCGGCGGTCAGGAAGGCGGGAGTGCCGTCGCCCGCGGTGACGTTGAAGCCGGCGGAGCAGCGCGCCCCGCCCGCGAAGATCGCGTCGCCGCCGGAGAGGAAGGTCTTGAAGGTGCCCTTCGACCGCTTCACGTCGGCAATGCCGGACCCGAGGCCCTTGACCGTCGACTCCAGCCGGTCCCAGTCGCCGCCGGTGACCGTGCGGTCGGCGGTGACGAGGATCTTGTTCGTCCTGGGGTCCACCGCCCAGGCCGTACCGGGGACGGCGGCCTCGGACCTGAGGGTCTGCGCGCCGGTCCTGAGCGCGGCCAGGCTGTTGCGGACCTCGCGGACCTTGGCGCCCGCCCGCTCGGCCTGCACGATCACGTTGTCGTTGTCGCCGGCGACGACGTTGACGACGAGCTGCCTGCCGCCGGCGTCGTAGTACGAACCGGCGAAGGCGTCGCCCAGCGCTCCCGCGAGCCGCGCGGCGAGCTGCGAGGCGTCCGCCGCCTTGAGGGTCCTGGGTGCGGCGTCCGAGGCGGCGTCCTGGGACGCGTTGGCGTTCGGCAGGAGGATCGCCGCCGCTCCGAGCGCCACCACGCCGCCCGCGGCTATCGCGGCCTTGCGCTTCGGGATTCGCTTGTGACTCAAACTTCTCGACCTCCTGGGGGACGGGGTCTGCGCCGCCGTGCGTCCGGCGGCGTCCGGGGGCGCCTGGTTGGCAGTGGGTACGCGCGCTTCGGCCGCGGCGTTCAACTCCGTTTGCGATCGCCTCGCGGGAAACACGGAACCGGACGGGCGCAGAGGGGTGTTGACGCGGGGCGAGCACGGTTCACACCCCCTCGGAGCCGACACGTTCCGTGACCGCGCGAAGACGCCGGGTCGCGGTCCGGGAGCGGAATCCCGGCTTCGGCGAATCTGCACATTCACTGCTCAACGAGGTCACGGGAGGCCGGGGTTCTGCACACGGGCACGGGCCGCAGCCACCCCCTTGGGGGCGGAGTGTCGGATTCGCCGCGGGGGCACCGACAGACCCCCCGGCGGGCGCAACAGCCCGCGCGGGCCGATGCTGTGACGCATGTGAAGAAGTCACCGGCAAGACGTGCCCGCTTCTGCACGCAAGCGGGCCTGTCGTACTCAAGTGCCCTGGTGAGGTGCCGGTTTGATTGGAAGCCGCCGCCCGCCGCGTGCTTTGATCCATCGCATCGCGGGGGCCGCCAACGGCTTTCGGAAACGGACGCCGGGCACCCGCGGTCGCGGCCGTCATCTGTCCCCAGAGGGGGCCGCTCCCCCTTGTGAAACACCCATCAGGAAGGGAAGTTCCATCATGAACTCCACCCCCCAGGTTGCGACCGCCGAGATCTCCGACGCCGAGCTCGACAACGTCTCCGGCGGCCTTCAGGTCAACGCCGTCAACGGTGCCCTCAGCGCTGTCAACGGCATCGCCCCGGTCTCCGGTCTGGTCGACACGGCCGTCGGCACCGTGGAGGGTGTCACCGGCCTGAACACCGCCCCGGTCTCGAACCTGGTCGCCGGTATCTGACCGCGCCCTCACACCGCCGAGTCCCGGAGCCGCCCCCCGGCTCCGGGGCTCTCGGGTGCCGCGACCCCGCCGACGCCGTCCGCGCCACGACCGGCCCGCCCGCCGGTCCCCGCTCATCCTCAGGTGAGGCAAGTCCCGTGCAGTTCCGCCAGCAGGCCCTCGCCAAGCTCCAGTCACCGGAGGAGCTCGACCTCCCGGTGCGCTTCGCCCGCCCCCAGGGCTGGCTCGTGCTGTCCGTCACGGTCGTCGTGATGGCCGCCGCGTCCGTGTGGGCGGTGACCGGGTCCGTCACCTCCACGGTCGGCGCGCCGGCCGTCCTCACCCACGGCCAGGGCAGCTACCTCCTGCAGAGCCCGGTCGCCGGGCAGGTCACCGCGGTCCTCGCCGAACAGGGCCGGCGGATCGCGGCCGGCTCCCCCGTGCTGAAGGTCCGCACGGCCGACGGCGAGACCGTCGTGCGCAGCGTCGCCGCGGGGCGGGTCACCGCGCTCGCGGCCACCATCGGGCAGATCATCTCGACCGGGGCGAACGTGGCCGCCGTGGAGAAGGTCGCCCGCGCGGGCGACCCGCTGTACGCCACCGTGTACGTGCCCGCCGCGAACGCGGCCGCCATCGCGGACCGGGCCCCCGTCGACCTCACCGTCCAGTCGGTGCCCGCCCAGGAGTACGGCGTGCTGCGCGGCCATGTGAAGTCGGTGGACCGCGCGGCGCAGTCGGCGCAGCAGATCGCCGCGTTCCTCGGTGACCGCCGGCTGGGCGAGCAGTTCACCGAGGACGGCAGGCCGGTCGCCGTCCTGGTGCAGCTGGACCGCGCGACCGGCACGAAGAGCGGCTACCGGTGGTCGTCCGCCGACGGCCCGCCCTTCGCCCTCGACTCCATGACCCTGGCCGAGGCTTCGGTGCGGCTCGCCGACCAGCGCCCCGTCGACTGGCTGCTGCCGTGAGCGCCGCGCCGCAGCCGCGCACGCGGCGCCGCACCGCCCCGGCCCGGCGCCCCGTGCCGAAGGGCCGCGCGAAGGCGGTCCGTACACCCACCGTGCTCCAGATGGAGGCCGTGGAGTGCGGCGCCGCCTCGCTCGCCATGGTGCTCGCCCACTTCGGCCGGCACGTCCCGCTGGAGGAGCTGCGCATCGCGTGCGGTGTCTCCCGCGACGGCTCCCGCGCCAGCAACCTGCTGAAGGCGGCCCGAGGTTACGGTCTGACGGCCAAGGGCATGCAGATGGACACGGCCGCCCTCGCCGAGGTGCGGACACCGGCCGTCCTGTTCTGGGAGTTCAACCACTACGTCGTCTACGACGGCATGGGCCGCCGGTTCGGCCGCCGGGGCGTGTACATCAACGACCCCGGCAAGGGCCGCCGTTTCGTACCCATGGAGGACTTCGACGGCAGCTTCACGGGCGTCGCCCTGGTCATGGAGCCCGGCGGGGACTTCGCCAGGGGCGGCCGCAAGCCGGGGGTGCTCGGCGCCATGCCGGCCCGGCTGCGCGGCACCGCGGGCACCCTGCCCGCCGCGATCCTGGCGAGCCTGCTGCTGGTGCTGGTCGGCGCGGCGGTGCCCGCGCTGAGCCGCACCTACATCGACATGTTCCTGATCGGCGGTCAGACCTCGCTGCTGGGCGTGCTGTTCGCCGCCATGGGCACCTGCGTCCTGCTGACGGTGGCGCTGACCTGGCTGCAGCAGGCGAACCTGCTGCGCGGACGCATCATCTCCTCCACGCTGTCCAGCGCCCGCTTCCTGCGCCATCTGCTGCGGCTGCCGGTGACGTTCTTCTCCCAGCGCAGCCCGGCGGACCTGGTGCAGCGCCTCCAGTCCAACGACCAGGTCTCCGAGACCCTGGCCCGCGACCTCGCCGCGGCCGGCGTCGACGCGGTGGTCGTCGTCCTGTACGCGCTGCTCCTCTACACCTACGACCCCCAGCTGACGTTCGTCGGCGTCGGCGTGGCCCTGCTGAACGTCGTCGCGATGCGGGTCGTCGTCCGGCTGCGGGCCACCCGCACCGCCAAGCTGCGCGCGGACAGCGCCCGGCTCACCAACACCTCTTACACCGGGCTCCAGTTGATCGAGACGATGAAGGCGACCGGCGGCGAGGACGGCTACTTCCGCAAGTGGGCCGGGCAGCACGCCACCACGCTGGAGGAGCAGCAGCGGCTGGGGGTGCCGAGCGCGTGGCTGGGCGTGGTCGCGCCGACGCTGGCCACCCTCAACAGCGGGCTGATCCTGTGGATCGGGGGTATGCGGGCCGTCGAGGGGGGCATCTCGGTCGGGCTGCTGGTGGCCTTCCAGGCCCTGGTCGCCCGCTTCACCGCGCCGATCACCCGGCTCAACGGAGTGGCGGGCCGCATCCAGGACTTCGCCGCCGACGTGGCCCGGCTGAAGGACGTCGAGAACTTCCAGGCCGATCCGCTCTACGGCCGCCCGGGGACCGGCGGGTCCACACGACGGCTCCGGGGCCATGTCGAGCTCCAGAACATCGGTTTCGGCTACAACCCGCTGGACAAGCCGCTGTTGACCGGTTTCGACCTGACGGTGGGGCCGGGGCAGCAGGTGGCGCTGGTCGGCGGCTCGGGCAGCGGCAAGTCGACGGTCTCCCGGCTGATATCGGGGCTGTACTCCCCCTGGGAGGGCGTGATCCGCATCGACGGCCGCCGTATCGAGGACATCCCGCGCGGCGCGCTCGCCGCGTCCGTCTCCTTCGTGGACCAGGAAGTGTTCCTGTTCGAGGGCACGGTCCGCGACAACGTGGCGCTGTGGGACCCGTCGATCCCGGAGGAGGCGGTGGTGGACGCGCTGCGCGACGCGGCGCTGTACGACGTCGTGATGCGCCGGCCCGGCGGTGTCCACAGCCGCGTCGAGCAGGACGGGCGCAACTTCTCCGGCGGTCAGCGCCAGCGTCTGGAGATCGCGCGGGCGCTGGTGCGCCGGCCGAGCATCCTGGTGCTGGACGAGGTGACGAGCGCGCTGGACGCGGAGACCGAGCTGGTCGTGATGGACAACCTGCGCAAGCGCGGCTGTGCCTGTGTGGTGATCGCGCACCGGCTGAGCACCGTGCGCGACAGCGACGAGATCGTCGTCCTCGAACACGGCGTCGTCGTGGAACGCGGGCGGCACGAGGAGCTGGTGGCGCGCGGCGGCGCGTACGCGGCTCTGGTCAGGGAGCGTTGAGATGACGGCCGTCCACGAGGGTGACCTCGTTCTCCAGGCGCTGGGGGGGATGGGCACGCCCGTCGACTGCGCCGGGCTCAGCCGGCTCGACCTCGAAGGCCCGCAGGTGCTGTGGCTGGTGGCGTCCGGGGCGGTGGACCTGTTCGCGGTCGACGCCGGCCGGCAGGGCCACTGGCACCACCTCGGCCGGCTGGAGGCGGGCTCGCTGCTGCTCGGCCCGGTGACGGGGCCGCAGCACACGCTGGTCGCCCGCCCGCTGCGGGACTGCGTCGTCCACCGCATCGGGCTGCGCGAGCTGTACCAGCCCGCGCACACCCAGACCTGGTCCTACGACGACTACGGCAATCCGCAGTACGTCCCGCCGCAGACGAGCCCCCTGGAGTACGCCCTCGCGCTGGGCGTCGGCCGCAGCCTGACCGTCCTCTTCCAGGCGCCGACGGCCGGCGAGCGGGCGGCGGAGGTCACCGACGACGACGTCTTCTGGATGCAGGTGCCGCCCGGCAGCGTGCAGTACGGCGCGCAGGCCGCCGCCGACCTGCTGATGGACCCGGCGGTCTGGCAGTCCATGGTGGACCAGCAGTACCGGCTGCTGACCACGCTGGACCGCTGGATCGAGCAGGTGGAGCGCACCCACGAGTCCCGTGCCGCGCAGGGCATCAGGGCCGGTGAGGCGGTGCGCGCCGAGGCCGACCGGACGCTGCTCGCCTCCATCGGCAGGCGCGGCGGCCCGCGGACGACGGCCGCCGACGCGGACGCCGGGCACGCGGCCTGCCGGCTGGTCGCCGAGGCGGCCGGGATCACGCTGGCCGAGCCCGCGCAGAGCGGTACCGAGAGCGAACGGCTGGACCCGGTCGAGCAGTTGGCGATCGCGTCCCGGGTGCGCACCCGGTCCGTACGGCTGGAGGGCCGGTGGTGGCGGGACGACGTCGGGCCGCTCGTCGGCCGCCGGGCGCTGTCCGGTGCGCCGGTGGCGCTGCTGTGGCGGCGCGGCGGCTATGTCGCCGTGCATCCGGCGACCGGCCGGGAGACCCCGGTCGAGAGGGCGAACGCGGAGGAGTTCGAGCCGCGCGCGGTGATGTTCTACCGTCCGCTGCCGGACCGCGCGTTGAGCCCGCTGAGGCTGCTGCGGTTCAGCATGCGGGGCACGCGGGGCGATCTGGGGAACCTGCTCGCCGCAGGTCTGGTGACCGTCGCGATCGGGGCCCTGGTGCCGGTCGCGACCGGCAAGGTGCTCGGCGAGTTCGTGCCGAGGGCGCAGACCGCGCTGATCGCGCAGTTCTGCCTGGCCGTGATGGTCAGCGGTGTGGTCGCGGCGGCGTTCATGCTGTTGCAGAACCTGACCATCCTGCGGCTGGAGGGCCGCGTCGAGGCGACACTGCAACCCGCCCTGTGGGACCGGCTGCTGCGGCTGCCCACGACGTTCTTCACCGAGCGCTCGACCGGTGAACTGGCCAGTCAGGCCATGGGCATCAGCGCGATCCGCCGGCTGCTGGCGGGTGTCGGCCCGGTCGTCGCGCAGTCGGTGACGGTCGGCGCGGTGAACCTGGCGCTGCTGTTCTGGTTCAGTGTGCCGATGGCTCTGGCGGCGATCGGCATGCTGGTCGCGGTCGCGGCCGTGTTCCTGGGGCTCGGGCTGTGGCAGGTGCGCTGGCAGCGCCGGCTGGTGGTGCTCGGCAACAAGCTGAACAACCAGGCGTTCCAGACCCTGCGCGGGCTGCCGAAGCTGCGGGTCGCGGCGGCGGAGAACTACGCCTACGCGGCCTGGGCGGACCGGTTCGCGCACAGCCGTGAGCTCCAGCAGAAGGTGGGGCGGGTCAAGAACCTCACCACGGTGCTGGGCGCGGTGTACCTGCCGCTGTGCACGCTGCTGATGTTCATGCTGCTGGCGGGTCCGGCCCGCGGGACGATGTCGGCGGCGGCGTTCCTCACCTTCAGCACCTCGGTGACGATGCTGCTGACGGCGGTGACCCAGCTGACCGGCGCGTTCGTCTCCGCGGTGGCCGCGCTGCCGCTGTTCGAGGAGATCAAGCCGGTGCTGGAGGCCACGCCCGAGGTGGGCGCGGCGAGCACCCGGCCGGGCCCGCTGAGCGGGGCGGTCGAGGCGCGGCGGCTGTCGTTCCGGTACGCCGACGACGGGCCGCTGGTCCTGGACGACGTGTCCTTCGACGTGCGGCCGGGTGAGTTCGTGGCGGTCGTCGGGCCGAGCGGCTGCGGCAAGTCGACGCTGCTGCGGCTGCTGATCGGCTTCGACAGGCCGCTCTCCGGCAGTGTGCTGTACGACGGTCAGGACCTGGCGGCGCTGGACCGGTCGGCCGTGCGGCGGCAGTGCGGGGTGGTGCTCCAGCACGCCCAGCCGTTCACCGGTTCCCTCATGGACGTCATCTGCGGCACCGAGCCGTACACGCCGGAGGAGGCGATGGCGGCGGCCGAGATGGCGGGGCTGGCCGAGGACATCCGGCGGATGCCGATGGGCCTGCACACCATCGTCTCGGGCGGCGGCGCCGTCTCCGGCGGTCAGCGCCAGCGGCTGATGATCGCGCAGGCGCTGATCCGCCGTCCGCGCATCCTGTTCTTCGACGAGGCGACCAGCGCCCTCGACAACGAGACCCAGCGCACGGTCATCGAGTCCACCCGGGCGCTGAAGGCCACGCGGATCGTCATCGCGCACCGGTTGTCGACGGTGCTGGACGCCGACCGCGTCATCGTGATGGAGGACGGTAAGGTCGCCCAGCAGGGGCCGCCCGCGCGGCTGCTCGCGGACACCTCCGGGCGCCTGCATGAACTGGTGCGGCGGCAGATGGCGTGACGCCCGCGCGTCGGTGCGCCCCTCGCGCGCTCCCCGGTTCACGGGCGCGGTGACGTTGTTTTCCGTACGGGAAGCGGGTACTTGCCGAGCCATGCGCATCAGTGTGATGGACGTGGGGTCGAAGACGGTCCGGCTCGTGGTGGCCGACGCCAAGGACGGGGCGCCTCTTCCGGTGCACACCGAGAAGTGGCGGCTGAGACTGTCCGAACTGGTGGGGCCGGGTGATCCGGTCCCCGAGGAGGCGGTGGAGCGGCTGGTGCACGCGGTGTCGGCCGCGGACCGGACGGCCGTGAAGTGGGGGGCCGCCACCCCCCTCGCCTTCGCGACGGCCGTGGTGCGGGCCGCGCCGAACAGGGGCGAGGTGCTGCGCGCGGTGCGGGAGCGGACCGGGGTGCACCTGTGCACCCTGCCGGGCGAAGTGGAGGCGGAGCTGACGTTCCTGGCGGCCCGCCGGTGGATGGGCTGGCGCTCGGGCCCGCTCGCCCTGCTGGACATCGGGGGCGGCTCGCTGGAAGTGGCCTTCGGCCGGGGCCGGTTGCCCGACTTCGTGGCGTCCCTGCCGCTCGGCGCGGGGCGTCTGAGCCAGGAGTACTTCGCCGGTGAGGACCCGCCGGACCCGCGGCGCGTACGGGAACTGCGCCGCAGGGTCCGCCATCAACTGCGGGACGTCGCCGCGCGGATACGCTGGGAGGGGCCGCGCACGGCGGCGGCCACCTCGCGCACCTTCCAGCAGCTGGGCCGGTTGTGCGGGGCGGCGCCGGGGCGCCACGGTCCCTTCGTGGAGCGGCAGTTGACGCGGGAGGACCTGCGGGAGGCGGTGGGGCGGCTGTCGCCGCTGCCGGCCGCGGAGCGCGCACTGCTGCCCGGGATCTCGGCGCCCCGCTCCGAACAGAGCCTGGCGGGCGCGGTGATCGCGCACACGGCGATGAAGCTGACCGGCCTGGACGCGGTGACGATCTGCCCGTGGGCCATCCGCGAGGGCATCATGCTGCGTCATATGGAGGACGGTCCCTGCTGGTGGTCGGAGGTCACCCGCTTCGACGAGGAGGGCGGGGCGGGGCTCGCGCCTCTGAGGATCGCCGCGGCACGGGCGCCCGTGCCCGGCTGACTCCGGGAACCCCCGCAGCACGCCGAGGTGCCGGCCGGGCGGCCCCACTCCGCCCGGCCGGCACCCGGTGCGAGATCGCGGGCGGCCCCTCGGCAGGGCCCGCACTCCCCAGTCCGCGAGCCGTGCCGTACTGCACGGGAGCCCGGCGATCCCGGTCTCAGAACGCGAAGAGGCTGGTCCCGTAGGAGCCCTTCACGCACTCGTTGGCGAACGTGCGCTCATAGGAGACGCGGCGGCCCTGCCACACTCCGTCCACCGTGATCACCACGGGGGCGTACTGCTTGGTGCACAGCACGTCCTCCCTCGCCCTGAGGGCGTCGAAGTCGCCCTGGGCGCCCCGCAGTTCGGCACAGGCCGAGCGGGCGTCGGGATGGCTGCCGGAGGCCGTCGGGGCGCAGCTCAGCGTGACCGCGCGGGCCGGCGCGGCCAGGGTGGCGTCGTCTCCGTAGGCCACGGCGAGCACGAGGGCCGAGGGCGCGTGGAGCGAGTCGGGGGTGGCGGGGGCGGCGAGGGCGGCTCCGGTGAGGGGCCCGCAGACGGCGGTGGCCGTCAGGGCGAGGGTCGCCGCCCAGCGCGCGGTGTTCCGCATGGTGTGCATCCTTCCGCTCGGTTCGGGGGTGTGCCGGCTCCGGCGCGGTCGGCGCCGGGACGACGAGCGGGAGTCTGCCGAGTCCGCCGCCGAAACTCACCTCGGCACCGCCGGTTTCGGTAACCTTGTGTGTTGAATCAGTGGCGCGAAGTGACGACGTTCGAACGTTTCAACACGGAAAGCCAGCGCTTCTTGATCGTTCCAATGCGCCGGGTGGCCTGATTGCACGCGCTCGTCAATCGGCCTGAAACATTCCGGTTGAGTGCCCGGCGGACACGTCTCCCACCCCGGCCGTTCATGGCCGGGCGGGGTTCCCGCGGCCGCGGACCCTGGTCCGCGGCCGGTGCGAGGCGGTGGCGGTGGCGGTGGCGGTGGCGGTGGCGGTGGCGGGACCCTGCTCCGCCAGGCGGCCTACCGGTCGGTATGGTCTGCGTACGGCGCGTTCCCAGGGACGAGAGGCGGGGTCGTGATGGGCAAGCACTGGGCCGACTTCCAGTACGAGATCTATCTCCACGGGATGACGGGCGCGGTGCCCCGGCTGCCCACCGATCTGACCCGGCTGGAGGAGCTGACCGAGCAGCGCCTCGGCCCCGGCCCCGTCGGCTACGTGGCGGGCGGCGCGGGGGACGGCAGCACCGCCCGCGCCAACCGCGCGGCCCTCGCACGGCATCGGATCGTGCCGCGTGTGCTGCGCGACGTGCACGAGCGGGATCTGTCCGTGGAGGTGCTGGGCCGCGCCCTGCCCGCCCCGCTGGCGCTGGCGCCGGTCGGCGTGCTGTCGCTCATGCATCCTGACGCCGAGGGCGCGGCGGCGCGGGCCGCCGCGGCGCAGGGCGTGCCCTTCGTCCTGTCGTCGGCGTCCAGCACCCCCATGGAGCAGGTCGCCGAGGCGATGGGGGACGCCGAGCGCTGGTTCCAGCTGTACTGGCCGAAGGACCCCGAGGTGGCGCGCAGCTTCCTCGGCCGGGCGAAGGCCGCCGGGTTCACCGCGCTCGTCGTCACCCTGGACACGCCGATGCTCGCCTGGCGGCCCCGCGACCTCGACCAGGCGTATCTGCCGTTCCTGCACGGGGTGGGCACCGCCAACTACTTCACCGACCCCGCCTTCCGGGCGGGTCTCGCCAAGCCGGTCCACGAGGATCCGAACGCCGCGGTGATGCACTTCGTGGGCATGTTCTCGGACCCCGCGAAGACATGGCCGGACCTGGCGTTCCTGCGCGAGCACTGGGACGGTCCGATCGTCCTGAAGGGAATCCTGCACCCGGACGACGCCCGCGCCGCCGCCGACGCCGGGATGGACGGCGTCGTCGTCTCCAACCACGGCGGCCGCCAGGTCGCCGGGTCCGTCGGGGCGGCCGACGCCCTGCCCGGGATCGCGCGGGCCGTCGGCGACCGGCTGGCGGTGCTGTTCGACAGCGGCGTCCGCACGGGCGACGACATCTTCAAGGCACTCGCGCTCGGCGCGCGGGCGGTCCTGATCGGCCGGCCGTACGCCTACGGCCTGGGACTCGACGGCCAGGCGGGGGTCGAGCACGTGATCCGCTGCCTGCTGGCCGAACTCGACCTCACCCTGGCCCTGTCCGGCCACCGCGGCCCAGGGTCCGTCGGCCCCGCCGACCTCGTGACGGAACCCGGATGACCGCGCCCGCCGCACATCGGCACCCCTGAACCGCCACCGGTGACGCCCCGGCCGGGCACCCGACACCCGGCCGCCGCGAGCGAGCGGGCGGGACGGGCACCGTGCCGGGGCCGGGCACCGGCGCCTCGGTCCGGGGCGTCGGGTACGTGACACCCCACGGGGGTCCTACGCGTTCTCCCCGGTGTCGCGCACCGTCCGGGTGTCCGGCCGCCGCGACTCCGCGCTCGACCGCGAACCCGTGCTCGCCGGTCCCGCCGGGTCGGTCACCCAGCGCTGTCCGTCGGAGCGGTCGCGGACCTTGACGACGATGTCGGCGCCCGCGTCCGCGGTGGTGGCCGCGAGGGCGAGCCGTTCGTCCCAGCGGGGCAGCAGTTCACCGCGCACGGTGAGGTCGTAGCGCACGTCGTCGGCCCGCGGCGCGCGTTCACCGGCGCAGCTGCCGAGGATCACCACCCCCGCGTCCGCCCGGGAGTCCAGGCACAGCCCGGTGTCGGCCGCGCTGCGCAGCAGCCCGTCCTTCTCGTACGACCACTGCTGGGCGGCGTCGGCCGAGCACGCGGCCAGCCCGGTGCCCGCCCCCCGCTTCGGCTCGCCGCGGATCTCCAGGCACAGACCGGCGTCGGCGTTGCGCAGCCGGGTGGGCCGGGGCACGTCGGGCAGCCCCGCCGTGCCGGGCGGGGGCGAGGACACCGCGGGCGGCAGCGCGGTCCCGGTGCCGCCGACGGTCGCGGAGGCGGCCGGGGCGACGCCGTCGTCGTCCGACAGCAGTCCGGCGGCGAGCAGGATCGCGATGAGGCCCGCCGAGGCGATGCCCACCCCCGTGAGCAGACTGCGCGAGCGCGCACCGGCGGGCAGCCCGCGCACCGGGACCGGAAGCCTGGCGAGCAGCCGGCGCCGCGGGGCGCCGTGCCGGTGCGCGCCCCGTCCGCGCTGCACCGGGCCCTGGGCGCGGCCGGGGCGCGTGTCGAGATAGCGCCGTGCGCCCCAGCCGAGCACGGCCTCGGCCAGCAGACCGCCCAACCCGCTCTCGAAATGGCTCAGTTGTTCGGCGGCCTGACGGCAGTAGCGGCACTCCGCGAGATGGTCCCGCACATCGGGCAGCAGGGCCCCGCCGCGGCGCATGGGGATGTCGAGCAGCCGGTTGTGGAAACGGCAGTCCTTGGTCGGCGCGAGTTCTCTGTGGGCGTGGACACAGCCTTCGCGGAATGCGTCACGCGCCTGTTCCCGTGCCGCCGCGGCGGTGGCGGTGTCCATGCCCAGCAGCCCGGCGGGAACGCCGAGGGGTTCCGCCTCGACCTCGGTGTGCCAGAGCAGACAGCGGGCGTGTCCGGGAAGCGCCTGGAAAGACCGGCCGGCGAGTTTCCGGTTTTCGGGCGTCATGGACTTCGCCGTCCGCATACCGCGGCCGCCCGCCGGTTTCACGAGGTCCGGCAGGACCCCCGATATGCGTTCCTCGGCCGACCACTGCCGGACCGTGTCCCGGACGGCGACCAGCAGCAGGGGGCGCAGCGCCGCGGCGGGCTCACCGAGCGCCAGACGGTCGAGGACCTGGTGGAACGCGGCGGCCGTGACCATGTCGGCGACGCCCGCCCGGGAGGCCAGGCAGATCACCGCGTACGCGCGCGCGGACGGCCAGTGGCGTGCCATGAGCAGGGCGACGGACGGCGCGGCCCCGCCGTCCGCACGGCCCCGCAGCCGGGCCGCGAGACCTTCGTCGGATTCCTCCGCAACCCCGCTCGGCGGAGGGTAGGGAGGGCGAGGGGGGTGGGGGGTGGGCACTGAGCGGATTCCTTCCCACACGCGTGCTGCGGAGGCGGGCAGCCGAAAAGGAGCAGGCGCTTGGGTGGTTATCTCTTCGGCGCCGGCCCGGGGAGTGCGTATTCACCGCGGCCCGTTCGCGCCGGTTCTCCACGGAACGAATGGGCGTCCGGTCCGTTCCGCCCCCCACGGGCACTTCACCCTTGCACAGTGGGCGGAAGGCCAACAAGGCACTCGGGCAACATCCGCACCTTTGAAATAAAGTCAGATACGGCGCCCGCTCTCGCCCGCGGCCTTGTCCCCGGGGTCCTCGGGCATTTCCCTGCGCCCCGTGCGAAATCCGCGCCCGCGCCGGGGCGCCGCGCGCGCTCCCCGGCGCGTGCGCCCGCGTGGTCCACCGGCGCCGGGCCTCCGGGAGGGCGGCCCGGCGCGAATCCCC
>NZ_AGBF01000135.1 GCF_000225525.1 Streptomyces zinciresistens K42 | reverse complement strand
ACTGACCGCATGGGAAGGGGGAATCTCCGGGTGGAGATTCCCCCTTCCCATCCGGCTATAGGCGTCCCGATGCCTTGAGAGTCAGATAGGCGTCCGCCAAGGCCGGCGGCAGGTCTTCGGGGGTCGCGTCCACGACCGTGACTCCGTGCCGACGGAGTTGTTCCGCTGTGCGGTGGCGTTCCGTCTGGGCCTGGGCTGCGGCTGCCGCCTCGTACACGGCGTCCGTGTTGCCGCGGGCCCCGGCCATACGGGCGATGTGAGGATCGGCGACCGAGGCGACCAGCACCCTGTGCCGCTCGGTGAGTTGAGGGAGGACCGGGAGCAGGCCCTCCTCGATGGGGGCCGCGTCGAGCGTCGTGAGCAGGACGATCAGAGAGCGGCGCGGGGCCGTACGCAGTGCCGTGGCGGTGAGGCCGCGGGCGTCCGTTTCGAGGAGTTCGGGCTCCAGCGTGGCCATGGCGTTCACCAGGGAGGGGAGGACGTCACCGGCGGTGCGGCCCTGGACCAGTGCCCGTACGCGGCGGTCGTAGGCGAGGAGGTCGACACGGTCGCCCGCGCGTGAGGCGAGGGCGGCCAGGAGCAGGGCCGCGTCCATCGAGGCGTCGAGGCGGGGGGCGTCGCCGACCCGGCCCGCCGAGGTGCGTCCGGTGTCCAGGACCAGGAGGATGCGGCGGTCGCGTTCGGGGCGCCAGGTGCGTACGGCCACCGCGGACTGGCGGGCGGTGGCGCGCCAGTCGATGGAGCGGGTGTCATCGCCGGGAACGTAGGCGCGCAGGCTGTCGAACTCCGTGCCTTCGCCGCGGGTGAGGAGGCTGGTGCGGCCGTCGAGTTCGCGCAGGCGTGCGAGCTTGGCGGGCAGGTGCTTGCGGCTGGTGAAGGGCGGCAGGACCCGCACGGTCCAGGGGGCGCGGTGGGTGCCCTGGCGGGCGAAGAGACCGAGGGGGCCGTACGAGCGGATCGTGACGCGGTCGGCCTGGCGGTCGCCTCGCCGGGTGGGGCGCAGGCGGGTCGTGAGGCGGCGGCGTTCGCCTGCGGGGACTCGCACGCGGTGGCGTGAAGCGGCGACTTCCGTGCCGGGCTGCCAGCTGCTCGGGGGCCAGGCGTCGCGTACCCGGGCGCGCAGCGGGCGGCCGGACGGGTTCGTGAGGGTGAGGGTGACGTCGGCGGACTCGGCAAGGCGGGCGGAGGTGTCGCCGGACCGGGTCAGGCCGAGGCGTCGTACGGGGGCCGCCAGGGCGAAGTCGCAGGCGCAGGCCGCGGCCAGCGGGGCGTTGACGGCGAGGATGCCCGTCCAGCCGGGGTCCCAGATGCCTACCGGGAGGGAGCCGAGGGCCGCGAGGAGTGCGGCGCGTCCGGTGAACGCCATCAGCGGGGGACGGGGACGTGGGCGAGGATCGCGGTGATGACGGAGTCGGCCGTGACGCCCTCCATCTCGGCCTCCGGGCGGAGCTGGACGCGGTGGCGGAGGGTGGGGAGGGCGAGGGCCTTGACGTCGTCGGGGGTGACGTAGTCGCGGCCCGTGAGCCATGCCCACGCGCGTGCGGTGGCGAGGAGGGCGGTGGCGCCGCGAGGGGAGACGCCCAGCGTCAGGGACGGCGATTCGCGGGTCGTGCGGCAGATGTCGACGACGTAGGCGGTGATCTCCGGGGAGACGGTCGTCTTCGCGACGGCGGCGCGGGCCGCTTCCAGGTCGGCCGCGCTCGCGACGGGGCGTATGCCGGCGGCGCGCAGGTCGCGGGGGTTGAAGCCCTCGGCGTGGCGGGTGACGACGTCGATCTCGTCCTGGCGGGAGGGCAGAGGGATCGTCAGTTTCAGCAGGAATCGGTCGAGTTGGGCTTCGGGGAGAGGGTAGGTCCCCTCGTACTCGACCGGGTTCTGGGTGGCCGCGACCAGGAACGGGTCGGGGAGGGGGCGGGGGGTGCCGTCGACCGTGACCTGGCGCTCCTCCATGGCCTCCAGCAGGGAGGACTGCGTCTTCGGTGGCGTGCGGTTGATCTCGTCGGCGAGGAGGAGGTGGGTGAAGACGGGGCCGGGCTGGAAGGAGAACTCGGCGGTGCGGGCGTCGTAGACGAGGGAGCCCGTCACGTCGCTGGGCATGAGGTCGGGGGTGAACTGGACGCGCTTGGTGTCGAGTTCGAGTGCGGACGCGAGGGCGCGGACGAGCAACGTCTTGGCCACCCCGGGGACTCCTTCGAGGAGAACGTGTCCGCGGCAGAGGAGGGCGACGACGAGACCGGTGACGGCGGGGTCCTGGCCGACCACGGCTTTGGCGATCTCGGCACGCAGGGCTTCGAGGGAGGCGCGGGCGCCGCCCGGGTCCCCGGTGCTCCCGGCGTTGTCAGTGGTCGGGTCCATCATGGACGGCGTACCTCTCTTTCGAGGGCGTCGAGTCGGTCGGCGAGGGAGATGAGTGCCGCGTCGTCGCGGGGCGGCGGGCCGAAGAGGAGGGCGTGCGGGGCCTGTCCGTCTCCGCGGTGGTGGAGATGGGCGGACAGGGCGGGGAGCAGGGCCTCGGGCGCGTGCGCCTGGGACACGGGGACACCTACGAGGGGGGCGAGGCGGGTGCGGGTGGCGGAGCGGAGAGCGGCGGCCGCGCGGTCGCGGGCGTCGGCCTTGCGGTAGAGGCGGGCGTGGCCTTCGACGGTCTCGGAGGCGCGGATCGCGACGGGGAGTTTTTCGGGCACGAGGGGGCCCAGTCGGCGTGCCCGCCACAGGGCGGCCAGGGCGGCGGCGATGAAGAGCTGCAGGGTGCCCCAGAGCCAGCCCGAGGGGATCAGGTCGAAGAAGCCGCGGCGGTCGTCCTCGGCGGCCGAGGTGTCGGACAGTGAGGGGAGGTACCAGACCAGATGAGGTCGGGAGCCGAGGAGTTGGAGGGCGAGCGAGGCGTTGCCCTGCTCGTCGAGGCGGTCGTTGGAGAGGATGTCGGGGGCGCCGAGGACGACGGTGTCGCCGTCGCCGCCGGCCGCGGGGACGCGCAGCAGGGTGGCGTGGCGCTCGCTCGGGTAGCACTCGTCGGCGCCGAGGCGGGTCGTGGTGTAGCGGATGCCGCCGAGGTCGGCGGGGCCCGCCCGCAGCGCGGCGGGCAGGTCGCAGCCCGGGGAGAGTTTCGACGCCGAGCTGGTCGCGGGGTCGGCGGTGACGCCGGGGACGAGCCGTTCGACGGACCGGCTGCCGGGTGCGACGAGGACGGTCCGGCCCGCCGAACCGGCAGTCGCCGAGCGCATCAGGTCCTGCTGGCCGCGGGTCAGCAGGTCGGGGGAGGCGACGAGGAGGGTGGTGTCCGCGTCGGCCGCGGCGCGGGCCTCGTCGAGCGTGGTGACCACGCGCGTGTCCACGCCCCGGTCCGCGAGGAGTTCGGCGACCGCCCGGCTTCCGGCGGGGTCGGCGGAGCGCGGGTCGAGGGCGCCGTGCCGGGTGCCGGAGCGGAAGGCGGCGATCACGACGGCTGCCACGAGGAGCACCACGACGGCCAGGACGACGCC
The DNA here is from genome assembly GCF_000225525.1 of Streptomyces zinciresistens K42. Taxonomy (GTDB): domain Bacteria; phylum Actinomycetota; class Actinomycetes; order Streptomycetales; family Streptomycetaceae; genus Streptomyces; species Streptomyces zinciresistens. Next base: position 14,700 of record NZ_AGBF01000135.1, on the reverse strand, counting down.
TCGCGCGCGGGTCCACAGTCGGCGGACGGTGGGCGAGGCCGAGGTGGACGGGGGCGTGGCCTCGGTCGTCATCCGGCGGCTTCCCGGTCGGTGGTGCGGATCATGCCGGGCGCGCTGCTGGTGAGCTGCGGTCTGGTGCCGTCCAGGGCGCGGTCCAGGTCCGCGACGCGCTGGTACGCCTGCTGGGTGGCGCTTCTGCCGCCGTACGTGACGTCGTCGAAGTCCCGCGCGGCGGCGCGCAGTCGGTCCGCGTGGGAGGGCAGTGAGCGGCCCGCCTCGGCGGCGGCCTCGTCCGCCGTGCGTCCGGGCCGGGTGTCGAGGAGCGCACGCTCCTCCAGGGCGCGGACGATGGCACGCATGCGTTCCTGGACGGCCTGGTTCCAGTGGGCCTGGGCGGCGTGTGCCTCGGCGGTGGCCCGGTGTTCGTCGGCGCTGCGCGGGCGGTCGTCGAACAGGGCGGCGGTGGGGGCGGGTTGGCGGCGCGGGGTGCCCAGGCGCCACCACAGGGCGCCGAGGACCGCGACGACGACGAGGATGACGACGACGAGCCCGAGCGCCCCGCCGGGTGTCGCCGTCGAGGCGCTGTCGAGCAGGTTCGCGACCCAGCCCCAGAAGGTGTCGAGGGCGCGCTGGAACCAGCTGGGGTCGTTCTCGTGGTACATGCCCTTGGACAGCTCGCGCCGGGCCGCTTCACGCGCGGGGTCGCGGGGGACCGTCAGCGGCGGCTCGTCGTTCGCGCGTGCCGTCAGCGACACCAGGGAGGCGTCGCCGGCGTGTGCCCACGCGCGTACGGCCGTGTCCGGTGGCGCGGACATGGTGAGAACTCCCCCCGCCGGTTTCACCGATTCAGCTCCCCGGGGTGCCGGAGCCGTAGCCCTGGACGCCGGCCGCGCGGGCGAGTTCCAGGTCGAGGGCCTCGCGGCGGATGCGCTGGTCGATGTAGAGCAGGACCGTGACGCCCGCCGAGATCGGGAAGGTGACCGTGGAGCCGATCACCGAGCCGATGCCGCTGACGATGAGGAAGGTCCAGCCGAGGCCGGAGGTCCCGTTGAGGAGGTTCGTGACACCGTCGCCGCTGAGGATGCCGGCGAGGTACGCGAAGGGGGCGACGACGATCCCCGCGACGATGTACGAGATGAGCATGGCCAGCAGTTGGATGCCGAAGACGCGCCACCAGGAGCCGCGGACCAGCTTGGCGGAGCGGCCCAGAGCCTTCCTGATGCCCTGCTTCTCCAGCATCAGCGCGGGCGAGGCCAGGGAGAAGCGGAACCACAGCCACAGCGCGACGACGCTGCCGCCGATCACGCCGAGGAGGATGAGTCCCGCTCCCGCGGCGGCACTGCCCGCCGCTGCCACGAGGATGCCCGGCACAACGGCCGCCACGGCGAGTCCGACCGTCATGATCAGCAGCAGGACGAGCAGACCGAAGAGCCTCGGTACCTGGGGACGGGCGTCGCGCCATGCCTCGCCGGTGGTGACGGACTTGCCGAGGACGGCGCGGCTGGTGACCGTCGTCAGCAGGGCGGTGGCGATGATCGCGCCGATCAGCGAGATCACGGAGATGACGCCGGAGCTGAGCATGAGCTCGCCCATGGCCCGCGTCAGCTCGTCGATGGTGGCTTCGCGGTCGTTGAGGACGTCGGAGCCGGCGCTGTCGTTCAGGACCAAGCCCTGGACGAGGACCACCAGGATCTGGGTCACGACCGCGACGGTCAGGGAGATCCCGAGGACCGTGCGCCAGTGGGCGCGCATGGTCGAGACGGCGCCGTCGAGGATCTCGCCGACGCCGAGGGGGCGCAGCGGGATGACGCCGGGCTTGGCCGCGGGCGGGGGTCCGCCCCAGCCGCCTCCCCAGGCACCGCCGTAACCGCCGCCGGGTCCTGCCGGGGGCGGGGTGCCCCAGCCGGAGCCGGCGGGAGGGGGTGGCGGGGTCTGGCCGGAGGGCGGGGAACCCGTCGGTGCGGACCACGCGCCCGGTGGTGGCTGTTCCTTGGACCACTTCGGGCTGCCGTCCTGGGGCTCGGCGCCTGGCTGCGGCACGGAGGAGGGACGGTCGGCGGGCTCGGCAGGACCGGACGTGCCGGGTTCCTGTCCGTCGGACGGGGCGGATCCGGGCGAAGCCCAGCCCGGAGTGTCTTTCATCGTCGCTCCTTCACGGTGCCCGTCCGCGGATCGCGGCGGCAGTCTGGCAGCCATCGTGCCATGGGGTGCTCGGGGAGGTACCCGCCGCGGTATGGGCTGCACACCTTCAATTGTCCGCCGCACACGGGGCAGACTGACGGCATGGCTGATCAGTACGCGCATTCCGGCGAGGACAGCAGGCCCACCGAAGTCCCGGCGATCCGCTGGGACGAACCACCAGAGGGGCCCGTGCTGGTCCTGCTGGACCAGACGAGACTGCCGGCCGAGGAGGTCGAGCTGGTCTGCACGGACGCGTCCGCGCTGGTGGAGGCGATCCGGTCGCTGGCCGTGCGCGGGGCACCGCTGCTCGGCATCGCGGGGGCGTACGGGGTCGCGCTCGCCGCCGCGCGGGGCTTCGACGTGGACGCCGCGGCGGAGTCGCTGGCGGGCGCCCGGCCGACCGCGGTGAATCTGGCGCTCGGGGTGCGCAGGGCGCAGGGCGCGTACCGGGGCGAGCTCACGAGGAGCGGGAGCGTCCAGGCGGCGGCCGGGGCGGCCCTGGCCGCGGCGCGCGAGCTGCACGCGGAGGACGCCGAGGCCAGCGCGAGGATGGCCGGCCGGGGACTGGCACTGCTGGACGAGCTGCTGCCCGGCGGTGGGCACCGCGTCCTCACGCACTGCAACACCGGGGCCCTGGTGTCGGGCGGTGAGGGCACGGCGTTCGCGGTGGCGCTGGCGGCGCACCGGGCCGGGCGGCTGCGGCGGCTGTGGGTGGACGAGACGCGGCCCCTGCTCCAGGGGGCCCGGCTGACGGCGTACGAGGCGGCGCGCAGCGGGATGGCGTACACGCTGCTCGCGGACAACGCGGCCGGTTCGCTGTTCGCCGCCGGGGAGGTGGACGCGGTGCTGATAGGCGCCGACCGCATCGCGGCCGACGGGTCGGTGGCGAACAAGGTGGGGAGTTACCCGCTCGCGGTGCTGGCCCGCTACCACCATGTGCCGTTCATCGTGGTGGCGCCGCTGACCACCGTGGACCTCGCGACGCCGGACGGGGCGTCCGTCGAGGTGGAGCAGCGTCCCGGCTTCGAGGTGACCGAGATCGCCGCGCCGTCGGCAGCCGGGGCGGCGGGGGAGGCCGGCGGGGGTGTCCCGGTGGCGCCGCTGGGGACGCAGGCGTACAACCCGGCGTTCGACGTGACGCCGCCCGAGCTCGTGACGGCGATCGTGACGGAGGAGGGGACGGTGTCTCCGGTGACGGCCGAGGCGCTGGCGGAGCTGTGCGGCGGATCGCGGCGGATGTCGCGGTCGTAGAGAATCGGCCGAGATCGATCGGGTGGGCAGAGGGGGCCACCCGTCCAAATGTCACACAGTGTGATCCGGATCAGGGCAGACAGTGGCGACGGGCTACGACTAAGGTCACTGGCCGGTGACCTATCTCACCACTGCCTTCGCCACTGTTATGAGAATGGGATGATGTCGTTTATGAAGGGACGAGTCCTTGTCGTCGACGACGACACCGCACTGGCCGAGATGCTCGGCATCGTGCTGCGTGGTGAAGGTTTTGAGCCGTCTTTCGTAGCCGACGGCGACAAGGCGCTGGCCGCGTTCAGGGAGGCCAAGCCGGATCTGGTGCTGCTCGACCTGATGCTGCCCGGACGCGACGGCATCGAGGTGTGCCGGCTGATCCGGGCGGAGTCGGGTGTGCCGATCGTGATGCTGACGGCCAAGAGCGACACCGTCGACGTCGTCGTGGGCCTGGAGTCCGGTGCCGACGACTACATCGTGAAGCCGTTCAAGCCGAAGGAGCTCGTCGCCCGCATCCGGGCGCGGTTGCGGAGGTCGGAGGAGCCCGCGCCGGAGCAGTTGGCCATCGGCGACCTCGTCATCGACGTGGCGGGGCACTCCGTGAAGCGGGAGGGGCAGTCGATCGCGCTGACCCCGCTGGAGTTCGACCTGCTGGTCGCCCTGGCCCGCAAGCCGTGGCAGGTCTTCACCCGTGAGGTCCTGCTGGAGCAGGTGTGGGGCTACCGGCACGCGGCCGACACCCGGCTGGTCAACGTGCATGTGCAGCGGCTGCGGTCCAAGGTCGAGAAGGACCCGGAGCGGCCGGAGATCGTGGTGACCGTCCGAGGGGTGGGTTACAAGGCAGGGCCGAGCTGACATGTCCCGGGACAGTGCCGCTGCGGCCCCCGGTTCGACCGGGACCCGTCCGGAGCGGCCTGTCGGCCGGAAGCCGGCGGGTTCCCGCTGGGGACGGCTCCTGGAGGGCGGGCTGCTGCAAGGAGGAGTGCAGGGCAGTCCGGTCCTCCGGCTGCTCCTGCGCTGGGTGCGCCGGCCCGCCCTGCCCGCCATGCGGCTGTGGCGGCGCAACATCCAGCTCAGGGTGGTCGTCTCGACGCTGGTGATGTCGCTCGGCGTCGTGCTGCTGCTCGGCTTCGTCGTCATCGGACAGGTGCGCAACGGCCTGCTGGACGCCAAGGTCAAGGCTTCGCAGAGCCAGGCCACCGGCGGCTTCGCGGCGGCCAAGCAGCGCGCCGACGAGGCCGAGGCGGGGACCGCGGACGACGGATCGACCGTGGACGAGCGCTCCGACCAGAACGTCATCCAGTGGATGAGCGACCTCGTCTTCTCGCTCTCCAGCGGCGGACAGGGCGCCTTCGAGGTGGTGACGCTCCCGGCGTCCGCGGGCGGCGACAGCGGCGGGCGCGGACGGCGCGCCTCCGGCGGCGTGGACCCGACCGCGAGCGTGCCCGAGGCGCTGCGCGAGCGCATCGACGGCACCACCGGGTCGTTCCAGAGCTACACCCGCATCGTGTACCAGTCGACGGCGCACAAGGACGCCCAGCCCGCGCTCGTCATCGGCAAGCAGGTCACCGACCCCAACGGCGACCTTTACCAGCTGTACTACCTCTTCCCGCTCACGCAGGAGGCGAAGTCGCTGAGCCTGGTGAAGGGCACGCTCGCGACCGCCGGGCTCTTCGTGGTCGTCCTCCTCGGCGCCATCGCCTGGCTGGTGGTGCGCCAGGTCGTCACGCCCGTGCGGATGGCGGCCGGGATCGCCGAGCGGCTGTCGGCGGGGCGGCTCCAGGAACGGATGAAGGTCACCGGCGAGGACGACATCGCCCGGCTGGGCGAGGCCTTCAACAAGATGGCGCAGAACCTTCAGCTGAAGATCCAGCAGCTGGAGGACCTGTCGCGGATGCAGCGCCGGTTCGTGTCGGACGTGTCGCACGAGCTGCGGACGCCGCTGACGACCGTGCGGATGGCCGCCGACGTCATCCACGAGGCGCGCGAGGACTTCGATCCCGTGACCGCGCGGTCGGCGGAGCTGCTCGCGGACCAGCTCGACCGGTTCGAGTCGCTGCTCGCGGACCTGCTGGAGATCAGCCGGTTCGACGCCGGAGCGGCCGCCCTGGAGGCCGAGCCGATCGATCTCAGGGAGGTCGTGCGGCGTGTGGTCAGCGGGGCCGAGCCGCTCGCCGACCGCAAGGGCACGCGCATACGCGTGGTCGGCGACCAGCAGCCCGTCGTCGCCGAGGCCGACGCCCGGCGCGTGGAGCGCGTACTGCGCAACCTCGTGGTCAACGCCGTCGAGCACGGTGAGGGCAGGGACGTGGTCGTGCGGCTCGCCTCGGCGGGCGGAGCGGTCGCGGTCGCGGTGCGCGACTTCGGGGTGGGACTCAAGCCGGGCGAGGCGACCCGGGTCTTCAGCCGCTTCTGGCGGGCCGACCCGGCACGCGCGCGTACCACCGGCGGTACGGGACTGGGGCTGTCCATCGCCCTGGAGGACGCCCGGCTGCACGGCGGCTGGCTCCAGGCGTGGGGCGAGCCGGGCGGCGGTTCGCAGTTCCGCCTGACGCTGCCGCGGACCGCGGACGAGCCGCTGCGGGGCTCGCCGATACCCCTGGAGCCCAGGGACTCGCGGCGCAACCGCGGCCTCGACGACGCCGGCCTGCCGGGCGGCGGCGGGCAGAAGGCCGCCACCGTGCCAGCCCAGCACAGCAGCGGGGACCGGGTGCCGCCGATGCCGTCCAGGGACCCCATGGCGCCGCGCCTGGGCGCCCCCGAGGCCCCCAGGGCTGACCCCACGGCGCTGCCCGGCAACGGCGCGCGCGTGGTGCCGCGGCCCGCGTCGGGCACGCGACGCCAGGAGGACGTGCCGGGCTCCCAGGAGCAGCCGGGCGCGGCGGCCGGGGAGGCCGCGGAGTCGAGCAGGCAGGGGGAGGCATCACGTGGGCGCTGATCACGGGGGAGGCGCTCGGCGCAGACCGGGGCGCGCGCTGGCGTACGCCGTCTGCGGGACCGTTCTGCTGGCGGGGTGCGCGTCGATGCCCGACAGCGGCGACCTGCGCGAGGTGGAGTCCACACCGCGCCAGGACACCCAGGTGCGGGTCTTCGCGATGCCGCCGCGTGAGGACGCCTCGTCGTCCGAGATCGTGACGGGCTTCCTGGAGGCGCTGACCAGCGACGACCCGAACTTCGAGATCGCGCGCAAGTACCTCACGCCCCAGGCGTCGGCCAAGTGGCGGCCCCTGCGGTCCACGACCGTGCTCGCGGACGGACCGGGCGTCAACGCCGACCGGGTGGGCGGCCGGGAGGACGCGAGCAGCATCTCGTACACGCTGAACGGCACCCGGGTCGCCACGGTCGACGGGCGGCAGTCGTACCGGCCGGGCGCCGGGGACTACCGCGAGACGATGCACCTCGCGCGGGACAGGAAGACCAAGCAGTGGCGCATCGACGTGCCGCCGCGCGGTGTCGTCATGGGCAAGTCCGACTTCCAGCGCAACTATCTGTCGGTCGAGAAGTTCTACTTCGCCACCGACACCGCGCCCGCGCCCGCGACCTCGCCGCGCACCGTGGCCGTGGCCGATCCGGTCTACGTGCGAAGGAACGTGGCCCCCGTGACGGAGATGGTGCGCTCCTTGCTGAACGGGCCCACCAGCTGGCTCGACCCCGTGGTCAGGTCGAGCTTCCCGACCGGGACGGCCCTGGCGGGCAACGCCCCCGCGCTGGCACCCGACGACCAGAACCGGCTGACCGTCCCGCTGAACGCGAAGGCGGCCCGGGTCGGGCTGACCCAGTGCCGGGAGATGGCCTCCCAGTTGCTGTTCACACTGGAGAACCTCACCCCCGCAGTGGACACGATCGAGCTGCGGGCAGGCGGCCGGCAGCTGTGCACGGAGGACCGGTCCGAGGCCGTCGCCGCGCGCGGGCCGGACAAGCGGGCGGACTACCTGTACCTCCTCGACGCGGATCACCGGCTCGTACGGCTGCCGACGGCGGCCAGCGACAGCACCGAGCCCGATCCGGTGCCGGGGGCCCTCGGCACCGGCGCCACGAAGCTGAGGACCGCGGCCGTCTCGCGCGACGAGGCCATGGCCGCCGGGGTCGGCGCCGACGGCAAGAACCTCTACGTCGGGGCGCTGGTGGCGGGCGGCCCGCTCGGGGACCCGGAGCTCACCAGCGCCGGACCCGCACCGGACAAGCGGCTGTCGGCGCCCAGCTGGGACGCGCGGGGCGACCTGTGGGTCGCCGACCGCGACCCCGGCAACTCGCGGGTGCTGATGCTGAAGGAGGGCGTGGGCGAGCCGCTGGAGGTGTCCACGCCCGCCGGACTGGAGGGCACCGTCCAGTCGGTGCGGGTGGCCGCGGACGGTGTGCGCGTCGCGCTCGTGGTGAGGCAGGGCGAGAAGTCGTCGCTGCTGATCGGGCGGATCGAGCGCGGCGACGGCGGCACGGGCGGGGGCACCGCCGTGTCGGTGCGGGAACTGCGTTCGGCGACACCCGAGTTGGAAGTGGTCACGGCGATGTCGTGGGCCGGGGACAGCCGGCTCGTGGTGGTCGGGCGCGAGAAGGGCGGCGTGCAGACGATGCGCTACGTCCAGGTCGACGGTTCCACCCCGGACGGGCCGGCGCCGGCCGCGCTGAGCGGCGTGAAGGACATCACCGCGTCCGAGGACGTACGGCTGCCGCTGGTCGGTTTCTCGGAGGACGGGATCGTGCGGCTGCCGTCCGGGGAGCAGTGGCAGAAGGTCGTCGCGGACGGGTCGGCGCCGATCTATCCGGGGTGACGCGGAGTCCGCGGCCGTCCGACGGGCTCGGGCGGTGACGGGGCGGTCGCGGGTGGCCGGCGGGGGAAATCCGGCCACCCGCGACCGCCCCCTTTCCCTTTGAAAGCCGCCGGTTCATGGGGTCGGTGCAATCGCTTTTACGGCGAGGGGCGGGAATCCGATAGGGGTCCAGTACCGGTAGGAGTCTGTGATCGGGTAGTCGGTGTTCCCTGTTTGCGGCCTGCCGACGGGGTATCAGTTGCTACTGATAGTGCTCGCTGGGGACGTGAGAGGACGGCTGACTAGGGGTGTCCTGGGTGAGCGGGACCTCGCAGAGCGAAGGGTCAGCTGCTGGCGTTCGTTGGCCGGCGGGACAACAGTGGTGTCCTTGGCGAAGTGTCCGTACACCGTGCTGCGGAAGGCCCTACGCTGACCATCATGTCGACCCGGGTGCCGATCAGCGACGAACTGCGTTCCGCGTTGGGCTCCCCCACGGAGGCCACGCTCCTGGACAGCAGCCCGCGCTCTCGGGTGTGGCGGGTCGAGCTGCGCGGTGGTAGCCGGGTGATCGTCAAACAGATCGCCGACGGAGGTGGAACCGGGCCCGACGGGGATGCGCGCTATGCGCGGGAGGTCGCCGCGTTGCGGCTCGCCGCACGGGCGACCCGGCCGACCGTCGCGCCCGCACTGCTCGGAACGGACGCGGCGTCACGCGTGATGGTCCTGGAACACCTGGACGACCTCGGCGCGGCCGACGACTGGATGCCCGGCTACGCCGAGTCCCTCGCCCGGCTGCACGCGCTCACCGGGCCGGCCGACACGGGAACGCTCCCCGCCTGGTCCGGACCGACGGCCGCCGACGCTGAGTCCTTCCTCGCACTCGCCAAGGCCCTTGACGTCCCCGTCCCACCCGGAGTGCCGAACGAACTCGCCGCCCTGATCGACCGGCTCGACCCAGCGCCTCACCATGCGCTGCTGCACGGAGATCCCTGCCCCGGCAACGACCTGCGCACCGCCGCCGGCGTCCACTTCGTCGACTTCGAGCAGGCATCGCTGGGCAACGGCCTGGTCGAACTCGCCTACTTCCGTATCGGTTTCCCGACCTGCTGGTGCGCAATGTCGGTCACGGCCGCGCCGCTCGCGGAAGCCGAGGCCGTCTACCGTGCCACCTGGCGCGGCCTCACCGGAAGGGACGTTGCGGGCGATCTTGCCGACGCATGCGCCGGCTGGCTGATCCGTGGCGACGCACTCGTCGAACGCGCCCACCGCGAGTCCGTCGACCACCTCGCACGGGTACCTGCGGAGGACTTCGAGTGGGGCTACGTTTCCGCCCGAGAACGCCTCGTCCACCGACTTGGCGTGGTCGCCGACCTGACCCGCGACCACGACCATTTGCACGCACTCGGTCACCTCAGCGCGGCTCTGGCCGTACGCCTGTTGGAACGATGGCCCACACTGCGCGCACTGCCCACGCAGAGCACACGGCCCTGGTACTGACAGCCTGTGTGATCACTGAGTGTGGTCGCCCGGGGCGTACTCCTTCCAGGTTCCTCCGGCTTGGGCGGCGACGGCCTCGGTGTGGACGGTGTGATAGCCGAGCATCCCCGCAACGACCGAGGGCGGCGCCTGGAGGACGAGCTGCCGCAGGGTGGCGGTCCGGCCGTGGAGAGTAGGGATGTCTGCGGCGGTGAGTCGCTTGCCGAGGGTGGCGGGGTCCATGGGCTGTCCGGCCCGGCGTCCGGGGAAGAGCCAGTCGCTGGCGGGAAGGGTGCCGCCTGGCCGGTTGGGCCGTGCGGTGCGTATGTAGCCCAAGAGCACGCCGGCGAAGGGCTCGGGAACCGGTGTGGGCGGATTGCCGAGGCGGAGTACGACCTGGTCACCGTCGTGCTGGACGTCGTGGACGGTGAGCCGGACGAGCCGGCGGACCGGTTGGGCATAGAGGAGGATCAGGGCGGCCGCGACCCGTTCCATGAGCGGGAGATCGTCGCTGGTCATGACTTTACGGATCAGGGCGATGCGGTTGTGCTGGCTGATCGGGGCCGGATTCTCTGTGCGGATCGTGGGGACCTTCAACCGGGGCATCACCTGGTGGTCCATGCTCCAGCGCAGGAATGCTTGGACGACGCGGCGGGCGGTGGCGTTCTCGGCGAACCAGGCGTCGAGGTCGGCCTGTGTGCACTCGCCGATGACGCGGTCCCGCTCGGCGAGCCAGGTGAGGAAGGCGGCTGCCTGGATGAGCCGGGCACGGGCCGAGGTGATGGCCCCAGGTCCGAGGGGGCGCTTGGCGGCGCTGGCCCGGAGCTTGCGCAGGAGGTGCCAGGTGGCGAAGCGGTTCAGGAGCTGGCGGTGTTCCACGTCCTCAATGGTGTCGAGCCATTCGGGCAGTCGGCGTTCGAACAGCAGCAGGTGCCGGTCACGGTGAGGCAGGACGCCGGAGTGCATGAGCAGGTCACAGACGTGGGCGACCGATCGCCAGGGCGACAGAGCGCTCAATCCATCGTGGGTGAGGGGCACTTCGCCGAGGGCGAGTGCGCGCAGGATCTGCTGGACGTGCGGTTTGCCAACCCAGGTCAGTGTTGCCTTTGGACGGGGCACGGACCTGACCTCGTCGAAGAAGGAAACGAGTTCGGGGCGAACGCGGCCGGCGCCGTCGGCAAGGAGCTCTTCCAGGCGTTCGGCCAGGACGCAGTTTCCGCATACTCCGCGCAGGTAGCGGCGGGCCTGGCGGCCACAGCGTTCGCAGTGGAACTCACCCAGGCCGCCCGCGCAGTCGGTGCACCACCGGCCGCCGTCCAGTGCGATGCCGGGGGTGAGCCGGTCGACGCCGCAGCCGGCGCACTGCCCGTAGGTCTCCAGCGCGTGGTCGTAGCAAGCGGAGCACAGGTAGCCCTCGGGCCAGTGGGCCGCTCCGATGCGGACGGCGCGGTGACAGCGTGCGCAGAACAGGTCCTCGGGCCGGACTCTGGTGCGGCTCATTTCTCCGGGCGGACCCGGGCTCGCTTGGGACGGACGGTGGCCGCGAGGTCGACCACGTCCGCGCCGCCGGAGGCGGCGGTGCGGCGCGGGGCCGCGTTCTCCGCCTTGGTGGCGATCAACTCGGCGGGGGTGACGTCGAGGATGTCGCAGAGGGCGGCGAGGACGGGCAGGGACAGCCGTTCGGGGGTCTGGGTGACCAGTCGCCAGACCTGGACCGAGGACAGTTCGATGCCGCGGTCGGCCAGCAGCGGGGACAGGTCGGAGGCGACGAAGATCCCGCGCGTGGCCATGACCTCGCGCAGCCGCCACTCGTAGCTGACCTGGCGTTTCATCAGGCTCTCCTTGCCAGCCGCAGGGCGGCCTCCATCGTCGCGTCCAGCGCTCTGCGCAGGGTGCGGGTGCGGAAGTCGGAGGATACGCAGGTGTAGATCGCGGTCGTGGATGCGTAGTCGTGGCCGACTTGTTCCTGGACGAACCGGGCGTCCCAGCCGTCCTCGATCAGGTGGGTCACGTACGACCTGCGGAAGGAATGGAAGTCCAGCCCCTCGTCGAGACCCAGTGCATCCCGGTATGCGCCGAAACGGGTGTTCATCTGCGAGAAGCCGATCCGGGCGGAGCGTTCCGAGGGCCATAGAGCCCCGCTTCCGGAGGTGGCGAACAGCGGTCGGACCTCTTCGTTCCACTGCTGGAGGATCTCCGCCGACCAGTCCCAGACTGTCAGCACGCTGCGGCGCTTGGGCGGCGAGCCCTTCCTGGCCTTGCCGTGGCGGACGTAGCAGACGCCGTAGTCGCCGAACTCCGGGCCGTCGTGATTGCGGCCGAAGTCGACCGCGTCGAGCATCCGCGTCTCGTTGCGGCGCAAGCCGAAGGCGTACGCGGTCTTGAAGAGCATCGCGTCACGGAACGCGGGCAGCCAGCCCTTGCGGCCCCGGCCGCGAACCTTGGTGACCTGGTCGTCGGCGTAGTCGAAGAACGCCTGCAACTCGTCCTGGGTGAAGGCCCGTTTCGCCGCGTCGGCTTCGGCGTCCTCCACGTGCACCGCGGCGTTCCACTCGTGCACGACCTGTATCGGGTGGGTGCCGAAGCGCTCTTCGCAGGTCGCCGCCCAGCCGTAGGCGGGGTCGATGGCGAACTCACAGAACGACCGCACCGCACCCTGGTAGTTGCGCAGTGTGGAGCGCTTCAGCCCGCGTACTGCCCGCAGATCATCCATCCACTCGTCGAGCATCTGTGGCGACCAGGCCCACGGCAAGGCGTCCGCATGCCGGGCGAACGCCCGCACCGTCTTCTCCCGGCCCTCGATTGTGGAGAACGCCAAGTTCCGCGCCATCTGCTGATTGCGCCAGCCGTCCAGCATCGTGGTGAAGACCTGTTCGTCAGGCCGCAGTAGCGGCAGATCGCTGACCAGATGCAGCCCCACTGCCCCGGGCGCAAGGCTGTTCCTGCTCACCACGACCACCCTCCGTCACTTACATCAGACGAAGGGATCTTTCATCAGAAGTAACCTGACCGTAAATCCGCAGGTAGGAAGCCTGTCCGCAGGTGCGTCGAGGGCCACGAGAGCAACCTGCCTTGCGGGAGAAAGCGCATACACTGAGGCCCTGAACTGCGTCGATGAGCGCTAGAGCCTCCGATGTGCCGCCCGACCGCAGTGCTACATCAGATGAAATTGCGGCCGCTTCCAAGAAGAGCCCAAAAGCCGCCACGGGATGATCTTGGTTCGTTGACATCAACGCCCCAGACCCACACGTGGTGCGCGGACCATGCTCTCTCTGGGGGCGCCGATCCAACCGCACTGGGTGTTGGTGACGAAGCCGAGGCGTCGGTAGAAGGCGTGCAGCCGGTCCAGGTTCCCGCCGAAGGTGTCGCTTGGGCTGAGCGTCATGGGTACACCACGTAGATCTGCCACCGCGATGATGTGCTCCATGACGTGGGTGCCGAGCCCCTTCCCTCGCTCGCTCTCCGGGATGAGGATCCAGAACAGCACGAGGGCACCGAGCGCAACCCGCGCGGAGCAACCTCACCGCTGCTTCATCAATGACGACAGAGGGTGGCGGGTTTACGGCCGACGCTGGACATATGCGCGAAACCCCAGAAGAACTCAACAAGCTCCAGTCCCTCCTCGACTCCTCCCTCTCCGGCTCGACCGCACACCTCCGCTCGATCGTCGAGGGCCGCACCATCACGGCGGCGCAGCTCACTGGGGTCCTCACCGGCATGTGCACGCTCGCCCTCTCCACGGTGACCGCAAAGGGCGAACCGCGGATCAGCGGCGCCGACGGGCACTTCCTGCACGGCCGGTGGCACTTCGGCACGGCGCACAACGCCGCCAAGGCCCGTCATCTCGCGGCCCGTCCGGCCGCCAGCGTCGCGCACATGCACGGCGAGGACCTCGGCGTGTTCACCCACGGCACGGTGGAGGAGCTGAACCCCGAGGACGCCGAGACCACGGCCGACTGGCAGGAACTCCTCGCCTACTTGAAGGACTTCTACGGCGACGACGACGCCTTCGACTGGAACCGCGAGGTCATCTACTACCGGCTGAACCCGCACTGGATGACCGTCTACGCCCCCGACCTCGACAAGCTCACCGGCACGTGACGCCGGGCCCGTCGACGAGGGCCTGCACCTGCGCGTACGTGGGTGCGGGGCCGGTCGACGGCGCGCCGTCGCGTACCGCCAGCCCCGTGGCGACGGCCTCGCCCAGCGCCCGCCGGTACAGCAGCGACCCGAGGCTGCCCCGCCCCCAAGCTCTCAACTCCGCTTCGCTGCGTTCGAGCAGGGGGTCGCTCGGCGTCTTGCCGGTCCAACACGACATCCCGTGAGTTCTCCAGAATCCTGCTGAAGTCCTTCACCACCGCCAGCATGAGCCTCCTCGACTTCGACCAGGCCGCAGAGCGGTCGGACGGAACGAGAACACTTCAGGAATTCCGAAGTTACGTCACAAGCTGGCCGGGCACGCCAACGAGGGAGTAACCCCAGGCCAGGGACTCTGGGCCCCAGCAGGACTCAGAGGAACTCACGGGATGTCGCACAATACGGCTCGCAAGGGTGACCGGTGTCCGATGAGGGGTTTGCGCGGGGCGTGAACACCGCGTTCGGTCCGGCACCTCTGTCGCCTCTGTTTCCGGGCGCCCCGTCCGTACGTGAATTCCGGTCGGGGCCGAACGGGCCGCCGGGTTGTCCACAGGCGGTTGTCCACAGGGGTGGCCGAGCGGTGGGCGCCTTGGCACAGTGGTGGACATGCGGGGGTGGTGGCAGGACTTCACCGACCTGGTGCTGCCGGCCGAGTGCGGGGGCTGCGGGCGGCCTCGCGCGGTGCTCTGTCCGAGGTGCCGTGCCGTGCTGACCGGGACGGTACCGAGCCGGGTGCGGCCGGAGCCGGAGCCGTCCGGGCTGCCGGTCGTGCACGCGGCGGCCCGGTACGAGGACGCGGTGCGGGCGGCGCTGCTCGCGCACAAGGAGCGCGGCGCGCTGGCACTGGCGGCTCCTCTGGGTACGGCGCTGGCGCGGGCCGTGCTGGCGGGCATCGCCGACCCGGCGGGGCCGC
>NZ_AGBF01000136.1 GCF_000225525.1 Streptomyces zinciresistens K42 | reverse complement strand
ACGGGAGCGGCCGACTCGAACAGGCTGAGATCCCGCGCGCTCGGGGCCGTCGCCGCCGAGGCGAGCGGGGTCGGCAGCGCCGCCGTCGCCTCCACGGGGGCCGCCGTCCCCGGCGGCACCGCGCGCAGCGGCATCGTCTCCCCGGGGTCGCCGTCCAGTTCCACGTATGGGCGTATCCGCAGCGGATCGAAGTCCTCGACCGCCGCCGCGTCCGCCGTACGGGCGTCCCGCAGGGCCTCTGCCACCCGGGGGCCGCAGCCGCACGACGGGGCGCCGCCGGCCGTCCGCTGCGCCCCGCACTCCGGGCACGGATGGCCCGGACGGCCGATCCCGCTCTCCGGACCCTCCGGGCCCCGCGGCCCGTCGGTGTCCCTCGGCTCAGTCACGCGTCGTCCCTCCCCTCGCGAACTCCCCAGATCGCGAACTCCCCAGATTATGCAGATGTTCGTCACAGGCTCTTCGCAAGCCCCCGGAACAGGCTCCCCCAAGACCCCGGAAGGACCGCTTCCCACCGGACTCGACAGGCCATAACGGGATACAGCGATCACGATGGAGGAGCCAACGAGACCGTCAGGAGGTGTGCATGACCGGGGACGCGCACGGCATGCCGGGAGAGGTGCGCGACGCGGGGCCTCCGCGGCGGCCGGGCGGGCCGCCCGCGAACGTGTCCGGCAACGTCCTCGTCTCCATCGGCGCGCTGCTCCTCGGAATGCTCCTCGCGGCCCTCGACCAGACGATCGTGTCGACCGCGCTGCCCACCATCGTCAGCGACCTCGGCGGTCTGGAGCACCTGTCCTGGGTGGTGACGGCGTATCTGCTGGCGTCCACGGCCGCGACCCCGCTGTGGGGCAAGCTCGGCGACCAGTACGGGCGCAAGCGGCTCTACCAGCTCGCGATCGTCCTCTTCCTCATCGGCTCCGCGCTGTGCGGCATGGCCCAGGACATGACCCAGCTCATCGCCTTCCGGGCGTTGCAGGGCCTCGGCGGCGGCGGGCTGATCGTGCTGTCCATGGCGATCGTCGGCGACATCGTCTCGCCCCGTGAACGCGGCCGCTACCAGGGGCTGTTCGGCGCGGTGTTCGGGGCGACGAGCGTCCTCGGGCCGCTGCTCGGCGGGGTGTTCACGGAACACCTGAGCTGGCGCTGGGTCTTCTACGTCAACCTGCCCGTGGGCGTCGTCGCCCTCGCCGTCATCGCCGTCGTCCTGCACATCCCGCGCAAGGGGACGCGGCACGTCATCGACTACCTCGGCACCTTCCTCATCGCCGCCGTGGCCACCGCCCTGGTGCTGACGGCGTCCCTCGGCGGCACGACCTGGAGCTGGGGCTCGCCGCAGATCGTGGGGCTCGCGCTGCTCGCGGTCCTGCTCACGCTGGTCTTCGTCGCGGTGGAGCGCCGGGCCGCCGAGCCCGTCCTGCCGCTGAAGCTGTTCCGGGTGCGGACGTTCACGCTGTCGGCCGTCATCAGCTTCATCGTCGGGTTCGCCATGTTCGGCGCGATGACCTATCTGCCGACGTTCCTCCAGGTCGTCCGGGGCGTCAGCCCGACCGTGTCGGGTGTGCACATGCTGCCGATGGTGGCCGGGATGCTGCTGTCGTCCACCGGCTCCGGGCAGATCGTCAGCCGCACCGGACGCTGGAAGGTGTTCCCGATCGCCGGGACCGGCGTCACCGCGATCGGCCTGCTGCTGCTCCACCAGCTCGACACGGACAGCTCCACCACCGAGATGAGCCTGTACTTCTTCGTCTTCGGGCTCGGCCTCGGCCTGGTCATGCAGGTCCTCGTCCTGATCGTGCAGAACGCCGTCTCCTACGAGGACCTCGGCGTCGCCACCTCCGGGGCCACCTTCTTCCGCTCCATCGGCGCCTCGTTCGGCGTCGCCATCTTCGGCACGGTCTTCGCGGGCCGCCTCGACGACAAGCTCGTGGACGCCTTCCGCGGGGTGACCCTGCCCCCCGGCCTCACCCTGGACGGACTGGAGTCCGACCCGCGCGGCATCGCCGCCCTGCCGGACCCGCTGCGCTCCGCCGCGCTCCAGGCGTACGCCACCGCCATCACCGACGTGTTCCTGTACGCCGTCCCCGTCGCCCTGCTCGGCTTCGTCCTGGCGTGGTTCCTGCGCGAGGACCGGCTGCGCGGCTCGGTCACCGCGCCCGACGTCTCCGAGACCCTCGCCAGCAACCCCGTGGAGCGCTCCTCGTACGACGAGGTGTGCCGGGCCCTGTCCGTGCTCGGCACCCGCGAGGGCCGGCGGCAGGTCTACCGCGAGATCACCGAACGGGCCGGGTACGACCTGCTGCCCGCGTCGAGCTGGCTGCTGCTGCGCGTCAAGCGGCACGGGGCGGTGGAGCCGGCCCTGCTCGCCGAGCGCAGCTCGCTGCCGCTGTCCGTCGTCATGGACGCCGCCCGGCAGGTGGAGGAGCGCGGGCTCGCCACCCGGGAGGGCCTCGGCCTGATGCTGACCGGCAGCGGGCGCGAGGCCGCGGAACGGCTCGCGCGGGTCCGCGAGGAGTCGCTCGCCGAGCTGCTCGGCGACTGGTGGGGGCCAAACCGGCCGACCGACCTGGTGCACCTGGTCAAGGAGCTCAACGACGAGCTGTGCGGCTCGGACCGCGAACAGCCCCACCGCGAGGGCCGCGGCGGCGGCGCGCGCCCCGAGGGCACGTGAGCGCGCGGCCGCCGGAGGCCGCGGGCCCGCCGGCGCCCCCTCAGCGCAGGTCTCTGCCGAACCAGCGCTCCGCGTGGACGTCGTCGTTGTGCGGGGGACCCTCCGCGTAGCCGAGGCGGGTGTACAGGGCGCGCGCCTCCACCAGGTCGTGGCGGGTGTCGAGGACCATCCGGGCCGCGCCCAGGGCCCGCGCGCTCGCCTCGGCGGCCCGGACGAGGACGGCACCGCCTCCCCTGCCGCGCAGCGGCTCGCGCACGAACACCCGCTTGAGTTCGGCCGTCACCGCGTCCAGCATCAGCACGCCCGCCGTGCCGGCCGGCTCGCCCGCGTAGCGTGCCATCAGCAACTCGCCCCCGGGGCGGCGCAGTTCGTGCCAGGCGTGGGCGGCGATCCCGCGCGCGAGTCCGGCCGCGTCGGTGCGGCGGCCGTCGTGCAGGAGGTGGTAGCGGTCGCTCACCTCGGTGTAATAGGCACGCCAGAGCGCCACGGCGGCCGGGGAGTCGGGCGGTTCCGGGGCGACGGTCCAGGTCATGGGCGTCATTCTCGGCCGCTGAACGGGCGTGCCCGCAAGCGGATTTGGGCGCGTTGCCGGACACGTGGGCGCCCACCCCGTTTGAGGCGCCCCTTACCGGCAACCCGAATCCCATGTCCACAGGCGTGATCATTGTGATCGTGATTGCGGTGGCCGTCGTCGTGACCGGCGCGGTCGCCCTGGCCCAGCGCACCCGGGGTGCGCAGGGCAGCCGGGGTCTGAAGCGGCGCTTCGGGCCCGAATACGAGCGGGCCGTGGCCCGCCATGACGGAGACAGCCAGGCCGCCGAGCGCGAGCTCGCCGAACTGGTCGAGCGGCACGGCGGGTTGCGCGAGCGCGAGCTGGAGCGCACCGAGGCCGAACGCTACGAGGCGCGCTGGGCGGCGACCCAGGAGCACTTCGTCGACGCGCCCAGGGAGGCCGTCGGGGAGGCCGACCGGCTGCTCGCCGAACTGGCGCGCGCCCGCGGGTTCCCGGACGGGGAGCGCTACGAGGAGCAGCTGTCCGCCCTCGCCGTGCACCACGCGACCCATGTGCAGGGCTACCGCCACCTCCACCACGTCGCCCGCAACGGGTCCGACACCGAGGAGATGCGCACTGCCATGATCGAGGGGCGCGCCCTGTTCCAGGAGCTGGTCGGGGCATCCTCCGGCCGCTCGGCGGGCCGGTCCACCGCGGGAAGGAGCTGACGACGATGACGGACGCGACCAGGAACGACCGCACCCCCGACGCCGCCCGGGGCGCCACGCAGCCGATGCCGCGGGTCGGCGCCCACGGCCCGGCCGAGGGTGAGGGCGAGGACGTGCGCGGTCCGGCGCCGGGCGGCGCACGCAAGGACCTCTCGAAGAGCGACACCGGCCACGGCAACGACGCCGTACGCGCGGGCGCCGCATCCGGCACGTCGGCGCCGGGCGGCCCGCCCGGCACGGTCCGGACCGCGACGCCCGGCGCCGCCCGCGGCGGCGCGAAGGGCGGTGCCTTCCTCGCGCACGACGAGCGCGACCGCATGGAGCGGCAACTGCACCACGCCGTGGCCCACTTCGTCGACCAGCCGCAGGCCGCCGTCGAGGAGGCCGACCGGGCCGTCGAGGACATCGTCGGCCGGTTCACCGAGATGATGACCGAGCGCCGCCGCACCCTGCGCGCGGCCTGGCAGTCCGGCGACGGCACCGACGTCACCGCCGACACCGAGCAGTTGCGGCTCGCCCTGCGCGACTACCGCGAGCTGGCGGAGCGGCTGCTACGCGTCTGACCCGCCCGACCCGTCCGCCGCCCGGCGCCCCTCCCGGCGCTCCCGCCACTCCCGTACGACCTCTTCCACGTCGTAGGGCCGGCGGCCCAGGGGAGGGCCGGGCGGCGGCTTCAGCATCATGTCGCGGATCTTGACGTTGACAGCCGCGACGATCTTCCGGACGGACCGCTCCGAGGGCGCCGCGTACGCCGCCTCCAGCGCGTCCTCCGCCTCCTTGCGCAGCGCCAGGGCCGGGGGCAGGACCGACAGGCCCTCGCGGGCCATCTTGCGCCTGATCCACCACAGTTCGTCGTACGGCGCCTCCAGGTCGACCGGCAGCGGCTTGCCCGACCCGGGCAGGGTGTCGAAGTCGCCCCGCCCCTGCGCGTCGCGGATCTGCCGGTCCACCCAGGACTCGAACGGCACACCGGGGGGCTTTCGCTCGGTCATGAGTTCATTGTGCCGGACGCGGCGGTGCCGGGCGATTTATCATGCGGCGTCGACGGCCGAACCGGCCCTCGCCCATGGACGTTTCAGGAGGGGCGCACGTGCTCGAACTCACGATGGCCGCCGTGTCGGCGGCGGACGAGGGTGCCACGGCCGGCATGCTCATGGCCGACGCGCCCAGCGAGCCGGGTGCCGTGCTGCGCGTGGGCCGGGACAAGTCGGTGTGCCGGCTCGCGACGCCGGACGACTGGCTGTTCGTCTCCCGGGTCCACCTGGAGTTCCTGTGCGGCCCCGACGGCGGCTGGCAGGTGACCTGGCTGCGCGGCTCGCAGCCCGACCCCTCCTCCGAGGTGCGGCTGACCTCGGGCGCGTACGCGCAGCCGCTCGGCTACGGCGGCACGCTCCCGCTGCCCCGCGGCGGCAGCGGCGAGATCGTCGTCCAGGACCGCGGCGGACCCCGCAGCGTCAACGTCGGCTTCTACCACGAGGTCTGAGCCGCCCGCCCGGGGCCCTCAGGCCAGCACCCGCGCCAGCGCGAACCCGTCGTAGCCCTTTCCGCCCACCGTCTGCACGGCGGTGCCGCTCAACCTCGGGTGGCGGCCGATCAGTTCCACGGCGTCGCGGATGCCCCGCACGTCCGGGTCGGCGCCGTCCGCGTCGAGGACCCGGCCGCCGCGCACCACGTTGTCCACGACGATCAGGCTGCCGGTGCTGGTCAGCCGCAGCGCCCACTCGACGTAGCGCGCGGTGCCGGCCTTGTCGGCGTCGATGAAGACCAGGTCGAAGGGGGCCGGGTTCTCGTCGGCCAGCTTGGGCAGCGACTCAAGGGCCGGGCCGACCCGCACCTCCACGATCTGCTCCAGGCCGGCCCGCGCGATGTTGCGGACGGCGACCTCGGCGTGCCGGGCGCTGTACTCCAGCGAGACCAGCCGGCCGTCGGCGGGCAGGGCGCGGGCCATCCAGATCGTGCTGTAGCCGCCCAGCGTGCCGATCTCCAGGACGGTGCGGGCGCCCTGGATCTCCGCGAGCAGCCGCAGCAGCTTGCCCTGCGCGGCCGTGACGGCGATGGGCGGCAGACCGGCCGCCTCGCTGTCCCGCAGGGCCGCTCGCAGCACCTCGTCGTCCGAGGACAGGTGGGCTCGGAAGTACGCGTCGACGTCGTCCCAGAGTTGCGACTCGCTCATCGCGCTGCCTTTCGTGCGGCGGACCGGAAGCGGTGACCGCCCTCCAGGATGCTGCACTCGGCCGTTCGGCGCATTCCTCAAGATCCCACGAAGTGACCTTTTCCCGCCGTTATGGCGTACGGGCAAACCGGTCGCCGACTATCGTCATCGGGACAAACGAGACAGGTTCCCGGGCGAACGGGGCGCGGACGTCCGGGTGGAGCGGGGATTTCCCGCGTCTCATCCCGGGGTGATCCGAGCGGGTGCGCAGGGGATTCCTCACGCGGGGCGGGAGGCCGACCGGACGTGGCGAAGGCGGAGCACGGTGGGCGGGCGCGGGCACGGGGCGGAGCGACGGCCGTGGAAGCGGGCCGGCCGGGTGTGCGGGCCGCGAGACTCGGCCTGTGGCTGATCGCCGCCGTCCTCGCCGCCCGGCAGCTCGCCGCCGTCGCCACGACCCCGCCCGGCAGCCGCCTGACCGATCCGGAGACCTGGGCCGGCTCCGAGGGCGTCCTCCGGGCGGAGGGCTCGCTGTACGCGTCGACGCGGTTCACCGGGACCCCCTTCGGCGGCCTCGTCCTCAAACCGCTCACCCGGGCCGCCGAGCAGGCCCTCGGCTGGGGCTGGACCTTCGGCACCCTCCTGCTCGTCGTCGCCCTCGGCCTGGTCGCCGCCCGCGCCCTGCCGGGGCCGGTCAGCCGGCGCACCTCGCTGCTCGCCGCGCCCGTGGCGATCAGCCTGCTCATGCTGTCCCTGCCGGTGCGCAACGCCCTCCACCTCGGGCAGAGCAGCATCATCCCCGTCCTGCTGGTCCTGCTCGGCTGCCTCGCCGTGCGGGGCGAGCGGGCCGGCGGGCTGCCGGTCGGCCTGGCCGCCGCGCTCCAGCCCACCCTGCTGCTGTTCGCGCCGCTGCTGTGGTGCACGGGCAGGCGCCGGGCCGCGCTCACGGCGGGCGCCGCGTTCGCCGGGCCGACGCTGCTCGCGTGGGCGGCGATGCCCCGGGACTCGTACACCTACTGGGCGGGCCACCCGGCGGGCGTCGGGCTCGGCGGGCCCGCCGACGGCCTCGCCAACCAGTCCCTGCACGGCGCCCTGCTCCGCCTGGGGCTCTCCGGCCCGCCGGAGATCGCGCTCTTCCTGCTCCTCGGCGGCGTCGTCGCCGTCCTCGCCCTGCGCCGCGCGGTGCGCCACACCCGCGACGGACAGCCCCTGCTCGCCGTCGCCGTCACCGGCTGCGCGGTGATCGCCGTCTCGCCGACCGCCTGGCAGCACCAGCTGCTGTGGGTGCTGCTCGCCGTCGTCGGCCGGGTCGGCCGCCGCGCCTGCGACCGGTACGTCTGGCCGGTCGCCGTCGTCCTGGTCATGACGCTGCCCGCGACGACGATGGTCCCGGACAAGGCGCTGCTCCAGCCGCTGCGCGCGGACCTCGTCCTCCTCGCCGCGCTCGCCGCGGCCGTCGCCGTGCCGTTCCTGTCGCGCGCCTCGCCGTACTGGCGGACGCCGGTCCCGACGCGGTACGCGGACAAGGTGCCCGCCCGCTTCCGGCACATCCCGCCGGCGCCCTTCCTGCGCCGCGCGGTCAGCCGCCCCAACCTGCTCTTCGAGCTCCTGCTGATCCGGATCACCTACGCCGCGTACGCCCGGATCCGGCTGGCCGCGGCCGGCGGCTCGAACACGGCGGGGCGGGCCACCGCCGAGGCGCACGGCGGCCAGGTCCTCGCCGTCGAGCGCGCCCTCGGCATCGACATCGAGCACTGGGCGAACCAGGCCGTGGTGAAGGCCGACGCGGTGCGCGGCTTCTTCGACTTCTACTACACGTCGTTCCACTTCGGCATCCCGCTCACGATCCTCGCCGTCCTGTACTGGCGCCGCCCGGTCGACTACCGCTGGGCGCGCTCCGCGATCGGCTTCACCACCGTGTTCGCCCTGATCGGCTTCTGGCTGTTCCCGCTCGCCCCGCCGCGCCTGATGCCCGGACTCGGCATCGTCGACACGGTCAACGGCCCGCAGGACTTCTCCCGGCCCGACTACGGCACGCTCACCGAACTCACCAACCAGTACGCGGCCATGCCGTCCCTGCACTTCGCCTGGTCCCTGTGGTGCGGGGTGGTCGTCCTCGCCCTCGCCCCGCGCCGCTGGATGAAGGCCCTCGGGATGGCGCACCCCCTGCTGACGGTGATCGCGATCGTCGTCACCGGCAACCACTGGGTGCTGGACGCGGTCGGCGGGGCGCTCGCGGTGGGCGCCGCGTTCGGGACGACGTACCTGCTCCAGGGCCCGCGCGCGGGACGCCGCGGACCGGGTCGGCAGCGGCTCCCGGCGGGCGGCGGGGTGCCGGATCGGCCGCGGACGCCGGTGAGTTCGGCCGAGGCCACGTGAGCGTAGACCTCGGAAGAGGGCGCGCACGTCCGTCGTCAGGGCCGGTGGTCCCGGCCGTGCCCGGCGCCGGTCCGCCCCGGGCACGGCGCCGCGTCAGAGCCGCTGGAGGATCGTGCCCGTGGCCAGTCCGCCGCCCGCGCACATCGTGACCAGCGCGAACTCCTTGTCGGAGCGCTCCAGTTCATGCAGGGCCGTGGTGATCAGCCGGGCCCCGGTGGCGCCCACCGGATGGCCGAGGGCGATCGCGCCGCCGTTGACGTTCACCTTCTCCAGGTCCTGCTCGAAGACCCGCGCCCAGCTGAGCACCACGGACGCGAACGCCTCGTTGACCTCCACGAGGTCGATGTCCCTGAGGGACATCCCGGCCCTGCCCAGCACGGCCCTGGTCGCGTCGACAGGTCCGTCGAGGTGGAAGTGCGGGTCCGAGCCCACGAGGGCCTGCGCCACGATCCGGGCGCGCGGGCGCAGCCGCAGCGCGCGGGCCATCCGCCGGGACGCCCACATGACCGCCGAGGCGCCGTCGCTGATCTGCGAGGAGTTGCCCGCGGTGTGCACGGCCGCCGGCATGACCGGCTTGAGTCCGGCGAGTGCCTGCGCCGTCGTGTCGCGCAGCCCCTCGTCCCTGTCGACCAGGCGCCACATGCCCTGCCCGGCGTGCTGCTCGTCCTCGGTGGTCGGGACCTGGACGGCGAACGTCTCGCGCTTGAACCGCTCCTCGGCCCAGGCGGCGGCGGCCCGCTCCTGCGAGCGCAGGCCCAGCGCGTCGGCGTCCTCCCGGGTCAGCCCCCGGTGCCGGGCGATGCGCTCCGCCGCCTCGAACTGGTTGGGCAGGTCGACGTTCCACTCGTCCGGGAACGGCTTGCCCGGACCGTGCTTGGAACCCGACCCGAGCGGCACCCGGGACATCGCCTCGACGCCGCAGCTGATCCCGACGTCGATGACGCCCGCCGCGATCATGTTGGCCGTCATGTGGGACGCCTGCTGCGAGGACCCGCACTGGCAGTCGACCGTCGTCGCCGCCGTCTCGTAGGGCAGGCCCATGGTCAGCCAGGCCGTGCGCGCGGGGTTCATGGACTGCTCGCCGGCGTGGGTCACCGTACCGCCGACGATCTGCTCGACGCAGTCGGCGGGGATGCCGGTGCGCCCGAGGAGTTCACGGTAGGTCTCGCCCAGGAGATAGGCGGGGTGGAGGTTGGCGAGCGCGCCGCCGCGCTTGCCGATGGGGGTGCGCACTGCTTCGACGATGACGGGTTCGGCAGCCATGGGTGCGGGTCCTCTCGGCTCTCCTCCAGAACCAGTGCCGCGGCAGGCGACGTTCGCCCCGTCCCGGCACTAGTACGTGTTCTAGTTCTACCCGCAGTCTGCTGACGGGCGCCCGTCCCTCGCAAGGGTCTTGCAAGCTCGGGACTCTTGATCTGCACGAATTCCGCACCGGATTGGGAGTGTCGCGCCCCTTGCCACTTGTAGAACCCGTTACTACCTTCGCGGCAATCCTGTTCTGATGGACCGTCAGATGGCTGGAGACGCCGATGCCCTGTCCAGCGCTTCCCGACGGGTTCGACTTCACCGATCCCGATGTGCTGCACCACCGCGTGCCCCTCCCGGAGTTCGCCGCACTGCGCCGGACCGAACCGGTCCGCTGGATTCCGCAGCCGGGCAACGTGGCCGGATTCCAGGACGCGGGCTACTGGGCGGTGACCCGGCACGCGGACGTCAAGTACGTCTCGACGCACCCCGAGTTGTTCTCGTCGTCCCTCAACACCGCGATCATCCGCTTCAACGAGCACATCGAGCGCGACGCCATCGACGCCCAGCGCCTGATCCTGCTCAACATGGACCCGCCCGAGCACACCCGGGTGCGCCAGATCGTCCAGCGGGTGTTCACCCCGCGCGCGATCCGCGCCCTGGAGGAGCGCCTGCGCACCCGGGCCCTGACGATCGCCGCGAACGCCCGCGACCGCTCGGGCCCCTTCGACTTCGTCACCGAGGTCGCCTGCGAACTGCCGCTCCAGGCCATCGCCGAACTCATCGGCATCCCCCAGGACGACCGGGCCAGGATCTTCGACTGGTCCAACAAGATGATCGCCTACGACGACCCCGAGTACGCCATCACCGAGGAGGTCGGCGCCGAGTCGGCCACCGAACTCATCGCCTACGCCATGAACATGGCCGCCGACCGCAAGGCGTGCCCGGCGAAGGACATCGTCACCACGCTGGTCGCGGCCGAGGACGAGGGCAGCCTCGGCTCGGACGAGTTCGGCTTCTTCGTGCTGATGCTGGCCGTCGCGGGCAACGAGACCACCCGCAACGCCATCACCCACGGCATGCACGCCTTCCTCACCCACCCCGGGCAGTGGGAGCTGTACAAGAGGGAGCGCCCGAGCACGGCCGCCGAGGAGATCGTGCGCTGGGCCACCCCGGTGGTCTCCTTCCAGCGCACGGCCACCCAGGACACCGAACTGGGCGGCAGGCGCATCGGCAAGGGGGAGCGGGTCGGCATCTTCTACGCCTCGGCCAACCACGACCCCGAGGTCTTCGACGAGCCGGACGCCTTCGACATCACCCGGGACCCCAACCCCCACCTGGGCTTCGGCGGCGGCGGGCCCCACTACTGCCTGGGCAAGTCCCTGGCGGTCCTGGAGATCGACCTGATCTTCAACGCGGTGGCCGACGCCCTGCCCGGCCTCAGGCTCACCGGCGACCCGCGCCGGCTGCGGTCGGCGTGGATCAACGGCGTGAAGGAGCTGCGGGTCAGCGCCGGCTGACCCGCCGGCGCGCACACGAAGACGGCGGCCCCGGGGATCGGGGGGCCGCCGCCTTCGGCTCGGGGGCGGGCTCCGCCCGGTCCGGCCGGCTCAGTACCAGCCGTTGGACTGCCAGAAGCCCCAGGCGCCGCACGGGCTGCCGTAGCGGTCCTTCATGTAGTCGAGGCCCCACTCGATCTGGGTGGCCGCGTTGGTCTTCCAGTCGGAGCCCGCGGTGGCCATCTTGTTGCCCGGCAGGGCCTGGACCAGGCCGTAGGCGCCGCTGGAGGAGTTGGTGGCGTCGATGTTCCAGTCGCTCTCCCGGTCGACGATCCTGGAGAAGCACTGGTACTGGGCCGAGTCCGGGATCATCTTCTTCGCGACCCGCTGCGCCGAGGAGGCGTCGTTCGACGCGGCCTGCGCGGGCGCGGCGGCGAACAGCGTGCCGGCCGCGGCGGCGGCCAGGGCGGCACCGGCGACGGCCTTCCCCGGGGCGGAGGCGCGGCGGAAGAGGGAAACGGCGGACACGGGGGGCCTTTCGTCGGGAGCGGCGGGGTCGCCCGGGTACCGGCGCCGGACGGTCCCGGCGGGGCACACGCCGGCGCCGCGGCCCCGGGGGGCACGTCGGCGCCGTGCGACGCCGTCCACGGAAACAGGCCGGGCCGGGTGCCCGCAATGAGCCCTTTCGCTGGTCGTGGTCGTACGCCGGACCCGCCGCCCCGGTGTGACGGGCCTCTCAACGGGCAGGTCAGGCGCCGCTTTTCCGTGTGCGCGACGGACGCTTGCGCCGACTAGGGCGGATCGTAGGTGACCTGGGTCATGTGGGGTGGTTCACCGCGCGGCTGACGGTCCGCGCGCGGGCGCTCACCGTGCGGGGGCGTCGAAGGTGACCGGGGTCTCGAACGCCGCCCGGCGCGTGGCGCGGCGCAGCGCCCTCAGGATCGCCGGACCGAGGGCGAGTGTGAGCACGACGGTCACGAGCGCCCTGCCCAGGTCCCAGCCGAGCGAGGTGGCCACGCAGTACGCCGCGAACCGGGCCAGGTTCGCCGCCGCGCCCAGAGCGGGGTCGGGGGCGATGTTCGAGCCGTCGGCGGGCAGATACGGCCAGCCCGCCATGTTCATCACCGTGCCGTAGGCGAACGCCGCCAGGAACCCGTACCCCGCCAGCAGGGCCGTCTCACCGCGCCCGCGCAGCCGCTCCGCCCCCGGCAGCAGCCCCGCGCCCAGGGTGAACCAGCCCATCGACAGCATCTGGAACGGCAGCCACGGGCCCACCCCGCCCGTCAGCAGCGCGGACGCGAACATCGTCACCGCGCCCAGCACGAACCCGAAGCCGGGGCCGAGGACCCGGCCGCTGAGCACCATCAGGAAGAACATCGGCTCGATGCCGGCCGTCCCCGCGCCCAGCGGGCGCAGCGCCGCCCCGGTGGCCGCGAGGACCCCCAGCATCGCCACCGCCTTCGGGCCCAGCCCGCTCTCGGAGATCGTCGCCGCGACCACGGCCACCAGCAGGAGCAGCAGCCCCGTGAACAGCCAGGGGGCGTCCTGCGCGTGCGCGCTCACCTGCGACCCGGGCACGGCGAGGAACGGCCAGCCCAGGGCGGCGCCCCCGGCCGCGCTCACCAGCGCGAGGGCCGCCGCGGACCGCGGGCCGAGCCGGACCGGACGCGCCCGGCCCCCCGCGCCGCTCATGCGAGGGCCTCGCGCACCTGGCCGACGGTGAGCCAGCGCTGCGGGGCCAGGATCTTGGTGACCTGCGGGGCGAAGGAGGGGGAGGAGACCACGATCTCGGCCGTGGGGCCGTCGGCGATCACCTCGCCCTCGGCGAGCAGCACCACGCGGTCGGCCAGGTCGGCGGCCAGCTCCACGTCGTGGGTGGCCAGGACGACGGCGTGGCCCTCGGCGGCGAGGGCGCGCAGCAGCGGGACGAGATGCGCCTTCGCCGCGTAGTCCAGGCCGCGGGTCGGCTCGTCGAGCAGGAGCAGGGGCGGCCGGGCGGCGAGCACCACGGCCAGCGCGAGCGTCAGCCGCTGGCCCTCGGAGAGGTCGCGGGGATGGACGGTGTCGGGGATGCCCGGGACGAGCCCGGTCAGCAGCGCGCGGCAGGTGCCGGGCGCGGCGCCCGCGTCGGCGTCGGCCGCCGCGCACTCGGCGGCGACCGTGTCGGCGTAGAGCAGGTCGCGCGGCTCCTGCGGGACCAGGCCGACCCGGCGCACCAGTTCGCGCGGCGAGGCGCGGTGCGGGGCGACGCCGCCGGTGCGCACCGTGCCGCCGTCCGGGCCGACCAGCCCGACCAGGGCGTCGAGCAGCGTGGACTTCCCGGCGCCGTTGCGGCCCATCAGGGCGATCGTCTCGCCGGGGGCGACGCTCAGGTCGACGCCGCGCAGCGCGCGGACCCGGTCGCGGGTGACGGTCAGGTCCCGGACCTCGGCCGCGAGGACGGGCCCCGCGCCGGGCTCCCCAGGCCGCGCGCGGCCGAACCGGCGGCGCGGGCGGGGCACGGGGACCGGCTCGACAGGCGCCCCGGGGGCGCGTACGGCGGCCGTGTCCCGGCCCGCCAGCCGTTCCCGCAGGCCGGCCGCTCGCCGGCGGGCGTCCCGTACGGTCAGCGGCAGCGGGCTCCAGCCCGCGAGCCGGCCCAGCGACACCACCGGCGGGTACACCGGCGACACGGCCATGACCTCCGCCGGGCCGCCCACGACGGGGGCCGCGCCGGGGGAGGGCAGCAGCGCGACCCGGTCGGCGTACTGCACGACGCGCTCCAGGCGGTGCTCGGCCAGCAGCACGGTCGTACCGAGATCGTGGACCAGCCGCTGCAGGACCGACAGGACCTCCTCCGCGGCGGCCGGGTCCAGCGCCGAGGTCGGCTCGTCCAGGACCAGCACCCTCGGGTGCGGGGTGAGCACCGAGCCGATCGCGACGCGCTGCCGCTGGCCCCCGGAGAGCGTGGCGAGCGACCGGTCGCGCAGGTCGGCGAGGCCCAGCAGATCGAGGGTCTCCTCGACCCGGCGGCGCATCACGGCGGGGGCCAGCCCCAGCGACTCCATGCCGTACGCCAGCTCGTCCTCGACCGAGTCCGTCACGAAGTGGGAGAGCGGGTCCTGCCCCACCGTGCCCACCACGTCGGCGAGTTCGCGCGGCTTGTGGGTGCGGGTGTCGCGCCCGGCCACGGTCACCCGGCCGCGCAGCGTGCCGCCGGTGAAGTGCGGGACGAGCCCGCTGACCGCGTTGAGGACGGTGGACTTGCCGACCCCCGACGGGCCGACGAGCAGCACGAGTTCACCCTCCGGGACAACGAGGTCCACCCCCTGGACGGCGGGTCCGGGGGCGCCGTCGTAGGTCACGGAGACGTTCTCGAAGCGGATCACGACGGCTCCTCGCGGACGGGGGCGGGCGCGGCGCGGTGGCGCGGCGCGGGGCTGACGAAGGCCGGGAGCAGTCCGAGCAGGACGGCGGCCGCGGGCCACAGCGGAAGGGAGGGGACGACGAGCGGGACCACGCCGGGGTTCAGGGCCTGCGGATCGCGGACGGACGCGAGGACCAGCATCGCCGCGACGGCCGCCCCCGACCCGGCGACCAGCCGGGCCCGCGCGTCCCAGCGGTCCGGGCGGTAGCGGGTGCGCAGCGTGCGCCGCCCGCCCAGGCGCAGGCCCGCGAGCGCCGCCGCGACTCCGGCGAGCAGCACCGGCAGCCCGTACGTCCCGCCCGCGGCCGTCAGCAGTCCGTACAGGCCCGCGCACACGCCCAGCAGACCGCCGAGCGTCAGCACGCCCGTCGTACGGCGCACCCGGGGCGGCACGTCGGCGCCGCGGCCGTAACCGCGCGCGTCCATCGCGGCCGCGAGGGCCACCGAGCGCTCCAACGCGCCCTCCAGCACCGGCAGTCCGACCTGGAGCAGACCGCGCACACCCCGGTCGGGGCGGCCGCGCAGCCGGCGGGCGGCCCGCAGCCGCTGGACGTCGGCGATCAGGTTCGGGGCGTAGGTGAGGGCCACGACCACCGCCACGCCCGTCTCGTAGAGCGCGCCCGGCAGGGACTTGAGCAGCCGGGCCGGATGGGCGAGGGAGTTCGCCGCGCCCACGCAGACCAGCAGGGCCGCCAGCCGCAGGCCGTCGTACAGCGCCCTCAGCAGGGTCTCGGCGGTGACCGGGCCGCCCAGGCGGATGCCCTGCGCCCAGTCGGGCAGGGCGAGTTCGGGCAGCGTCAGCAGCACCCGTGTGCCGGGCACGGGGGAGCCGAGGACGACGGCGAAGACGAGGCGGACGACCAGGACGGCGAGGGCGAGCTTGAAGAACGCCGAGTACGAGCGGGCCCAGGGGGCGTGGGGGCGGCAGGCGGCCACCACGTACGCGGACGTCGCCATGAGCAGCGCGAGCAGCAGCGGGTTGGTGGTGCGGGTGGCCGCGGTGCCGAGCGCCAGCGCCCACAGCCACCAGGCGCCGGGGTGCAGCGGCGGACGCGTCCGGGGGCGCGAGGTCTCCGCCGGCGCGTGGCGGAGGCGGCCACCGGGGTCCGCCCGGCTAGCCATCCCCGCGCCGCCGCGCCCGCCAGGCCGCCGCGCCGCCCAGCAGGACCACCACGACGGCCCCGGCGACCAGGCCCAGCGAGGGGCCGCCGCCGGAGCCCGGGTCACCGGGGGAACCGGAGCCACCGGAATCCGGGTTTCCGGAACCGGCCGCCCGGCCGTCCGGGGCCCCGTCGCCCGCCCGGCCGTCCGCCGACGCCCCGCCGCCGCCGGGGGCGCTGCCGGAGACCTGCTCCCCGCACCCCTTGCGCGGGTAGCCGGAGATGGCGCACAGCAGCGCGGCGCTGTCGTACCGCAGGGGCTTGGCGACCGAGGCCAGGGCCTGCGCCGTCGTCGCGTCGGGCGCCACGCGGGCACAGGCCGTACGGCGTGCGGGCGGCGCCTCCCCGGGCGGGGCGTCCGCCGCCGTGCCGGGGTCGACGACCAGCGCCACCCGCTTGCTGCCCTCCCGGGCGGGCGTGCGCGCGCAGATCACCGCGAACACGGCGGCGCCCCGCGGTCCGGCCGCGTCCTGGGAGTCCTCGCTGACGGCGAACCGGAAGCCCTGCACGTCGCCGTCGGCGGGCCGGGCGAGCGAGGGGCCCTGGGTGGCGTAGCGCCAGCCGGAGCCGTCCCGCTCCCAGAAGGACCAGTAGCGGTAGCCGGCCGCCTGGGCGGCCTGGGCCGCGCCCGTCACGAGGACCAGCGCGGCCAGGAGCGCGCCGAGCACGCGGCGGGTCACGGCCGGCGGCCCTTGCCGCGGCCGCTCAGCAGGAAGCCGATGCCGATCCCGGCGACCAGGAACACCCCGACGAACCACCACAGTCCGAAGCCGCCCCCGTCCTCCTCGGCCGCCGCGGCCCGCTCGGTGCCCGCGGCCTTGCGCGGTGCCGGACCGGTCGCGTTGAGCCGCTCGACCAGGTCCGTGCCGCCGAACGCGCGCGGGTCGGTGCCCGTCGCGCGGGCGGCGAGGATCAGCTGGGCGTAGGCGGCCGGGCCGCTTCGCGCCGCCCACTTCGCGGAGTTCTTCTCCAGCCATTTCAGGGGCTCGGCCGCGGCGGCCGCTCCGCCCTGCGCGGCGAGCGCGACGACCGCGTCGGCGGTGTTGCCGTAGTCGGGCTGGTCCGCGGCGCCGGGCAGCACGGAGGTCAGATACCCCCGCGCGGCGACGGCCCCGGCGAGATAGGAGGCGCCGTTGGCGGCGAGACGCTCCGGCGAGGCCCCCTTCGCACAGGTCGCCGCCGCCGTCTTCCCGGGGCTCACGGCCAGTCCCTTGCCGAGGGCGCCGAGCACCCCGGCCGCGGTGGCGTCGGCGTTGGCGGCCAGCCCGCCCTTCTTGTCCGGCTGGTAGGCGAAGGCGCCCGCGCCCTCGCCCTCGCACGGCAGGGCGAGCGCGCCCAGGGCGTCGTAGGGCGACTTGCCGCCCTTGACGACGCCGCCCGGCCGCTCGCCCGCGGCGGCCAGGGCGCCGACGACGACGGACGTGGAGTTGGCGTCGCTGGGGCCGCCGGGGGTGTAGCCCCAGCCGCCGTCCTTGTTCTGCACGGACTTCAGCCAGGTCAGCGCCTTCGCGACGGCGGCGTCCCGCCCGCCGAGCGCGGCGAGGGCCTGGACGGCGGCGGCCGTGCTGTTGGTGTCGGTCATGACCTTGGCGTCGCAGTCCCCGGCGGGCTCGGCGCGGAACGCGGCGAACGCGCCGTTCGCGCACTGCTGCCCCGTCAGCCAGCCGACGGCCGTCTGCGCGGGCCGCACGCCGACCGTGTCCTGGGCGAGCAGCGCGAGCGACTGGCGCCACACCCCGTCGTAGGCGGGGTCGGTGGCGCCGTAGAGCCCCTCGGGTGTCGCGGCCGGAGGGGAGGCCGAGGAGGCGGGGGACGAGTCGGCGGCCGTGGCGGGCGAGGCCGCGCCGAACACGGCGACGGCGGCCAGGGCCGCGGCGCTGCGGCGGACGTACATGATCGGCGGATGCCCTTCCCTCGGCGGGCCGGGCAGCGCAGGGGGGACCCCGGCGGCTCGGCTCCGTGTACCTCGACGGTGCCGTGCCCGGCAGGCCGCCGCGCACGTGAGCCGGTCACTCCGCGCCACGGGGCGGTCCGGCTCACCGGCCGCCGCGCATCGGCCTGGAGAGCGCGATACGGCGACCGGTTCACGGTTGCGGGTCAGCGCCGGATTTGCACCGGCTTTCCCCCGTACGGGTGTGATGACGACCCGCCTACTGTACCCGGG
>NZ_AGBF01000137.1 GCF_000225525.1 Streptomyces zinciresistens K42 | reverse complement strand
GGGCGCGGGGGCGGCAGGCGCGGCGGGGCGCTCCGGCGCGGCGGGGGCCACTGACGCGTCCGGTCTTCGTCTCGCTGGTCGGAAGGGTCGGAAGACCCTTCGGAAGACACGCATGCACCTACTGTCCGACGGATCCGCTCCGCCCGCGATGTGTGGTGTGACACCGGGTGGAACCATCGTCCGGGTCCGGGGCGTTTCTCCGGGTGTACAGGGCGTGGCCGGTTCGCGGGTGGCCGGGCCGTGCCCGCTGATCAACCGGCGCCCCGCGCGCGTACTAAGGGTCCTAGAGAAAGGCGGCTCCGTGGACCTGCTCGACATCCTGCTGTTGCTGGTGATCCTGGCCTACGCGGCGTCCGGCTACCGGCGCGGGCTGGTGGCCGGCTGTGTGTCGCTGGCCGGGTTCGTGGGCGGCGCGGCGATCGGCGTGTGGGTCCTGCCGTGGATGATGGACCTGGTCACGCCGGGCACGACGGGGGCGACGGTGACCGCGGTGCTCACCGTGCTGGTCCCCGCGGTAGTGGTGCACGAGCTGGCGGGCCGGCTGGCGCTGCGGCTGCGCCGCGAGCTGGACCGGGGGCCGCTGCGGGTGGCCGACGGCATCGGGGGCGCCGCCGCCAACGCGGTCGCCGTGCTGATCGTGGCGTGGGTGGCGGCCAGCGTCCTCGCCGCGTCCTCCTCCCCGCTGCTGACCTCCGCCATCCGGGACTCCCGGCTGCTCGGGACGGTGCAGGACACCATGCCGGACACCACTCCCGCCTGGTTCTCGCGGGCCACCTCCGCACTCACCGAGGCCGGTTTCCCCCAGGTCTTCAACCCCTTCGAGAACGAGTCGACGGCCGAGGTCGCCCGGCCCACCGGGGACAGCGTCACGGCGGCCGCGACGAACGCCGCCAAGACGAGCACCGTCAAGATCGAGGGCTCCTCGGGCACCCAGGGCCGCGAGGGCAGCGGCTTCGTCTACGCCCCGCGGCGCGTGATGACCAACGCCCATGTGGTCGCCGGCATCGACGCCCCCACCGTGCGGATCGGCGGGGTCGGACCCTCGTACGAGACCCGGGTGGTGCTCTTCGACCCCCGGCGGGACGTGGCCGTGCTGTACGTACCGGATCTGCGCGCCCCCGTCCTGCGCTTCGACGGCGACGCACGGCGCGGGGACTCGGCGGTCGTGGCGGGGTATCCCGAGGACGGCGGCCTCAACCTCCAGGCGGCGACGGTCGCGAACCGGGTGCGGGCGACGGGCCAGAACATCTACAGCGACGCGACCGTGACCCGGGAGATCTACTCGATCCGCTCCACCGTGCGCCCCGGCAACTCCGGCGGGCCGCTGCTGACCACCGACGGCAGGGTGTTCGGCGTCGTCTTCGCGCGCTCCACCTCCGACGACGAGACCGGGTACGTCCTCACGGCGGCCGAGGTCGCCGCCGACGCGTCGCGCGCCGCGACGGCCACGGCGCCGGTGGACACCGGGCGGCTCGTCACGTCCTGACGCCTCTCCCGGACCTCACAGCGAGCGCCCCATGACCACGTCGTCCACGTAGGTCCCCTCCACGCAGAACTCCTGCGGCAGGATGCCCTCCACCACGAACCCCTCCGCCTCGTACAGCGCGCGGGCGGGGGCGTTGTGGCCGAGGACGCGCAGGGTGAGGCGGCGGGCGCCCCTGCGGCGGGCCTCGTCGACGGCCGCGCGGACCAGCCGCCGTCCCACGCCCCGCCCGCGTGCCTCGCCAAAAACGGCGAACCCCTGGATCTGCAGGACGTGCGCGTTCGAGGCGAGCGCGGTGGCGTGGGCCAGGCGGACGTATCCGACCAGCCGGCCGCCGAGTTCGGCGACGAGCGTGTCGCCCGGGGCGTGCCGGTCGTCGAAGAACGGCGGGTACGGCGGCTGCGGCCGCGGCAGGACGGCGTGCACGGGTGACCACGTCAGACGGTCGAGGACGCCCAGTTCCTCGCCGTCCTCGGGGCGGGCGGGGCGTATGTGCGGATCGGGCATGGGCGCAACCCTACGGCGCGGGGAAGGGATGCTCCGCGGGGATCTCCGTGGTCGACGGCAGGATGGGTTCCATGACTCTCTCAAGGATCGCGGTCGCCGGTTCCTCCGGACTGATCGGCAGCGCCCTCGTGCGCTCCCTGGCCGGGGACGGCCACGAGGTGGTGCGGCTGGTGCGCCGGGCGCCGCGCGCGGCGGACGAGATCCGCTGGGACCCCGAGCGCGGGTACGTGGACACGGCGGGGCTCGCGGGATGCGCGGCCGTGGTGAACCTGGCGGGGGCGAACGTGGGGTCGCGGCGCTGGACGGAGGCGTACAAGGCGACGCTGCGGAACGGCCGGGTGCAGGGCACGGCAGCGCTCGCGCGGGCCATGGCCTCGCTCGCGCCGGACGAACGGCCCGCGGTCTTCGTCAACGGCAGCGCGATCGGCTACTACGGGGAGACCGGTGAGCGTGCCGTCGACGAGAGCGCGCCGGCCGGGGAGGGCTTCCTGGCCTCGCTGGTCGTGGACTGGGAGGGCGCGGCGGGCCCGGCGCGGGAGGCGGGGGTGCGGACGGCGTTCGCGCGCACCGGGCTGGTGGTGGCGCGTGAGGGTGGGGCCTGGCAGCGGCTGTTCCCGCTGTTCAAGGCGGGGCTCGGGGGGCGGATGGGGAACGGGCGGCAGTACTGGTCGTTCGTCTCGCTGCACGACGAGGTGGCCGCGATCCGGCATCTGCTGGACACCGACGGTCTTGCCGGGCCCTTCAATGTGACGGCGCCTCAGCCGGTGACCAACCGTGAGGTCACCGAGGCGATGAGCCGGGTGCTGCGCCGGCCTGCGGTGCTGCCGGTGCCGGCGGCCGTGCTTCAGGCGGTGCTCGGTGAGATGGCCGGGGATGTGCTGGGGAGCGCGCGGGTGCTGCCCGCGCGGCTGCTGGAGTCGGGGTTCGACTTCGCGTTTCCGGGGATCGAGGACGCGATCCGGGCGGCTGCGGGGTAGCGGCGGGGCGCTGGGGCTCCCCCGGCCCACCGCGCGGGTGCCTCCTCGCCGTACGCGGCCTTCCCCGCGCCCCCGGCGCCGTTCCCTCCCGCCGTACGCGGCCTCCCGGGCGCGGTTCTTCCTGCCGTGGGCGGGGGGCGCGGGTGGGGGCGCGGGTGGGGGGAGTCGGGGGTCTGTTCTTGCGGTTGCATGCGACCGTCGTGCGACCGTGCTCTGGGGATGCGCGACTGCCGCGGGGCCCGCGCGGTCCTACCCTCAACCCGAACTCGGGTATTTCCCGGGCCTGTTGGGGGCATCACGTCTCCACCGGCCGCGCAACCTCGAGGAGGGGCACGTGCTTGAGCCCGCGTACCAGGCGGACGTCGTCATCGTGGGAGCCGGGGTCGCCGGACTCTCCGCGGCGCATCGGCTGACCAGCGCAGGAATCGCGACCACGGTCCTGGAGGCAGCCCCTTACCCGGGCGGCCGCATGTCCACCGAGAAGGTCGACGGGTTCCGGCTGGACCGGATCGGGCAGCTGCTGTCGACGTCGTATCCCGAACTACGGCTGACACCGGGGCTCGGCGCCCTCGCCCTGCGGGCCTTCGCGCCCGGCGTACTGCTGCACTGCGACGGACGGCGGCACCGGGCGGGCGCCCTGGCCGGACAGGGGAGTTCCCGGCGCGCGAGGGGCGCACTGCATGCGGTGCGCGCCCTGGCAAGCGCCCCTCGGACGTCCTCCGCGCGCGGTGTCCCCGGACAGACGGCGGTACCGAGGGTGCGGGCTGCTGCCCCCCTCGGTACCGCCGTCGATCAGGCACGGCTCGGCGCCGCCCTCGCCCGCCTCGCCTCCGCGCCCGTCGAACGGCTGCTGGCCCGCCCCGAGTTGCCGGCCGCACAGGCGCTCGCCGCGCGGGGCATCCCCGCGCGGACCGTCGAGGGCTTCCTGCGTCCGCTGCTGGCCGCGCTGCTGTGCGACCCGGAGCTGACCACGTCGAGCCGGTGCGCGGATCTGACCCTGCGGGCGTTCGCGAGCGGGCGGCTGTGCGTGCCCGAGGGCGGCGCCGAGGCGCTGCCGGAGCTGCTGGCCCGGGGGCTGCCGCCGGGCACCGTGCGCACCGGTGTGCGGGTGACGTCCGTCGCCACCACGTCCGTGACGACGGCGGAGCACGGCGAGATACGGTGCCAGGCCGTCCTGCTGGCGACGGACGCGCGCACCGCCGCCGAACTGCTGCCGGGCCTGCGGGTCCCCGGCTTCCACCCGGTGACGGTGCTGCACCACACGATGGACGAGCCCCCGCCGACCGGCGCCTCGCTGCTGCTGGACGCCGACCGGGGCGGCCCGGTCGCCCACACCGCGGTGATCAGCGAGGTCGACCCGAGCCGCGCGCCGGCCGGGCGGGCGCTGGTGTCCTCGACGGTGCTGGGCACCCCGCCGCCCGACGTCGACACGGCCGTGCGCGGGCATCTCGCGCGGCTGTACGGCACCTCCACGCGGCGCTGGGAGACGCTCGCGGTGCACCACACCCCGCAGGCCGTCCCGGCCATGAGCGCGCCGCACGACCTGCGCCGGCCGGTGCGTCTCCTGGCGGGCCTGTACGTCTGCGGCGACCACCGCGACACCAGCACGGTCCAGGGCGCCCTGCACTCCGCGCACCGGGCCGCCTCGGCGATCCTCGCGGACCTGGGCGCCGCCGGACCGCTGCACCGGGCCGAGCCGTTGCGGGCCGCCGCCTGACGGGCCCTCGTGACGCGGGCCGCCGCCTGAGGGCCCCGTGACGCGGGCCGCCGCTACCCGAGGGCCGCCACCTTGTCGCGGTACCCCCTGACGGGCGCCGCGTCGCGGTAGGGCTC
This sequence comes from Streptomyces zinciresistens K42, assembly GCF_000225525.1. Lineage (GTDB taxonomy): Bacteria > Actinomycetota > Actinomycetes > Streptomycetales > Streptomycetaceae > Streptomyces > Streptomyces zinciresistens. The sequence continues at coordinate 13,086 of NZ_AGBF01000137.1, read as the reverse complement.
CAGCCTGCGTTCGAAGTCCTTGACGTACTCGATCGCCCGGACCGAGCGCATCTCGACGGCCTGCCCGGCGGCCTCCGCGCCGAGCGCGCACGCCTGGTCGAGTTCGCCGAGGCCGAGCCGGGCGGAGGCGAGGACGACCCGGCAGAACAGCCGGCTGCGGGCGAAGGCGGGAGCCCTCAGTTGCAGAGAGCGCTCGGCGTGCTGGGCCGCCGCGCGGAACTGCTGGAGGTCGCGGTGGCAGTGGCCGAACTCGTCGGCCAGTTGCGCCTCGTCGAAGAAGCGCGCCCAGTGCGGGACGTCGTCGCCGGGACGGGCGCTCTCCAGGGCGCGCTCGGCCCGGACCTGGGAGGCGGTGCAGGCGCGCACCTCGCCGAGCACGCCGTGGCCGCGCGCCTCGCAGGCGTGCAGCAGGGCCTGCACGACGGGGGGCGCGCCGGTGCCGACGCCCTGCTGGGCGACGCGGGCGAGCTGGACGGCCTCGCGGCCGTGGCCTAGGTAGACGGCCTGGCGGCTCATGGTCGCGAGCACGTAGGAGCCGAAGGGGCGGTCCCCCGCCGCCTGCGCGAGTCTGAGCGACTGCACGAAGTAGCGCTGGGCGAGCCCGTGGGCGGCGATGTCGTACGACGTCCAGCCCGCGAGCCGGGTCAGGTCGGCGGCGGCGGCGAACAGCCGGCGGCCGGTCTGCTCGCCGTAGCTGCCGCGCAGCATCGGCTCGCACTCGTGCTCCAGGTAGCGCACGAGGGCCTGCCGGGCGTGGCCGCCGCCGTACATGTCGTCCAGGGAGCGGAACAGGTCGCCGACGGAGCGCAGGGCGGCGATGTCTCCGCCGGTGACCTTCTGGCCGGGGCCGCGCTCGGCGGGGCCGCGCGGCTGCCGGGGCGGCGGGCCCGCCTCCGCCCCGGCCGGGAACCTGGCCGGGGCCTGGGGGCGGTGCTGGGCCGGGATGCGGGTGACCGGCTCACCGCGGGCGACCTTGTCGTCGGCGCGGCCGATCAGCCAGTCCCGGCTGGGCACGACGAGGCCGGCCGGGGTGAAGGCGATCTTGCGCAGTTCGGCGTGGCTGCCGGAGTCCTTGCGCCACAGGCCGCTGACGATGTCGACGGCCTCCTCGGGGGTCGCGGCGAACTCCAGCCCGGCGTAGACGGGCGCGCACGCGTCGAGCCCGAGGTCCTGGGCGGACAGCCGGCGGCCCAGGCGCCGGGTGAAGACCTCGGCGATCAGGGCCGGGGTCGTGCCGCGCGGCTGCTGTCCGCGCAGCCAGCGGGTGACCGAGGTCTTGTCGTATCTCAGGTCGAGCCCGTGTTCGAGACCGAGCTGGTCCACCCGGCGGGCGAGACCGGCGTTGGAGAATCCCGCTTCTGCGATGAGCGCGGCGAGCTGGCGGTTGGGCGTGCGCTGCGCGGGTCGTTCCGTCATCTGCGGTGCGGTCTCCTGCCTTTCGGGCCTCGCGGAGCCGTCTGGCCGCCGGGTGCCCGGATTGCCGTTGAGCAGCCCTTTTGACCGCTCGAACGGCGCGAATGTAGCGGAGAGTAAGCAGTCGATCGCAGGTTACGCCGACCATTCATCCGATCGTGTGAGGATTGCCCTACTGGGCTGACGCTGGCGGGCGCCTCTGCTCGAACAGCCCGGTCGTACAGTGGCGTGGGCACGGTTCGTGCCTGACGACTTGGCCAGGCTCCCGAGGAGGCGCTTGCCGTGAGTGAGTTGCGGTTCGTCCGCATGGGGTTCGGCGCCGAGCGCGTCGAGTACCGGCGGGCGTGGGACGAGCAGCGCCGGGTGCACGCGGCGCGGTTCGCCGACGAGGTCCCGGACACGGTGCTGCTGCTCGAACACCCCCCGGTCTACACGGCCGGCCGGCGCACGGCGGACAACGAGCGGCCCCTGGACGGCACACCGGTCGTCGACGTGGACCGCGGCGGGAAGATCACCTGGCACGGGCCGGGGCAGCTGGTGGGCTACCCCATCCAGAAGCTGCCGCGCCCGGTGGACGTCGTGGCGCACGTACGGCGGCTGGAGGAGGCCCTGATCCGCACCTGCGCGGAGTTCGGCCTGGAGACCAGCCGCGTGGAGGGGCGCAGCGGCGTATGGGTCCTCGGCGACCCCGTCGAGCGGCGTCCCGCGCTCGGCGGCCTCGCGCTGGACCTCGACCCGCGACTGGCCGACGAGGAGTTCGACCCGCGGCTCGACGGCCCCGAGTACGCGCCCTCCAACGCGGGCCAGCGGCGCGAGGACCGCAAGATCGCCGCCATCGGGATCCGGGTCGCCAAGGGCGTGACCATGCACGGCTTCGCGCTCAACGTGAACCCGGACAACAAGTGGTTCGACCGGATCATCCCGTGCGGGATCCGCGACGCCGGGGTCGCCTCGCTCGCCGCCGAACTCGGCCGCGACGTGACGGTCGAGGAGGTGCTGCCGGTGGTGGAACGGCACCTGCGGGACGTCCTGGAGAACGCGGACCCCCGGCCGCGCGAGACCGAGAAGGCGACCGCCTGAGGACGGGAATGGGCCCGCCGGTCATGGGGTTGGCCTGACCGCAGGGCTCGGTAAACACGGGCGTACCCTGGTGTACGCCGACGAATCGAAGCACAGGGAGCCGACGTGTCCGCAGTCACACCGGACGGACGCAAGATGCTGCGCCTGGAGGTCCGCAACAGCCAGACCCCCATCGAGCGCAAGCCCGAGTGGATCAAGACCCGGGCGAAAATGGGTCCCGAGTACACGAAGATGCAGAACCTCGTGAAGAGCGAGGGCCTGCACACGGTCTGCCAGGAAGCCGGCTGCCCGAACATCTACGAGTGCTGGGAGGACCGCGAGGCGACCTTCCTCATCGGCGGCGACCAGTGCACCCGGCGCTGCGACTTCTGCCAGATCGACACCGGCAAGCCGGAGGCGCTCGACCGCGACGAGCCGCGCCGCGTCGGTGAGTCCGTGGCCACCATGGACCTGAACTACGCCACCATCACCGGCGTCGCCCGCGACGACCTGGAGGACGGCGGCGCCTGGCTGTACGCCGAGACGGTCCGCCAGATCCACGAGCAGACCGCCGCCCGCGAGGCCGGCCGCACCAAGGTCGAGCTGCTCGCCCCCGACTTCAACGCCGTACCGGAGCTGCTGCGGGAGGTCTTCGCCTCGCGGCCCGAGGTCTTCGCGCACAACGTCGAGACGGTGCCGCGCATCTTCAAGCGCATCCGCCCCGGCTTCCGCTACGAGCGCTCCCTGAAGGTCATCACCGACGCCCGCGACGACGGCCTGGTCACCAAGTCCAACCTGATCCTCGGCATGGGCGAGACCCGCGAGGAGGTCAGCGCGGCGCTGCGGCAGCTGCACGACGCCGGATGCGAGCTGGTGACCATCACGCAGTACCTGCGCCCGAGCGTGCGCCACCACCCCGTGGAGCGCTGGGTCAAGCCGCACGAGTTCGTGGAGCTGAAGGAGGAGGCCGAGCAGATCGGCTTCTCCGGTGTGATGTCCGGGCCGCTGGTGCGTTCCTCCTACCGGGCCGGGCGGCTCTACCGGATGGCCGTGGAGAAGCGCGGCGCGTTCGTCGCCTCCCAGGCCCTCTGATGGCACGGGGTGCCACTGTGCGCGTGTGAATCCGCACACAGGCGGCATCCCCGGAGAATGGCCGGACGGCGCGGTCCCGGACGTCCCCGCAGCTGGGGAGGGCGGCGGGGCCGCGCCGGGTCCGTGGCGTGGCCCATCAAGGCTTCATCGGTGTTTGACCGGCCGGTCATGCACTGGTAACACCAATCAGTGACCCTGGTTGTACACCCCGTGCACCGCTCGCCGGAGCAGCCGCCGTCCCGAGGGAGAACCCCCGCCATGCAGGCCGCGCCCGTTCGCGCCACCGCCATCCCGTCGTTCACCGATGCACTGCGTGCCGTCGAGTCGCTGCTCATGAGCGGCGGCCAGCGCACGGCCCGGCGCAACGCCTGGACCTCCGTCCTGGAGGACCGCCGCCGCGCCAAGGACCGCTTCGAGGCCGAGCGCGTGCTGGAGCGGACCCCCGTCCCGCACCTCTGAGGCACCTCCGCGGGGCCCCGCCGGCGGCCGCGAGGGCACTGCCGTCGAAGGCGCTTGTGCGGCCACGTAGACTTCGTGGCATGGCGAGGAAGGAACCTGCAGCGGACGCTGCGAACCCCGGGCGACTGAAGCAGATCGCTCTGACCTACAAGATGACCCGCAGGGCCGACAAGAAGATCGGTCTTGTACTCGCGAGTGTCGGAACTGTCACCCTCGGTGTCTTCCTCGCGATCGGTTTCTTGATCGGTCTCCCCATCTATCTCGGCATCCTGGGCCTGCTGCTCGCCTTCCTCGCGACGGCGATCGTCTTCGGGCGCCGGGCCGAGCGGGCCGCGTTCGGCCAGATGGAGGGCCAGCCGGGCGCCGCAGCGGCCGTCCTGGACAACATCGGCCGGGGCTGGTCGACGACGCCCGCGGTCGCGATGAACCGCAGCCAGGACGTGGTGCACCGGGCCGTCGGCAAGGCCGGCATCGTGCTGGTCGCCGAGGGCAACCCGAACCGGGTGAAGTCCCTGCTGGCCGCCGAGAAGCGCAAGATGAACCGCGTCGTGGCGGACGTGCCGGTGCACGACCTGATCGTCGGCGTCGGGGAGGGCCAGGTCGAGCTGAAGAAGCTGCGGACCACCATGCTGAAGCTGTCCCGTGTGCTGTCCGGCCCCCAGGTGACCGCCACCAACGACCGGCTGAAGGCCATGGGCGACCTCATGAGCAACATGCCGCTGCCCAAGGGCCCGATGCCCAAGGGCATGAAGCTGCCGAAGGGCGGCTTCAAGTCCCGCTGAACCGCGCTCGCGGATCTCACCCCCGACGCCACGAGGGGCGCCCGGATCTCCCGGGCGCCCCTTCGGCGTGTGCGGTGCGCCGCGGTCGGACGCGGAGCCACCCGGTGCGCCGCGGTCGGACGCGGGCCTCGGTGTCAGATGCGGACCTCGGCGGTGCGCGCCAGCCGGTCGTGCAGTCCGCGGCCGTCGCGGTCCCAGACCAGGGCCGGAACGGCCACGCAGAGCAGGGCGGTGCGCGCGAGGGCGCGCACCGGGCTGACGGTGCCGGTGTCCAGGGCGACCACCCGGATGCCGAAGAGGCGCTTGCCGGGGGTGGAGCCGACGGTGCCGACGGTCAGCACGCCCATGACGAAGAACAGCAGCAGCGCCCAGTTGCCGGTCGTCTGCCCGTAGCCGTCGGTGAGGAGACCGTATGCGATCAGGAGGCTGACGCCCCAGTCGACCGCGAGGGCGCCGAGCCGGCGGCCCGGACCGGCGAGCGAGCCCGGCCCCTCCTGCGGAAGACCCAGCTGCTCACCTCGGTATCCGAAGTCGACACCGGCTTCCTCTGCGGCCGCGCGGGGGCCCGAGAGCCAGGATCCGATTGCTTGCCTCTTGTCCACGGGACAACGGTACTGCGCCCGTTTTGGGATGTGGACACGAGGGGTGAGGCGCGGGATGTCCGGTTAACGTGTGCGAAACAAACGGGTCACGCCCGAGAAATCACCCGTACCTAGGGTCGAGTGCAGCGTGTGCCACCGCACTGGCCGCACAACGAACTACCACCCCGGCACGGACGGTCGGGAGTAGGAGGAGCTGGATGTTCCAGAACGCCGACGAGGCCAAGAAGTTCATCGCCGACGAGGACGTCAAGTTCGTCGACGTCCGATTCTGCGACCTGCCGGGCGTCATGCAGCACTTCACGGTGCCCGTCGAGGCGTTCGACCCGGACGAGGAGCTCGCCTTCGACGGATCGTCGATCCGCGGCTTCCAGGCGATCCACGAGTCCGACATGGCGCTGCGCGCCGACCTGTCGACGTCCCGGGTCGACCCCTTCCGCCGCGACAAGACGCTCAACATCAACTTCTTCATCCACGACCCGATCACCGGTGAGCAGTACTCCCGTGACCCGCGCAACGTGGCGAAGAAGGCCGAGGCGTACCTCGCCTCCACCGGTATCGCGGACACCGCGTTCTTCGGCCCGGAGGCCGAGTTCTACGTCTTCGACAGCGTGCGCTTCAAGACGTCGGAGAACGAGTCCTTCTACCACATCGACTCCGAGGCGGGCGCCTGGAACACCGGCGCGCTGGAGGACAACCGCGGGTACAAGGTCCGCTACAAGGGCGGCTACTTCCCGACCCCGCCGGTCGACCACTTCGCCGACCTGCGCGCCGAGATCTCCCTGGAGCTGGACCGGGCCGGCCTGAAGGTCGAGCGCCAGCACCACGAGGTGGGCACCGCCGGGCAGGCGGAGATCAACTACAAGTTCAACACGCTGCTCGCCGCGGCCGACGACCTTCAGCTGTTCAAGTACATCGTGAAGAACGTCGCCTGGCGCAACGGCAAGACCGCGACCTTCATGCCGAAGCCGATCTTCGGTGACAACGGCTCCGGCATGCACGTGCACCAGTCGCTGTGGCAGGGCGGCTCCCCGCTCTTCTACGACGAGGCCGGCTACGCGGGCCTGTCCGACATGGCGCGCTACTACATCGGCGGCATCCTCAAGCACGCGCCGTCGCTGCTCGCCTTCACCAACCCGACGGTGAACTCGTACCACCGCCTGGTCCCGGGCTTCGAGGCGCCGATCAACCTGGTGTACTCGCAGCGCAACCGCTCCGCCGCGATGCGTATCCCGATCACGGGTTCGAACCCGAAGGCCAAGCGCGTCGAGTTCCGCGCGCCCGACTCCTCCGGCAACCCGTACCTGGCGTTCTCGGCGCTGCTGCTGGCGGGCCTGGACGGCATCAAGAACAAGATCGAGCCGGCCGAGCCGATCGACAAGGACCTCTACGAGCTGGCTCCGGAGGAGCACGCCAACGTGGCGCAGGTCCCGACCTCGCTCCCGGCCGTGCTCGACTCGCTGGAGCGCGACCACGAGTTCCTCCTCCAGGGCGACGTCTTCACGCCGGACCTGATCGAGACGTGGATCGACTACAAGCGCGCCAACGAGATCGCGCCGCTCCAGCTGCGCCCGCACCCGCACGAGTTCGAGCTGTACTTCGACGTGTGACCGGCCCGGTCACCCGGTGTGACCGGCAGCTGATCCAGGCTTCGCGCCCGTGCCCCGCCGTTCTCAGGGATTCCCAGGAACGGCGGGGCACGGGCGTGTGCTCTCCTGTCCGCGGCCCCCGTGGCCCTGCCTGGTCTCTTTGCCGGGCCGGGGGCCGGTCACGACCCGTTCATGGGGGTCGGCGGGTGCACACTGGGCAGTGGGACGAGTGCCTGAGTGGTGGGTGGTGTGCCATGCAGAGCCGATTCCGGAGCGACCGGCGGCTGACGGCCCGGATGGGCCTCACGCTGTTTCTGCTCGGACTGCTGTATGTGGGGTTCGTCGCGGCGCTGATCGTGCTGCTGAAGTCCTGGGTGCTGGTCGTGGTGGTCGCCGCCGGGCTGCTGGGCGCGCAGTACTGGTTCTCCGACCGGCTGGCGCTGTTCGCGATGCGCGGCCGGGTCGTGGAGCGGGAGGAGTATCCCGAGCTGCACGGCGTGGTGGACCGGCTGTGCGCGATCGCCGACATGCCGAAGCCCGTGGTCGCCGTGTCCGGCCTGGACATGCCGAACGCGTTCGCCACCGGGCGCAACGCCGATCACGCCGTGGTCTGCGTGACGACCGGGCTGCTGCGGCGGCTGGAGCGGGACGAGCTGGAGGGCGTGCTCGCGCACGAGCTGTCGCACGTGGCGCACAAGGACGTCGCCGTGATCACCGTCGCCTCGTTCCTCGGGGTGATCGCCGGGCTGATCGTGCGGTTCGCCCTGTACTCGCAGCTGCTGGGCGGCGGGCGCCGGGACCAGAACACCGCCGCGGTCCTCGCGGCCGTGCTCGGGGTGTCGGCGGCCGTGTACGCGATCAGCTTCCTGCTGATCCGGGCGCTGTCGCGCTACCGGGAGCTGGCCGCCGACCGGGCCGCGGCCCTGCTCACCGGGCGGCCCTCGGCGCTGGCGTCCGCGCTGACCAAGGTCTCCGGCGACATCGCCCGGATACCGACCAAGGACCTGCGCACCGCCCAGGCGTTCAACGCCTTCTACTTCACCCCCGCGCTGGGCCGCGAGCCCGGCTTCGCGACCGTCTTCTCCACCCACCCGAGCCTGGAGCAGCGGCTCGACCAGCTGGGGCGGATCTCCGCCGAGCTGGGCGAGGCGGCGACTCCCGAAGGGGCGTGAGCATGGGGCTGCTGGACATCCTGCTCGGCCGTACGAAGCCGGCCGCGCCCGATCTCGACCAGTTGTTCGGGCTGCCGTCGGCGGCGGTGACGCTGGAGGCGGCGGCGGGGTTCCGGCCGACCGGGAGCGGGGCGGTGTGCTTCGCGACGGTCGAGGGGGCGGCCTTCACCCAGACGCATCGCGAGGTCCAGGCGCTGCTGGACGCGGACGCGGAGCGCGAGGGCCGGCCGGTGGAGCTGTCCGTGGACGACTACGGCTATTCGTGGCTGGTCTCCCGGCGGTCACCCGACGGGCTGCCCGACCTGGTCAACGATCTGCACGCGGTGAACAGCGCGATGGAGGTCAACGGCTTCGGGCCGCAACTGCTCTGCTCGCTGGCCGGGTTCGAGGACACGGGGTCCGCGCAGGGCCGCCGCCTGGCCCTCGTCTACCTCTACAAGCGCGGCACCTTCTACCCCTTCGCTCCGCTGTCCGGCGCGGCCGAACGGCGGGACGGCGCGCTGGAGCTGCGGGTGCGGGCGGCGCTCGCGGACGATCTGCGCATGGAGCAGGACCTGAGCCGCTGGTTCCCCCTGTGGGGCGCCCCCGGCCTGTGAACGGGGCGCCCGGGACCGGCGGCGGCGCCCTCGCCCGCTCCGCCTTCGCCCGCTCCGCCCGCGCTCCTGCGGCGGGACCCCGAGGGGCGCGCGCGGTGCCGTGCGTGAATGGGGCGCATGAGCGAACTCTCGGACTTCACCATCCGCCACGACGGCGAACTGCTCCACGGGGTGCACGGCGGTGACGGCGGCGCCGCCACCGCCGTCGTACTGCACGGCGCGGGGGTCGGCACCACGGCCCGACTGCTGCCGGTGGTCGGGGAGTTCGTCGCCCACGGCTGCCGCGGCCTGGCCTTCGACTTCTCCGGTCATGGCGAAAGCACCGGTGAACTGCGGGAGTTGAGCCTGCGGCGGCGTCTGGAGCAGGCGGTCGCGGTGATCGACGCGCGGGTGCCGGCGGACGGTGAGCTGATCCTGGTCGGGTTCAGCATGAGCGGCCAGACGGTGGCGGACCTCGTCGGCCACTACGGCGCGCGCGTGGGCGCGTTGGGGCTGTGCGCGCCCGCGGTGTACGCGCGGGAGGCGTGGGACGTGCCGTTCGGCACCGGGGACGGGCGGTTCAGCGAGATCATCCGCGGGCCCGGGAGCTGGCGCGGCGCCCCGGCGCTCGACGCGCTGCGGGCGTACGCGGGGCGGGCGGTGCTGGCGGTGCCGCAGACGGACGCGGTCATCCCGGCGGCGGTGACCCTGGCCGTCCAGGACGCGCTGTCGGCGCGCGCCCGGTTCAGCCGGTTCGACGTCGTGGGCGCGGGGCACATGCTGGGCCGGTGGTTCGCACACCACGGCGGTGACCGGCGGGAGTTCGTGCGGCGGGTGCTCGACGGACGCGGGCCGGGTCCCCTCGGCCCCGGTGTCAGACGCCCGGCGCCGCGGTGACCACCCCGGCCGCGACCGCCGCGCCGAGACAGGCGTGGTCGGCGACGGTCTGACGGGCGTAGGAGAGCGCGAAGTCGGCGACGGCGCGGTCGAAGGTGTCGGCGCCGCCCAGATAGCCCGCGATGGCGACGCGGTCGCCGGAGCGGGCGTGGGCGCGGGCGAGGGCGGTGCCGCACAGCCGGGCGTAGGAGCGCAGTTCGTCGGGGCCCATGGCGGCGACGTCCGCCGAGCCCTTCATGTCGCGCAGCTGGCGCCAGTAGAAGGCGCGGCCCTGCGGTCCGGACATCCAGCCGAGGAAGGTGTCGTTCGCGGCCTGGAGCAGGCGCTGGCCGCAGACCACGCGGTGGCCGGGATGGGTGTAGGGCCCGTGCGGCAGATGCTCCTCAAGGACGGACTGCCGGGCCTCCTTGATCTGGAGGAAGAGCGGGTCGTCGGTGTCGCGCCCGGCGAGCAGCACGAGGAAGCAGCGCAGTCCGACGCTGCCGACGCCGACGACCTTGCGGGCGGCGTCGACGAACCGGTAGCGGTCGAGGAGGTGGCGGCGCTCCTCGGAGAGCGTCGAGCGGTAGTCGCTGAAGATCTTGCGCAGGGCGGCCATGTCGGCGGTGCCCGCGGGTTCCAGCAGGGGCGGGTCGTGGACGATGCGCCGGCGCCCGTCGACCACCTCGGTCAGCTTGGCGAAGGCCCGCAGGCTGGTGCGGCGCCGGGCCCGGCCGAGGGTGGCCTCGACGCGGCGGCGGTCGTGGGCGGAGCCGGCGAGGGGCAGCAGCCGGTCGGCGTCGACGCGGGTGTACCAGACGTCGAGTTCGCCGAGCCGGGCCAGCCGCCGCATCGCGGTGCGGTAGGCCGTCACGGACTCCAGTGCCGCGCGCTGCGCCCCGGTGTCCGGGTGGCCGTTCTCGCGGGCGGCGACGGCGACCGAGACGGCGAGCCGTTTGACGTCCCACTCGAAGGGGCCGGGGAACGTCTCGTCGAAGTCGTTGAGGTCGAAGAGCAGGGTGCGTTCCGGGGAGGCGTACAGGCCGAAATTGAGCAGGTGGGCGTCGCCGCACAGCTGCACGGTGAGCCCGGTGTGCGGTTGGGCGGCGAGGTCGGCGGCCATCACGGCGGCGGCGCCGCGCAGGAACGCGAAGGGCGAGCCCGCCATGCGGCCGTACCGGATGGGCAGCAGCTCCGGCAGCCGGTCGCGGCCCTGGCGTTCGAGGACGGCGACGGGGTCGGGGCGGCCGACGGAGGGGACCCAGCCGGCGTGGGCGGAGCGCGGGACGGTCCGCCGGGCGGTCCTGCCCCGCCGGGCGCGGTCGGCGGCGGTGCCGGGGGTGGTCATGACGGGAGGTCCCCGTGTGCGTGCGCCAGCCGCCGTGTGCCGTACCCGCCCATCGCACCTCCCGCTGCCGCGCCCGTGGAGGGGCGGTGTCACCGTCACCTCCTGATCGCAGTGAAGGCGCGGACGGCGGCGGACGCATGCCGGGTACGGCGTTCGGGTGACGGGGGCCGGGGTTCCGGTGAGGGCGTCCGGCGCCGTCCGGTGCCGCGGCCGGGAGGGCGCTCGGCACGCCCTCCCGGCCGGTCCGCCAGCGGGCTTACCTCATGAAGGCGCGGACCATGTGGCACGTCGTGTCCGACGGCGGGTGGACGCCGATGGTCTGCGCCGTGCCGCGGATCGTGTCGTCGCGGGCGTGGTCGGCCAGGTGGACGCCCGAGTCGAGGAGCGCTATCGCCAGGCGCATGGCCTTCAGCCGGCGGTTGTGGGTGACGTACCAGTCGCGGGGCCGGCCCGGCGGCAGCGGGCGCTTCGCCACGGGCGCGTACGGCAGGTCGAGCAGGACCGGGTGCTGGGCGGTGGACTGGGTGGGCAGCGGCTCGCGGGCCGGGGTCGGCTTCAGTGCGGCAGCGGGCACGGGCATCCTCCTGTCGCGGGCGAGCGCCGGCCGGACACTCCGGCGACGCTCTCGAACACTGCTTGTATTCTACTGCCCGCCACTGACAACGAGAGCTCCCAACTGTCTTGCGATTCCCCTGTTCAGAAGGACATCTGTCGCCATGTCAGCAGCGCGGCGACCGGTCTGCACAGAGCGGCCAGAAATCGAACAGAGCGCGTCCGCGGTCCGGTCGGAGCGGGGTCGGCGAGCGCCGCCGGACGCCGCGCGCCGCACCTCGCGGGATACCGTGATCCGTATGGAGATCTGGATCAATCCGGCCTGTTCGAAGTGCCGCGGCGCCCTCACCCTGCTCGACGCCGAGGGCGCCGACTACACCGTCCACCGCTATCTGGAGGACGCGCCGGACGAGGACGAGATCCGGGCCGTGCTCGGCCGGCTGGGCCTGGAGCCGTGGGACATCACCCGCACCCAGGAGGCCGTCGCGAGGGAACTGGGCGTCAAGGACTGGGCCCGGGACGCGCGTTCGCGCGAGCGGTGGGTGCGGGCGCTCGCCGAGCACCCCGCGCTGCTCCAGCGGCCGATCATCACCGCGGACGACGGCACGGCGGTGGTGGGGCGCACGGAGGAGGCCGTACGGGACGCGCTGTCCCGCAAGAGCTGACGTTCCGTCAATTGCGGCCAGGCGGACCGGGGAATGTGACGCAGGTTACTCAAGTGGCCGTCGAAACCGCTGAGTAGCCCCGTTCGGCATCTCGTACATAGCGGCGTACGCTCCCGACCCCCCAGGAGGCGCGCATGTCGCGTAGGAGAACTCTCGGCACGAAGAAGAAGGTCGCTCTGCTGGTGAGTGCGGCGGCGGTGGCGGGCGGCGGTGCCTTCGCCATGGCGAGCACCTCGAACGCCGCGCAGGCGCCCAGGACGGCCGCCGAGTCCACCGTCTGCCAGGGGCTCGCCACCGCCCTCGGCAACAACCAGCGGTTCATCCAGGGCCAGCGGGACAACCCCGACGCCCAGTCCGCCGCGCGGATCGCCAACCGCGAGGCCGTCATCAAGCAGATCCAGGTCCAGCAGGAAGCGTCCGGCTGCGCCGTCGGGGAGTCGGCTCAGGGCTCCCAGGCCGCACAGCCCGGCGCGGGCGCGGGGGGCGCGGGCAACCAGGGCGGCGCGGCCGGCAACGCGGGCGCGGGCGCGGGCCAGAACACGGGCAACCAGGGCAACCAGGGTGGCGGCCAGAACACGGGCAACCAGGGCAACCAGGGCGGCGGCCAGAACACCGGTAACGCGGGCAACCAGGGCGGCGGCGCGGCCTCGGGCCGGCAGGTCTGCAACGGCTCGACGGTGACGCTGTCCGGCGAGGGCGGGGCTCCCGCGGCGTCCAGCAACCAGTTCCCGGCCGGCACCAGGCTGAAGGTCACGAACCTGGACAACCAGAAGTCCACGACGGTGGAGGTCACTTCGGTCTCCGGCAGCTGCGCGCTGCTGAACAACGCCGCCTTCGAACAGGTCCGCGAGCCCGGCAAGTTCCTCATCCGCCGGGCCCTGATCGAGAAGGTGGGGTGAGGCCCC
>NZ_AGBF01000138.1 GCF_000225525.1 Streptomyces zinciresistens K42 | reverse complement strand
GCCCACGCGGCCGCGTACGCGCTGACGGAACCCGCTCCGGTGGCCGCCCGGATCGCCGCCTGCGTCCGGCTGCACGCGGGCCTGGCCGCCGCCGCGCACGCCGCCGCCGTGGGCGCGGGAGCCCTGGCCCGGCCGCCGCGGGCGGGCCGCCATCTGTACGTCGACCTCACCCCGTTGCGCGCCGGGCTGTCCGCGCGGGGCGTGGGGGACGCCCAGGACCTGGAGGACTTCCTCGCCGCCCGGCTCGGCATGCCCGCACCCGGCGGACACCGCTTCGGCGACGACCTCGCCGCGCCGCGCGTCCGGCTGTCCACGGCGGCGCTGCTGGCGGGCACCGACGAGGAACGGGCGCGATGCCTCGCGTCGCCCGCGCCGTGGGAACTGCCGCAGGCGCGACGCGCCCTGATCCACCTGAAGTCGGTCTTCGACGATCTCCGCGACGACGGCCGGCGAGGGGAGTCCCCGTGATGACGCGGTGGTCCGAGCCGGTCACGGCGACACCACCCCCGCCCCTCCCCGCCCGGCACACCGGCACCACCCCCGCCCCTCCCCGCCCGGCACACCGGCACCCCGGCCGCCCCCGTCGCCCCCGGCCCCCGCCGCCGTCCGCACCCCGCCCGCCGGGCGAACACCGCGTGTGGCCGCGGACGTTCCGCGACCGCCTCACCGCCCCGCTGCCCCGCTGCCCGGCGTCAGAGCCCCCGCCCGCTTCGCCCGCGAGGGCGCGGTACGCCCCGGCGGGGACGCGCTCGCCGACGTCGCGCGCATCCCCGCGCACCGGGCCCGGAGCCCCGCCCCCACGCCCGCACGGTGGCCGTCTCCTGGGCGGGGCACGCCAGTTGGGTCGTGCGGACCGGCGGGCTGACCGTGCTCACCGACCCCGCCCGGTGGCGCCGCACCCTCGGCACCCCGGCCCGCACCAACCCCGTGGGCGTCCCCCTGAGCGCCCTGCCGCGCGTCGACGCGGTCGTCATCAGCCACCACCCCTACGACCGTCTCGACGCCCCGACCCCGCGCCGACTCCCTTGCGGGTCACCGGTGTTCGCCCCGGCCGGCCTCGCCGCGTGGTTCAGGCGCCGCCGGTTCACCCGGGTCACCGAGCTGGACCGGGGAGAGGCGGCCGAACCGGACGGTGTCCGCTCCGACTTCGCGCCCGGCCCACCACTGGTCCGGGCACACCCTCCTCGACACCTGCCGCAGTCCGCGGGGCGGCTGGGTGCTCACCGCCGCCGGGGGCGCCCCCTGCGGACCGCCCGGCTCAGCGCGGGCCCGCCTTGCGCAGACGGCGCCACAGGGCGGGCGCCCCGCTGATGGTGAGGGTCAGCGCGACCGCCGCGACCACGCCCTCCCACGGCTCCGCGAACAGGGAGCCGCCCAGGACCCCGATGAGCTGGTACGTCAGCGCCCAGGCCAGGCAGGCCGGGAGGTTGCCCCGGGCGAACCGCCGTATCGGCCACGCGGCGAGCAGACAGGCGAGCATCACCGGCAGCCGGCCCGCCGGCACCAGCCGGGACAGCACCAGCACGGCCACGTCGTGCTCGGCGAGCTTGCGCTGTGCCTGCTCCAGCCGGTCCTCCGGCGCGCGCGAGCGGATCGCCTCCAGCCAGCGCGAGCCGTTCCTGGAGCCCATGCCGCGCCGCCCGAGCCAGTACAGCGTCGCGTCGCCCAGGAACGCGGCGGACGCCGCCGTCACGAACACCAGCACCATGGCGAGCGGCGCCTCCTGGTGGAAGGCCACCACCGCCGCCGAGCTCACCAGCGCGCCCGTCGGCACGACCGGCACCAGCGCGCCGATCAGGACCAGCAGGAACAGCGTGGGGTAGCCGATCGCGCCCTGAGCCGGGGTGGCCGGCACCGAACTCGTGGCGGCGGCCAGTATCGTCACCGGGCCACCTCCGGGCGTACGCGCTCCCCGTGCGCCAGCCGGTGCACCGATACGCCCGGCGCGCGCTCCTTCGCGAGCCGGGTGAACTCGTCGCCCGGCGCGTGGAACTCGTGGGGGCGCACGGCGTCCATCCCGATCGGCCAGTACGTGCCGTAGTGCACCGGTACCGCGCTGCGCGGCGCCAGCCTGGTCAGCGCCTCGGCCGCCCGCCCCGCGTTCAAATGGCCTTCGCCCAGGTACGGGCCCCAGCCGCCCACCGGCAGCAGCGCCACGTCGACCGGGCCGACCTCCTTCGCCATGTCGTCGAACAGGCCCGTGTCCCCGGCGAAGTACGTGCGCGCCTCGCCCTCGAAGACATAGCCGAGAGCGGGGGAGCGGTGCGGTCCGACCGGCAGCCGCCGCCCGTCGTGCCGGGCAGGCACGGCACGTACGGCCAGGTCACCGACGGTGGTGACATCGCCCGGGGCCATCTCGGTCAGCCGCAGATGGGAGAGCAGGCGCAGCCCCCGCACCGCCCGGGAAGCGCCCCGGGGCAGCAGGACGCGGGTGTCGCGCGGCAGCCGGGCCAGCGAGGGAACGTGCAGGTGGTCGGCGTGCAGATGGGACACGACGGCGACGTCCGCGCACCAGGCGCCGGGCGGGGGCGGCGCCCCCCGGCGGCGGCGCAGATGCGCGAGCCGGCGTGCGGACAGGGGATCGGTCAGCACGCGTATGCCCGAGTCCTCGACCGTGCAGGTGGCGTGACCCCACCAGGTGATCTCCACCGGCACCTCTTTGCCTCCTTCGCGCGACTCCCCGAAGCGTACGGGCTGGAGTAGGGTCGACGGCGAAAACCGGAGGTGAGGGGGGACGCCCATGGGGTCATCCGCGGTGCGCGTCACGGCGATCGCCAGTCTGACGCCGCTCGAAGAGCTGGACGCCGACCCCTTCCTCGTGGACTCCCGCAGCCAGCACGCGATGTGCGCCCGCTGGGCCGCCGACCACGGGTACGTCGTCGCCCGCGAACTCCTCGTCCGGCGGCTGCGCACGGACCACACCGCGCTGTGGGAGGGCGTCCGCCCCGGCCTCGACGTGTTCGTGGCCCCCAGCCGCCGGGTCCTGGAGAGCGCCCTGTCCGACGTCGAGGACTTCACCGCGGAGTGCGCCCGGCGGGGCGTACGGGTGGAGACGGCGGGCCACGCGGAACCCCGCTACGACGCCCAGATGAAGGCCAGCGTGCACCGCAGGCTCTCGATGCCGACCGCCGGCTACGACGGACGCTGACGCCCCGCCCCCGTTCCCTCCGGAACCCGGGAACCTGCGGGGGTGCGCGGCCGTTGTGCGAGGCTGGGAGCGGGAAGGCCCGGCCGTGGACGGCGGGCGGGACGTGAGGTGGCTGGGCGTGCGTGGTGGGCGATGGCGGCGGGCCGCCAGTCAGATCGGGCGGAGCGTGACTGTGTGGGCGGTCTCCACCGTCACCATGCTCGTGCTCGCCGGGATACTGCCGGACTTCCGGCTCCAGTCCGCGGACGGCGACAGCGCCACCGGCATCGCCGTCACCGCGGCCCTGGGCGCGGGCGCCTTCGGTCTGCTCTCCGCGCTCGTGTGGCCGCTCCTCGTCCGGCTCCTGCTGCTCGTACCGGCCCTGGTGCTGGGCCTGCTGGTGTTCTTCCTCAACGGGTCCCTGCTGATCGTCGCCCTGCGCCTGGTGCCCTCCGGCGACAGCGAGGCCGCGCCCGAGACCGCCGTGATCGTGGCGGCGGTGATGTCCGCCGTGGCCTCCGCGACCGGTGCCGCCCTGGCCGTGCGCGACGACGACGCCTACCGCCGCCGGCTGTACCGCCTGGCCGACCGCCGCCGAAGAACCCTGCCGCCGGGCCCCTCCAGCCCCGGCACCGTCTTCGTCCAGCTCGACGGCGTCGGCCACGACGTGCTGCGGGCCGCCGCGGACCGGGGCCTCATGCCCACCGTCGCCCGCTGGCTCGGCGGCACCCGCGCCACCCACCGCCTCACCCCGTGGCGCACCGACTGGTCCAGCCAGACCGGCGCCAGCCAGCTCGGCATCCTGCACGGCAGCAACCACGACGTCCCCGCCTTCCGCTGGTACGAGAAGGCCGCCCGCGAGGTCATGGTCTGCAACCGCCCCACCAGCGCCGCCGAACTCCAGCGCCGCGCCGTCGAGCGCACCGGCGACGGCGGACTGCTCGGCGTCGACGGCGCCAGCCGGGGCAACCTCTTCGGCGGCGGCGCCGAAGAGCAGGCCCTCGTCCTGTCGGTCGCCGCCCGCCGCCGCCGCGAGAACCGCTCCCGCGCCGGCTACTTCGCCTACTTCTCCGACCCGGCCAACGCCGTGCGCACCGCCCTGTCCTTCGCCGCCGAGGTCGGCCGTGAGATCGGCCAGTCCACCCGCTCCCGGGCCCGCAAGGCCCGCCCCCGGGTGGGCCGCGGCGGCCTCTACCCGATGATCCGCGCCTTCGCGACCGTCGTGGAACGCGACGTCGTGGTCGCCGCGGTGACCGGCGACATGCTCGCCGGGCGCACCGCCGTCTACGCCGACCTCGTGGCCTACGACGAGGTGGCCCACCACTCCGGCCCGTCCGGCCGCGACACCGACCAGGTCCTCGCCCGCCTCGACCGGGCGCTGGCCCTCGTCGAGAACGTCGCCGAGCACGCGCCGCGGCCGTACCGGATCGTCGTGCTGTCGGACCACGGCCAGAGCCCCGGCGAGACCTTCCGCGCCCGCTACGGCCTCGGCCTCGGCGACCTCGTGCGGGCCGGCTGCGGACTGCCCGTACCGCGCAGGGCGGGCCGCACCCACAGCGGTGCCGAGGCCCGCTCCGCGGTGCGCGCGGCCCTGCGCCGGCCGGTCGAGGAGGGCGGCGAACAGCACCGGCCCACCCGCCGTTCGGAGCCGATCGTGCTGGCCTCCGGCAACCTCGGCCTGGTCTCCTTCCCGGACGTGCCGCACCGCATGACCAGGGAGGAGATCGACGCCCGTCACCCCGCCCTGCTCACCACCCTCGCCAACCATCCCGGCGTCGGCTTCCTGCTCGTGCGCAGCGAGCGGCACGGCGGGCTCGTGCTCGGCGCCCACGGCGCGCAGATCCCGCTGGACCGGCTCGACGACACGCCCGGCCCGCTGGAGGTCTTCGGGCCGGGCGCCGCCGACGCGGTCAGGCGCACGCACTCCTTCCCCAACACCGCCGACATCATGGTCAACTCCGTGTACGACCCGGCCGACGGAGAGGTGCTGGCCTTCGAGGAGCAGATCGGCTCCCACGGCGGGCTGGGCGGGGCGCAGGGCGAGCCGTTCCTGCTGTCGCCGCTGGCCCTGTCCGCACCGGTCGAGGAGGGGGCCCACCTGGTCGGGGCCGAGCAGGTGCACCGCGTACTGCGGCGCTGGCTGCGGGAGTCGAACGGCCCCCAGGTCCCCCTGGCACCGCCGCAGGACCAGCGGGCGGCCTGAACGCCGGTGCGCCGGCCGCCGTTCACCCCGCCGTGGGGCGGTCCCCTGGGTGCGCCGCGCCGGAGTGTGATCGGATGGGGGACACGGACCCCGGGAAATTCGGGCCCCCACGCGAAAGGAACAACCGTGGCTACCACGCGCTCCGCACACACCGTCTGGGAAGGCAGCCTGCTTGAGGGCAACGGTGTCGTCAACTTCGACTCCTCCGGTGCCATCGCCGCCCAGCCGGTCACGTGGGCCTCGCGCTCCCAGGACGCGAACGGCAAGACCAGCCCCGAGGAGCTGATCGCCGCCGCGCACTCCAGCTGCTTCTCGATGGCGCTGTCCCACGCCCTCAACGGTGCGGGCACCCCGCCCACCAAGCTGGTCACGTCGGCGGACGTCGACTTCCAGCCGGGTGAGGGCATCACCGGCATCCACCTGACCGTCGAGGGCACGGTCCCCGGCATCGACAACGACGCCTTCGTCGCCGCCGCCGAGGACGCCAAGAAGAACTGCCCGGTCAGCCAGGCGCTGGCGGGCACGTCCATCACGCTCTCGGCCAAGCTGGCCTGAGCCCCGGGCCCGAGCAGGCGCTCGGGCCCGGTTTCGCCCCCTTCCGCCGGGTCACCCGTCCCATTGACAAGAACCCGCTCCCGTTTTGTGCTGGAGTTCACGGGGCGCCCTGGCGGAAGGGGAGAGCGATGGCACGCGCGGTCGGGATCGATCTCGGGACCACGAACTCGGTGGTCGCCGTTCTGGAGGGCGGCGAAGCCACCGTGGTCGCCAACGCGGAGGGGGCCAGGACCACGCCGTCGGTCGTGGCCTTCGCCAAGAACCGCGACGTGCTCGTGGGCGAGGTGGCCAAACGGCAGGCGGTGACCAACGTCGAACGCACCGCCCGCTCCGTCAAGCGGCACATGGGCGACGGCGGCTGGCGCTTCCCCGAAGGGGGCGACATCGACGGCACCCGCTACCGGGCGCAGGAACTGTCCGCCCGGGTCCTGCACAAGCTCAAGCGGGACGCGGAGTCCTATCTGGGCGAGGACGTCACGGACGCGGTGATCACCGTGCCCGCGTACTTCGACGACAGCCAGCGCCAGGCCACCAAGGAGGCCGGGGAGATCGCGGGCCTGAAGGTCCTCAGGATCATCAACGAGCCCACGGCCGCCGCCCTCGCCTACGGCCTCGACCGCGGCGAGGAGCAGACCGTGCTGGTCTTCGACCTCGGCGGCGGCACCTTCGACGTCTCCCTGCTGGAGATCGGCGACGGCGTCATCGAGGTCAAGGCCACCAACGGCGACACCCGTCTCGGCGGCGACGACTGGGACCAGCGGATCGTCGAACACCTGGTGAAGACGTTCAAGGGGCAGTACGGCATCGACCTCGGTACCGACAAGATGGCCCTCCAGCGGCTGCGCGAGGGCGCCGAGAAGGCCAAGATCGAGCTCTCCGGCTCCTCCGAGACGACGATCAACCTGCCCTACGTCACCGCCTCCGCCGAGGGGCCGCTCCACCTCGACGAGAAGCTGACCCGCGCCCGGTTCCAGGAGCTCACCGCCGACCTCCTCGACCGCTGCAGGACCCCGTTCCACCAGGCGGTCGAGGACGCCGGGATCAAGCTCTCCGCCGTCGACCACGTCATCCTCGTCGGCGGCTCCACCCGGATGCCGGCCGTCACCGACCTGGTCAGGGAACTCACCGGCAAGGACCCGCACAAGGGCGTCAACCCCGACGAGGTCGTCGCGGTCGGCGCGGCCCTCCAGGCGGGCGTCATCCGCGGCGACGTCAAGGACGTCCTGCTGCTCGACGTCACCCCGCTGTCCCTCGGCATCGAGACCAAGGGCGGCATCATGACCACGCTGATCGAGCGCAACACGACGATCCCGACGCGGCGTTCGGAGATCTTCACGACCGCCGCCGACAACCAGCCCTCCGTCGGCATCCAGGTCTACCAGGGCGAACGCGAGATCGCGGCCTACAACAAGAAGCTCGGCGTCTTCGACCTCACCGGCCTGCCGCCGGCCCCGCGCGGCGTCCCGCAGATCGAGGTCGCCTTCGACATCGACGCCGACGGCATCATGCACGTCTTCGCCAAGGACCTGGCCACCGGGCGCGAGCAGAAGATGACGGTCACGGGCGGCTCGGCCCTGCCCAAGGACGACATCGACCGCATGATGCGCGAGGCCGAGCAGTACGCGCAGGAGGACCACAAGCGCCGCGAGGCCGCCGAGACCCGCAACCAGGGCGAGCAACTCGCCTACCAGACCGAGAACTTCCTGCGCGAGAACCGCGAGAAGGTACCGGAGGGGACCAGGACGGAGGTCGAGGAGGCCGTCGCCGACGTCAGGCGGGGACTGGAGGACGACGCGGAGACCGGCGCCCTGCGCGCCGCGATCGAGAGACTCGCCGCCGTCGGCCGGCAGATGGGGCAGGCCATGTACGCGCGGTCCCGGCAGACCGCCCAGGACACCCCGGCCGACGCCGGGCAGGGCGCACCGCCGGACGACGACGGCGTGGTGGAAGCGGAGATCGTGGACGACGAGGACGGGAAGGACGGCGCCGGCCGGGACAGCCGCTAAGGCGCGGCCTAGGACCCGGTCCTCTCCCAGCCCCGCCGCTCCGGCCGCGGGCCCAACTGCCGCGGGTCGCGGCTGCGGTAGACGACGTACGGCCGGACGAGGTACTGCACCGGTGCGCTGAACATGTGCACCAGCCGGGTGTAGGGCACCAGCGCGATCAGCACCATGCCGATCACCGCGTGGATCCCGTACAGCACCGGCACGCCCCGCATCCGGTCCAGGTCCGGCTGGAGGGTGAACAGGCTGCGGGCCCACGGGGCGATCGACGCACGGTAGTTGTAGCCGTCGCCGGAGGAGTGCGTGAGCTTGGCGGCCATGCCCAGCACGATCGCGCCCAGCAGCACCACGTACATGATCTTGTCGTTGACGGTCGTCGCCCGGAACACCGGGGCGTTGGTGCGTCTGCGGTAGATCAGCAGCCCGATCCCGGCCACCGTCAGCAGGCCCGCCGCCGTGCCGCCGTACAGGGAGAGCAGATGGTAGGCGCGCTCACCGATCCCGAGGGACGCCGTCCAGGACTCGGGGACGAACAGGCCCACCAGATGCCCCGCCAGCACGAACAGGATGCCGTAGTGGAAGGCCGGGGAGGCGATGTTCAGCAGCCGGGACTCGTACACCTGCGAGGAGCGGGTGGTCCAGCCGAACCGGTCGTAGCGGTGGCGCCAGACCAGTCCGGCGACGAGCAGGGCGAGGGCGACGTAGGGCAGCACGCCCCACAGCAGAGTGGTCATGGGCGGTTCCCCGTACGGGCGGTCGGCAGGGTGGCGCACACGGCGTCCAGGACGGACGCGTACGGTGTGCCGAAGTCGGTGAGCCGCGAGCGGAGTTGCTCCAGGCAGTCCCGGTGCTCCAGCAGCGGTTCCAGGTTGCCGGTCCGGGAGGAGAACTCCAGGACCGCGGGCAGGAAGTCGGGCAGCTCCTCGCCGGTGAACTCCAGGCCGTGGGCCCGGTAGAGCTCCTTGAGCCGGACCAGCGACATCCCGCGGCGCCGGGTGTCCCCGTCGCGCCACCACGTCAGATAGAGGCTGTGCCGGTTCTTGAAGTCGAAGACCTGGACGTAGTGCGCGGCCAGTTCCTCGGGCGGGGTGACGGCCGCGTGGTCGGTGAACTCCCGCAGCTGCGGCGCCGCTTCGCGCAGCAGCGGCAGCCGGGCACGGAAGTCGTCGTCCGGGTAGGTCAGACAGAGCGCGGCAGCCTGGTAGAGCACCTCGAAGGAGGGCATCAGGTCTCCTCGGCCTCGGGGGTGTGGGTCACGGCGGCGGCGTCGGACTCGTCCGCCCGCTGCCGTCTGCGCAGCACATGGAAGTTCTCCACCGACACCAGCGGGAGCAGCTTGCGGCCCGAGTCCTGTCCGAAGGGGCCGTCGCCGCCCATGCCGGGCCCGCCGTCGTGGTCGAGACTGCACCCCTCGGGCAGGGCCGACTCCTCCAGCCGCCGGGCGTCGGTGACGGCGGCCGTCGGGATCACGTACCGGTCCTCGTACTTCGCGATCGCCAGCAGGCGGTACATCTCCTCGATCTCGTACGCGCCCATGCCCACGGCCGCCGGGACCGACGGGTCGGGCTCCTCGCCGAGGTTGACGGCCCGCATGTGGGCGCGCATCGCGGCGAGTTTCTCCAGCGAGGCGCGGACCGGCCCCACGTCACCGGCCGTGAACATCTCCGCCAGGTACTCCAGCGGGATGCGCAGCGTGTCGATCGCGCCGAACAGGTTCTCGTGGTCCTCCGCGTCGTGGCCGCCCTCCGAGAGCGCGTCCACCACCGGGGAGAGCGGCGGGATGTACCAGACCATCGGCATCGTCCGGTACTCCGGGTGCAGCGGCAGCGCCACCCGGTACCGGCTGATCAGCGCGTGCACGGGGGAGCGGCGGGCCGCCTCCAGCCAGTCGTGCGGGATGCCCGCCTCCTCGCAGGCCCGCCGCACCGCGCTGTCCTCGGGATCGAGGAAGACCCCCAACTGCGCCTCGTACAGGTCCTTCTCGTCGCGGACGGAGGCGGCCGCCGCCACCTTGTCGGCGTCGTACAGCAGCACCCCGAGATAGCGCAGCCGGCCCACACACGTCTCCGAGCAGACCGTGGGCAGCCCCACCTCGACCCGCGGGTAGCACATCGTGCACTTCTCGGCCTTGCCTGTGCGGTGGTTGAAGTACACCTTCTTGTACGGGCATCCCGTCACGCACATCCGCCAGCCCCGGCAGCGGTCCTGGTCGACCAGGACGATGCCGTCCTCGGACCGCTTGTACATCGCTCCCGACGGGCAGGAGGCCACGCACGACGGGTTCAGGCAGTGCTCGCAGATCCGCGGCAGATAGAACATGAAGGTCTGCTCGAACTCGAAGCGCACCTTCTCCGAAGCCTGTTCGCGCGCCCGCTCCACCATCGGGTCGAGAGCGCCGTGGGCGGGCGCGCCCGCGAGGTTGTCGTCCCAGTTCGCGGACCACTCGATCTTCATCGGCTTGCCGTCGAGCTGCGAGACCGGCCGGGCCACGGGGAAGTCGTCGCCGAGCGGGGCGTCGGTGAGGTTGCGGTAGTCGTAGGTCCAGGGCTCGTAGTAGTCCTTGATCTCGGGGAGTTCGGGGTTGGAGAAGATCCCGGCGAGCTTGCGGAACCGTCCGCCGGCCTTGAGCTTCAGCGCGCCGCGCCGGTTCAGCTCCCAGCCGCCGCGCCAGCGCTCCTGGTCCTCGTAGCGGCGCGGATAGCCCTGGCCCGGACGGGTCTCGACGTTGTTGAACCAGACGTACTCCATGCCGCGCCGGTTGGTCCACGCCTGCTTGCAGGTGACCGAACAGGTGTGGCAGCCGATGCACTTGTCGAGGTTCATCACCATGGCGATCTGGGCCATCGGACGCATCAGTACTCGACCTCCTGGCTGCGGCGGCGGATGACCGTCACCTCGTCGCGCTGGTTGCCCGTCGGGCCCAGGTAGTTGAACGCCCACGACAACTGGGCGTAGCCGCCGATGAGATGGGACGGTTTGAGGATCAGCCGGGTCAGCGAGTTGTGGATGCCGCCGCGCATGCCGGTGGCCTCCGCCTTCGGGACGGCGATCGTGCGTTCCTGCGCGTGGTGCATGTAGACCGTGCCGGCCGGCATCCGGTGCGAGACGACCGCCCGCGCGACGACGACGCCGTTGCGGTTCACCGCCTCCACCCACTCGTCGTCCGCGACCCCGATCGCGTCCGCGTCCTGCGGGGACATCCAGATGTTCTGGCCGCCCCGCGAGAGCGCCAGCATGAACAGGTTGTCCTGGTACTCGGAGTGGATGGACCACTTGCTGTGCGGGGTGAGGTAACGCACCGTCACCTCCCGCTGTCCGTCCGGGCCGAGGCGCGGCTCGCCGAACAGCCGGTGCATGTCCAGCGGCGGCCGGTACACCGGCAGTGCCTCGCCGAGCTCGTGGATCCAGTCGTGGTCCAGGAAGAAGTGCTGGCGGCCGGTGAGGGTGTGCCAGGGCTTGAGCTGCTCGGTGTTGAGGGTGAAGGCGGTGTAGCGCCGCCCGCCCGCCTCGCTGCCCGACCACTCCGGCGAGGTGATCACCGGCACGGGCGCGGCCTGGGTGTCCGCGTACGTGACCCGCTTGCCCTCGTGCTCGGCGGCCAGGTGCGCCATCTCCTGCCCGGTGCGCTCCTCCAGGGTGCGGAAACCCTGGGTGGCGAGGCGGCCGTTCGTCGTGCCGGACAGGGCGAGGACGGTGTTCGCCGCCTTCACCGCCGTGTCCAGCAGCGGCCGCCCCTGCGCCGTCGTCCCGTTGAGCCGGCCGAGGTCCGCGACCTGGGCGTCGGGCCACAGCGTGATGCCCTTCACGGGCAGGCCCAGACTCTCCGCCAGCGGGCCGAGCGAGGCGAACCGGGCGCCGATCGCGGTGTAGTCGCGCTCCACCACGGTCAGGTTCGGCATGGTCCGGCCCGGCACCGCGGCGCACTCCCCGCGCCGCCAGTCCAGGACGACCCCGCCGGGCTGCGCGAGCTCCCCCGGGGTGTCGTGCTGGAGGGGGGAGGCCACCAGGTCCTTGCGCACCCCGAGATGGCGCACGGCCAGCTCGCTCAGCCGCTCGGCCAGCGCCTTGAACGCGTCGAAGTCGGTGCGCGCCTGCCACGGCGGATCCACGGCCGGGGTGAAGGAGTGCACATAGGGGTGCAGGTCCGTGCTGGACAGGTCGTGCTTCTCGTACCAGGTCGCGGCCGGCAGCACCACGTCCGACAGGAGCGTGGACGACGTCTGCCGGAAGTCCAGCGACAGCAGCAGGTCGAGCTTGCCCTCGGGCGCCTCCTCGTGCCAGACCACCTCGCGCGGCCGTACGCCCTCGGGGGCCTCCTCGGCCCGCAACGAGGAGTGCGTGCCCAGCAGATGGCGGGTGAAGTACTCCGCGCCCTTCGCCGACGAGCCCAGCAGGTTGGCCCGCCACAGCGTCAGCACCCGCGGCCAGTTCTCCGGCGCGTCCGGGTCCTCGCAGGCGAACTTCAGTGTGCCCGCCCGCAGTTCGGCCACCGTCCGGGCCACCGGATCGCCGAACGCCTCACCCAGCTCCAGCGGGTTGCGGTCGAACGTCGGGTACGACGGCATCCACCCCGTGCGCGCCGACAGCGCGAGGCAGTCCGCGCCCGTCATGCCCTTCAGCCGTCCCGCGCCGAGCGGGGAGGCGAGCACGTCGGCGGTGAACCGGTCGTAGCGCCACTGGTCGGTGTGGAGGAACCAGTACGCCGTGCCGATCATCTGCCGCGGCGGGCGCGACCAGTCCGAGGCCGAGGCGAGCGTCGCCCAGCCGGTCACCGGACGGCACTTCTCCTGCCCCACGTAGTGCGCCCAGCCGCCGCCGTTGCGGCCCTGGCAGCCGGTCAGCTGGAGCAGGGCGAGGAAGGCGCGGTAGATCGTCTCGGAGTGGAACCAGTGGTTGGTGCCCGCGCCCATGAGGATCATGCAGCGGCCCTGGGAGCGCTCGGCCGTGCGCGCGAACTCCCGGGCGATCTTCACACAGCGGGCCGCGGGCACCGAGGTGTGCGTCTCCTGCCAGGCGGGCGTGCCGGGCGCGTCGGCGTCCTCGTAGGAGGCCGGCCAGTGGCCCGGCAGGTCCGGCCGCGCCACCCCGTACTGCGCGAGCAGCAGGTCGTAGACCGTGGTCACCAGGGGCCCGCCGGCACCCCCGAGCCGGGTCGCCGGGACGCCCCGGCGCACCACGTCCCCGCGGCCCTGCCCGTGCGGACCGCCCTCGGTGTCGAAGCGGGGCAGCAGCACCTCGACGCCCGCGGACACCTCGGTGCCGGCCAGCGTCAACCGGGGCCTGATGTCGCCGAGTTCGAGGTTCCAGCGGCCCTTGCCCGATTCGGTCCAGCGAAAGCCGATGGAGCCGTTGGGGGCGACGGCGCGGCCGGTGACCTCGTCCAGCACGAGCGTCTTCCACTCGGCGTGCTCGCCCCGCTGCCCGAGGTCGGCGGCGCGCAGGAACTTCGCCGGGACGTACGCCCCGTCGTCGCGCTCCTCCAGGGTGACCAGGAACGGCAGATCGGTGAACCGGCGCACGTAGTCCGCGAAGAAGGGCGTCTCGCGGTCGACGAAGAACTCCTTGAGGATCACATGCCCCATGGCCAGGGCCAGCGCCCCGTCCGTGCCGGGATGCGGATGCAGCCACTCGTCGGCGAACTTGGCGTTGTCGGCGTAGTCCGGGGCGACGACCACGACCTTCTGGCCCCGGTAGCGGGCCTCCGCCATCCAGTGCGCGTCCGGGGTGCGGGTCACCGGCACGTTGGAGCCCCACATCACCAGATACGCCGCGTCCCACCAGTCGCCCGACTCCGGTACGTCGGTCTGGTCGCCGAAGACCTGCGGGGAGGCGACCGGCAGATCGGCGTACCAGTCGTAGAACGACAGCATCGGGGCGCCGATCAGCGAGTGGAAGCGGGCGCCCGCCGCGTGCGACACCATCGACATCGCGGGAATGGGGGAGAACCCGGCGATGCGGTCCGGGCCGTACGTCTTGATGGTGTGCACGTGGGCCGCCGCCGCGATCTCGACCGCCTCGTCCCAACTCGCCCGCACCAGGCCGCCCTTGCCGCGCGCCTGCTGGTAACGGCGGCGGCGCACGGGGTCGTTCTGGATGTCCGCCCAGGCCAGCACCGGATCGCCGAGGCGCTCCTTCGCCTCCCGGTACAGCCCGAGCAGCACCCCGCGCACATACGGGTGGCGGACCCGGGTGGGGGAGTAGGTGTACCAGGAGAAGGCGGCGCCGCGCGGGCAGCCGCGGGGCTCGTACTCGGGGCGGTCCGGGCCGACGCTCGGATAGTCGGTCTGCTGGGTCTCCCAGGTGATGATGCCGTCCTTGACGTACACCTTCCAGCGGCACGAGCCGGTGCAGTTCACCCCGTGCGTGGAGTTCACGACCTTGTCGTGGCTCCACCGGTCCCGGTAGAAGGCGTCCGCCTCGCGGCCCCCGGCCAGCCCGATGCTGTGCAGGTCGGGCGCGGCCGTGCCGGGCCGGAAGAACCGTCCGGCCTTCAGCAGCGCCGCCCCCGGCTCGGCCGGCGCGCTGGGCGGTGTCCGGGTGTCGGTCACAGGCGCTCCCTTGGTTGCCCTGGTCACGAACCTAGGGCGGGGCGCGGGAGCGCACCCCTCCACGGCGCCCGTACGGGTCACCCGCGGGGCGCCGCACGGGTCAGGGCTTGCGGGCGACCCCCGCGTACACCGGCACGATGCCCTCCGCCTGGGCCGCCACGTCCACCGGCTCGGGACGCCACCCGGAGACCGGGATGACACCCGGGCCGAGCAGCTCCAGACCGTCGAAGAAGCGGGAGAACTCCGGCAGGGACCGCGGGAAGAAGGGGGTGCCGCCGCGCCGGAAGTGGCCCGCAGCCTTCCCGACGGCCTCCGGACTCAGGTCGGGGGTGACCTGCGAGAGGATCAGATGGCTGCCCGGCGCGAGCGCGTCGACGTACCGCGCGAGCAGGCCGTACACGTCGTCGCCGTCCGGGTCGTCGCCCAGGTAGTGGGTGAGGGCGACCAGCGACAGCGCGACGGGCGCCCCCAGGTCGAGCGACTCCGACGCCCGGCCCAGCAGCGCGTCCACGTCGCGGACGTCCGCGTGCACGTAGTCGGTGCCGCCCTCGGCCGCCCCCCGCAGCAGGGCCTCGGCGTGCCGCAGCACGATCGGGTCGTTGTCCGCGTACACCACCCGGGAGGCGGGATCGACCCCCTGGGCCACCTGGTGCAGATTGGGCTCGGTGGGGATGCCGGTGCCGATGTCCAGGAACTGGCGCACCCCGGCCTCGGCGACCGTGCGCACGGCCCGCTGCATGAACCGGCGGTTGGCGCGCGCACCGCGCAGCACCGTGCCGTCCACGGCGAGGATGCGGCGGGCCAGTTCCTCGTCCACCGGGTAGTTGTCCTTGCCGCCCAGCCACCAGTCGTAGACCCGGGCCGGATGCGGCCGGGTGGTGTCGATGCGCGCGGACGCGGGCTCGGAACCGGTCATGCCGTGGTCTCTCCTCGGGTTTCGTCGGTCGGCGGGGCTTGCGGCCTCACAACTCCTCGCGCAGCTCCCGCAGGATCTTCTTGGTGCGCTCGGCCGACGCGGCGACCGCGGACATGTGGTCCAGGACCTCCAGATGCGCGGCGACCTCCGTACGGGAGTCCAGGTACAGGGCGCCGGACAGGTACTCCGTGAAGACCATGTCGGGCAGTTCGGGCTCGGCGAAGCGGAACAGCGTGAACGGCGCGTACGTCCCCGGGTGCGGGCCGGACGCGAACTCGGCGACCTGGAGCGTGATCCGGTCGCGCTCGGCGAACTCCAGCAGCCGGTCCACCTGGTCGCGCATCACCTCGCCCCGGCCGCCCACGGGCCGCCGCAGCACCGTCTCGTCCATGATCACCCACAGATGGGGCGGTTCGGCGCGCTCCAGCAGCCGCTGCCGCTCCATGCGCAGCGACACATGACGCTCGATGACCTCAGGACCCGTCTTCCCTATCGTCCCGGCCCTCAGCACGGCACGGGCGTAGTCCTCGGTCTGGAGCAGGCCCGGCACGAAGTGCGGCTCGTAGGAGCGCACGATGCGCGCCGCGCCCTCCAGGCTCACGTACAGGCTGAACCACTCGGGCAGCACGTCGTGGAACCGCTGCCACCAGCCCGGCCGGTTGGCCTCCTCGGCCAGCGACACGAACGCGTCCGCCTCGGCCTGCGGTACGCCGTACGCCTCCAGGAGCACCTGCACGTACGGGATCTTCAGCGCGACCTCGGCCGTCTCCATGCGCCGTATCGTCGCCGCCGCCACCCGCAGGGCCCGCGCGGCCTCGTCGCGTCCCAGCCCGGCCTCTTCCCGCAGCTCCTGAAGACGCCTGCCCAGCACCACCTGGCCCACCGTCGGCGCGGGCCGCCGCTCACTCACGCCACGCCTCCCCTACGCGCCGGTAGTACCGGAGGCAGTGTGCCATGTTCCGGCGTCCCGTGGGCCGTTCGGAGCCGCGCGCTCCGCGGCCGCCCGCTCCGGCCGCGGTCGCGCGGCCCGCCGCCCCTCCGGCGCTCGGGGCCCTTACCCCGCGGGTAATCGACCCGGCCGCCCCTCCGCGAGACCGTGGAGGCACCGGATTCCGGGCCGGCGCACTCCGGTCCGGAATCCGGGCCCACCCGCCACCCGACCCCGACGAAGGGGGATGCGCCATGTCCGCCACCTCGCTCGCCGTCCTCGCCCGGACCTCCGACCCGCACACCGCGCTGCGCCGCTTCCTGGCCCTGGACGCCCTGGTGACCGGGGCGAACGGGCTCGCCTACCTCATCGCCTCCGCCCCGCTCGGCCGCCTCCTCGGCGTCCGCGCCGGACTGCTGACCGCCCTCGGCGCCTTCCTCGCGCTGTACGCCGCCGCGGTCGGCCTGCTCGCCTCCCGGGCCCGCCCCGCGGCACCGGCGGTCCGTGCCGTGATCGAGGCCAACCTCGCCTGGGCCGTGCTGAGTCTGGTCGCGCTCGCGCTGTGGCTGTCCCCGACCACGGCGGGGGCCGTGTGGACCGTGCTCCAGGCCGTCACCGTCGCCGCCTTCGCCGCGCTCCAGCACATTGGCCTGAAACACACTCAGGACAGCCGCGTCTGAAGGTACTTGACCGTCGCCGGGTCGGCCGGGAGCAGTGTCTCCACGGCGAGGTCGGCGACGGTCACGTCCATGGGGGTGTTGAAGGTGGCGATGGTGGAGACGAACGACAGCACCCGGCCCCCGTGCTCGATCCGCATCGGCAGCGCGAAGTACGGGACCGGCTCGGCCGGTTCGTCGCGCGCCACCCCCTCGGGCACCGGGTAGGCGGCCACCTCCTCGTACAGGGCGCGCAGTTCGGCCGAGCGGCGCAGCGCGATCTGCCGCTCCATCTGGGCGAGCAGGTGGCCCCGCCACTCGGGCAGGTTGCGGATGCGCGGCGCGAGGCCCTGCGGATGCAGGGTCAGCCGCATCGTGTTCAGCGGCGGCCGCAGGAGATGACCGGGAACGCCGTCGAGGAGCATCAGCGCGCCCCGGTTCGCCGCGTGCACGTCGTACAGCGCGTCCACCACGAGCGCCGGCCAGGGCTCGTAGCCCTTGATCAGCCGCTCCAGACCCGCGCGCAGCGTCTCCAGCGACGGGTCGTCCAGGGGCGTCTGCGGGTAGCGCGGGGCGTAACCGGCGGCCAGCAGCAGCGCGTTGCGTTCGCGCACCGGCACCTCCAGCCGTTCGGCCAGCCGCAGCACCATCTCCTCGCTCGGGCGGGAGCGGCCCGTCTCGATGAAGCTGATGTGCCGCGCCGACGAATCGGCGCGCAGGGCCAACTCCATTTGGCTGTAACGGCGTTGCTCACGCCACGCCCGCAGCAGCGGACCCGCGCCCCGGCCGTCGAAGGAGCCGCGGCGCGGAGCGGGGCCGGAGGAGAGCGTGGTCATGAGAACGACGGTAACGGAGGGCCGCGGGAGGACCGGCCCGGGGCCACGGCGGCCCGTGCCGGGGTGGGGGCGGGGCGGCGCCCCCGGC
>NZ_AGBF01000139.1 GCF_000225525.1 Streptomyces zinciresistens K42 | reverse complement strand
TGTCGTCGAGGACGAGCTGCCGCCCGGCGGGGCCGGCGAAGGACTTCGAGACGTGGTCGATGCGCGCGGCCCGCTCCACGGACGCGGCCGTGCCGGATGCCTTGGCGAGGGCGGTCGCCATGGTCGTCACCTCCTGGGAACTCGGTGGATGGGGGTTACCGGGTGCCGAGACCGGCGTCGTCGACCGCGGGTTCGCCCTCGGCCTTCAGGACCCGGTTCAGCGGGCCCAGGTCGTAGATGCCGCGCAGGTCGGGCTTCTCCAGCAGGCCGGCCTTCACCGCGTTGTCCGCCTCGGTGCGGAGAGTGGCCGCCAGCGGGTCGTCGGTGACCCGGATCGAGCGCCAGGCCGGGTCCAGTACGGCGGCCGGCAGCAGCTTGCCGGTGTCGGCCGCGAGCTGCGCGTTCGCCGCGGCCCTGGCCCGCTCCGGCTCCGCCGCGATCCAGCGGTTGGCCTTCACGGAGGCGCGCAGCACGGCCTCCACGGCCTTCGGGTGCTCCTTGAGGAACGTCTGCGACACGACGACGTTCGTGATCACGAACTTCTTGTCCGGCCACAGGTCGGACTCGTCCAGGAGCACCTTGCCGCCCTCGGCGACGAGCTTGGACGCGGTCGGCTCGGGCACCCACGCGCCGTCGATGGAACCGGACCTGTAGGCGTCCGGGGTGATCTTGTTGTCGGTGCGCACGACGGAGACGTCGCCCCTGCCGCTCTGCGCGTCGACCTTCCAGCCCTGCCCGGAGATCCAGTTGAGCAGCGCCACGTCCTGGGTGTTGCCGAGCTGCGGCGTGGCGATCCGCTTGCCCTTCACGTCCCCGACCGACTTGATCTTCTTCGGGTTCACGACCAGCTTCACGCCGCCCGAGGCCGAACCGGAGATGATCCGCAGGTTCTCGCCCCGGCCCTTGAGATAGCCGTTGATCGCGGGGGAGGGGCCGATCCAGCCGATGTCGATCGAGCCGGAGTTGAGCGCCTCGATCTCCGACGGCCCGGCGTTGAAGGTGGCGAACCGCGCCCGGGTGCCGCCCAGTTCCTTCTGGAACAGCTTCTGCTGCCGGCCGACCAGCGCGGTGGCGTGGGTGAGGTTGCCGAAGTAGCCGATCCGCACCGAGTCCAGGCCGTCGACCTTCGCCGCCCCGGCGACGGGCCGTTCGGTGTCCACCCGGGCCTGCGAGCCGTAGCCGCACGCCGTGAGGGCGAGCAGCGGCAGCGCCGCCACGACGGCGAGCGTCCGGCGCGGGGCGGGGAGGGCAGGCACGGGAGATGTTCCTCTCGGTGGCCCGGCGCGCACGCCCGTGTCAGGTCGTGGCCGGGGAATCGGCGGGATGGTCCGGGGCGGCGCGTGTCGGGTGCGCGCCGGTCAGGGCGCACATCGGGCCACTCCGCCCTGTCCGCTGCCGAGGGTGCCGCCGCCGACGCGGCCGCCCTCCTTCGCGAACGTGGACCAGGGGTCGGGGGCCCGCACGTCAGAAGTCCCAGCCGTCGTCGTCGGGGTCGTCCTTGACCGGCTCCGGCGAGGCGAAGGACTCGCCGACCATGCCCGCGGTGAGCGTGGTGCCGTCGCTCGGGTCGATCAGGATGAACGAGCCCGTGCGGCGCGAGTCGGCGTAGGAGTCCACCGGCAGCGGCTCCGCGGTGCGCACCTTCACCCGGCCGATGTCGTTGGCGGCGAGGTGGCCGGGGTGCGGGTGCAGCGACAGGTCGGCGAGCGTGAGCCGGGACGGGATGTCCTTCACGATCGCCTTCACCGTGCGGGTGCCGTGCTTGAGCAGCACCCGGTGGCCGACCGTGAGCGGGGCGTCGGCGACGTGGCAGACCGTGGCCTCGATGTCCTGCGTGGTCGCGGGCGCGTCCTTGGCCGGCACGATCAGATCGCCGCGCGAGACGTCGATGTCGTCCTCCAGCAGGACGGTCACCGACTGGCTGGTCCAGGCGACGTCGACCGGCTCGCCCAGCAGGTCGATGCCCGAGATCCGCGACGTGCGGCCCGAGGGCAGGACGCTCACGGCGTCGCCGACCCGGAAGGAACCGGCGGCGATCTGACCGGCGTAGCCCCGGTAGTCGGGGTGCTCGGCGGTCTGCGGGCGGATCACGACCTGCACCGGCAGCCGGGCGTGGCAGTGGCTCAGGTCGTGGCTGACCGGGACCGTCTCCAGGTGCTCCAGGAAGGTGGGCCCGCCGTACCAGTCCATGGTCGCGGACGCGTCCACCACGTTGTCGCCGGCCAGCGCCGAGATCGGGATGGCGGTGATCTCCGGGACGCCCAGTTCCAGGGCGTACGCGGTGAACTCCTCGGCGATGGCCGCGAAGACGGACTCCTCGTAGCCGACGAGGTCCATCTTGTTCACGGCGAGGACCACGTGCGGGACCCGCAGCAGCGCCGCGATCGCCGCGTGCCGGCGGGTCTGCTCGACGACGCCGTTGCGCGCGTCGACCAGGACCACCGTCAGCTCGGCCGTCGAGGCGCCGGTGACCATGTTGCGGGTGTACTGCACATGGCCCGGGGTGTCGGCGAGGATGAAGCGGCGCCGGGGCGTGGCGAAGTAGCGGTAGGCCACGTCGATGGTGATGCCCTGCTCGCGCTCGGCCCGCAGTCCGTCGGTGAGCAGCGCGAGGTCCGGGGTGTCCTGCCCGCGGCTGCGCGAGGCGTGCTCGACGGCCTCCAGCTGGTCGGTGAGCACGGACTTGGAGTCGTGCAGCAGCCGGCCCACCAGGGTCGACTTGCCGTCGTCGACGGAGCCGGCGGTGGCGAACCGCAGCAGGGTCGTCTCGGAGAGTTCCGTGGTCGTGCTCATGCTTAGAAGTACCCCTCGCGCTTGCGGTCTTCCATCGCGGCCTCGGACATCTTGTCGTCGGCGCGGGTCGCGCCGCGCTCGGTGAGCCGGGACGCGGCGATCTCGGTGATGACCTGCTCCAGGCTCACCGCGTCGGAGTCGACGGCGCCCGTGCAGGACATGTCGCCGACGGTCCGGTAGCGCACGAGCCGCTTCTCGACGCTCTCACCGTCCTTGGGGCCGCCCCAGTCGCCCGCGGTCAGCCACATGCCCGCGCGCCGGAACACCTCGCGCTCGTGCGCGAAGTAGATCTGCGGCAGCTCGATTCCCTCGCGGGCGATGTACTGCCAGACGTCCAGCTCGGTCCAGTTGGACAGCGGGAAGACGCGCACGTGCTCACCGGGGGCGTGCCGGCCGTTGTACAGGTTCCACAGCTCCGGGCGCTGGCGGCGCGGGTCCCACTGGGAGAACTCGTCCCGCAGCGAGAACACCCGCTCCTTGGCGCGTGCCTTCTCCTCGTCGCGCCGCCCGCCGCCGAACACGGCGTCGAACCTCTCCGACTGGATGCGCTCCGTCAGCGGCAGCGTCTGGAGCGGGTTGCGGGTGCCGTCCGGGCGCTCCCTGAGCACGCCCCGGTCGATGTAGTCCTGCACGGAGGCGACGTGCAGCCGCAGCCCGTGCCGGGCGACCGTGCGGTCCCGGTACTCCAGCACCTCGGGGAAGTTGTGGCCGGTGTCGACGTGCAGCAGCGTGAAGGGCACCGGCGCGGGCGCGAACGCCTTCAGCGCCAGGTGCAGCATGACGATGGAGTCCTTGCCGCCGGAGAACAGGATCACCGGCCGCTCGAACTCCCCCGCCACCTCACGGAAGATGTGCACCGCCTCGGACTCCAGCGCGTCCAGGTGCGAGAGGGCGTACGGGCTGTCCGTACCCTCCTGCCGCGTGGCGACGGTCGTCGTCATGCCAGTCCCCTTTCGGTGAGCAGGGCGTACACCGACGCCGCGGACTCCTGCACGGTCTGGTGCTGCGACTCGATGCGCAGATCGGGCGACTCGGGTGCCTCGTACGGGTCGTCGACCCCGGTGAGCCCGCTGAGCTCGCCCGCGGCCTGCTTGGCGTACAGGCCCTTCACGTCGCGTACGGAGCACACGTCGAGCGGTGTGGCCACGTGCACCTCCAGATACGGCGAGCCGCCCTTCCGGTGGCGGACCCGCACCGCCTCCCGGCTCTCGGCGTAGGGCGCGATCACCGGGACCAGCGTCAGAACGCCGTTGCGGGTGAGGAGTTCGGCGAGGAAGCCGATGCGCTGCACGTTGGTGTGCCGGTCCGCCCGGCCGAAGCCGAGGCCGGCGGAGAGGAACTCGCGGATCTCGTCGCCGTCGAGGACCTCGACGCGGCGGCCTTCCGCACGCAGCCGGTCCGCGAGTTCGCGGGCGATGGTGGTCTTGCCCGCGCTGGGCAGACCCGTGAGCCAGACGGTGGCTCCGCTCGTCACGTGGTTCTCCAGATTCGCTGAGGACGCGGGGGATCGGGTCATGGGTCAGCCGTGCAGTCCGCACTCGGTCTTGCCGCGGCCCGCCCAGCGGCCGGCGCGCGCGTCCTCGCCCCGGAGCACCCGGCGGGTGCAGGGGGCGCAGCCGACCGAGGCGTAGCCGTCCGTCAGCAACGGGTTGGTCAGCACGCCGTGTTCGGCGACGTAGGCGTCCACGTCGTCCTGGGTCCAGCGGGCGATCGGGGAGATCTTCACCTTGCGGCGCTTGTCGTCCCAGCCCACGACGGGGGTGCCGGCCCGGGTCGGCGACTCGTCGCGGCGCAGTCCGGTCGCCCAGGCCGTGTACCCGCGCAGCCCGCGCTCCAGCGGCTCGACCTTGCGCAGCGCGCAGCACAGGTCGGGGTCGCGGTCGTGCAGCCGGGGCCCGTGCTCGGCGTCCTGCTCGGCGACGGTGCGCAGCGGGGTCAGCGTGAGGACGTTGACGTCCATCACGGCCTCGACCGCGTCCCGGGTGCCGATGGTCTCCTCGAAGTGGTAGCCCGTGTCGAGGAAGACGACGTCCACGCCGGGCAGGGCGCGGGAGGCGAGGTGCGCCACCACCGCGTCCTCCATCGAGGACGTGACGCACAGACGCGGCCCGAAGGCGGCGGCCGCCCACCGGAGGATCTCCAGCGCGGAGGCGTCCTCCAGGTCGCGGCCCGCCTGCTCGGCGAGCGCCCTGAGGCCGTCGGTCGTGCGTTCTTCCTGAAGCCCGGTCATATCCCGTCTCCCCCCACGTCGTGGCGCGGACCGCGGGCGAGCAGCCCGAGGAACTTCAGCCCGAAGGCGCGGTTGCAGGCCGCGCACTCCCAGGCGCCGTGGCCGGCCTCGCTCGGCCGCAGGTCCTCGTCGCCGCAGTACGGGCAGTAGAAGGGGGCCGCCCGCTCGCTCATGACAGGGCCTCCTCCGAGGCGCGCGCGGCCCAGACCGCGAACCGCTCGCCCTCCTCGCGCTCCGCCTGGAACCGCTTGAGCACCCGCTCGATGTAGTCGGGCAGCTCCTCGGAGGTGACCTTCAGCCCGCGCACCTTGCGGCCGAAGCCCGCCTCCAGGCCGAGCGCGCCGCCCAGGTGCACCTGGTAGCCCTCCACCTGCTCGCCCCGCTCGTCCACGACGAGCTGGCCCTTGAGACCGATGTCCGCCACCTGGATACGGGCGCAGGCGTTCGGGCAGCCGTTGATGTTGATGGTGAGCGGCTCGTCGAAGTCCGGGACCCGGCGCTCCAGTTCGTCGATCAGCTGGGAGCCGCGCGCCTTGGTCTCCACGATGGCGAGCTTGCAGAACTCG
Source organism: Streptomyces zinciresistens K42 (assembly GCF_000225525.1). Classification (GTDB taxonomy): domain Bacteria; phylum Actinomycetota; class Actinomycetes; order Streptomycetales; family Streptomycetaceae; genus Streptomyces; species Streptomyces zinciresistens. The sequence continues at coordinate 12,200 of NZ_AGBF01000139.1, read as the reverse complement.
ATGCCGGTGCAGGCCATGGTGCCGCGCCGGAACGAGGACGGCCTGGCCGTGAGGTCCAGTGCCTCCAGGGACTCCACGAGCGAGTCGACCTGCTCCTCCGCCACGTCGAGGACGATCATCTTCTGCTCGACGGTGGTCCGGACCCGGCCCGAGCCGTGCGCCTCGGCGAGATCGGCGATCTTCGTCAGGGTCGTGCCGTCCACCCGGCCGACCCGCGGGGCGAACCCGACGTAGAAGCGGCCGTCCTTCTGCCGGTGCACGCCGACGTGGTCGCGCCAGCGCCGGACCGGCTGCGCCGGGGCGGGCCCGTCGACCAGCTCGCGCTGGAGGTACTCGTCCTCCAGGACCCGGCGGAACTTCTCCGCGCCCCAGTCGGCGACCAGGAACTTCAGCCGGGCGCGGGTGCGCAGCCGCCGGTAGCCGTAGTCGCGGAAGATGCCGATCACGCCCGCCCAGACGTCCGGGACCTCCGCCAGCGGCACCCAGGCGCCGAGCCGGACGCCGATCTTCGGGTTGGTGGAGAGGCCGCCGCCGACCCACAGGTCGAAGCCGGGGCCGTGCTCGGGGTGCTCCACCCCGACGAAGGCGATGTCGTTGATCTCGTGGGCGACGTCGAGCAGCGGTGAGCCGGAGATCGCCGTCTTGAACTTGCGCGGCAGGTTGGAGAACTCCTTGCTGCCGATGTAGCGGGTCTGGATCTCGTCGATGGCGGAGGTGCCGTCGATGATCTCGTCCTCGGCGATGCCGGCGACCGGCGAGCCGATGATCACCCGGGGGGTGTCGCCGCACGCCTCGGTGGTGGACAGGCCGACGGCCTCCAGGCGGTTCCAGATCTCGGGCACGTCCTCGATCCGGATCCAGTGGTACTGGACGTTCTGCCGGTCGGTGATGTCCGCGGTGCCCCGGGCGAACTCCTGGGAGATCTCGCCGATCACCCGCAGCTGCCGCGTGGTCAGCCGGCCGCCGTCGATCCGCACCCGCAGCATGAAGTACGAGTCGTCCAGCTCCTCCGGCTCCAGGACGGCCGTCTTGCCGCCGTCGATCCCGGGCCTGCGCTGGGTGTACAGACCCCACCAGCGCATCCGTCCGCGCAGGTCGTTGGGGTCGATGGAGTCGAAGCCGCGCTTGGAGTAGATCGTCTCAATGCGTGTCCGCACATTGAGACCGTCGTCGTCCTTCTTGAACTGCTCGTTGCCGTTGAGCGGGGTGTGGTGCCCCGCCGCCCACTGGCCCTCGCCGCGGTGGCGGCTCACCTTGCGGCGGGGCGTCGCGGCGGCAGGCTTCTGCGGGGTGGCGGCCATGGTTGATACGTCCTTCGGGACAGGCGGAAAGCGGCTTTGACCTGCGCGTACGCGCGCAAGGGCAAACCTGCGCGTCCTTGCGCGGGAATGAGGCGGAAGAAGAGAGACGTCGGGCGCTGCGGGGCTGTCAGCGCGCCGGACAGATGGCGCTGGACATACGGCCCAGGTCGACGTGTCGCCGACTCACCAAGGCAATTCCAGTTCCAGGCATGACGGAAGCGTGGCACGGCGTTCTGGACACAGTCCAGCTTCATCCAGAATGTGGACACCCTTGTCCCGTCAGATGAGACAAGGGTGGTGTCGGTCACATGGCCCGTATCGGACGGTTTCTTCCCAGCTCAGCCGGGGTAGGCACCGGGCCACGGACCCGGTGCCGCCACTTCGGCCTCCTCCCGGACCTCGGTGGCGAACAGGGTGAAGCCGCGCCGCTGGTAGTTGGCCATCGCGTGCACCCCGTCCTTGCTGCACGTGTGGAGCCACACCCGCTTGGTCGGGGCCCGCCCCGGCACCCGCTCCGCCAGGTCCCAGGCGCGGGCGGCACCGTACGCCAGCAGGTGGCCGCCGATCCCGCGCCCGCGGAAAGCCGGAATCAGGCCGAAGTAGGCGATCTCCACGACCCCGTCGTCCTGCGCCCCCAGCTCCACGTAGCCGGCCGGGGTCCCGCGGTCCAGGGCCACCCAGGTCTCCACGCCCGGACGCGCCAGATGCTCCTGCCACCGCGCGTACGTCCAGCCCAGCCGGTCCACCCAGCGGATGTCGCCGCCCACGGACGCGTAGAGGAACCGGCTGAACTCCGGCGAGGGCACCTCGGCCCGGACGATCCGCACGTCGCCCTCGGGGGCGGCGGCCGGCAGGAGGTCGTCGGGCGAGGTCTGCTCCAGGGACCAGGTGGTCACGGGGATGTTCGTCATGACGGCCAGGGAATCACCCGGGCGGCCGGTCTGTCGATCGGCGGCCGCCCGTCCCGGGGCCGGTCGGGGCCGGTCGGGCCGCTATCCCAGCGCCTCGCCGATCGACGCCAGCGGCAGCGCGTACAGCATCCGGCCCGACTGCGACCAGACCTCACCGGTCTCCTCCCAGTACGACAGCGGACCGACCTTGCCGCCCCAGCAGCGGGGCGCGTCCTGCGAGCCGCAGCGCGTCGCCTCGGCACCCTCGGTGTCCTGGCGCCACAGGCTGCCCTGCCTGTCGGTGCTGCCGGGGGCGCGGCCCACGTACCAGTCGGAGCGGTCCCCGCCCGGCCCGCGCCGCGCCAGCACGCCCTCGACGCCGGACGCCTTCGTCGCGTACGCCTCGACCGCCGGCGCCGCCCCGGTGGCGTCCGTGTCCAGCAGGCCCGCCCGCGCGGGGTCCGCGCTGAAGTCGTAGCGCCACAGCCGGGCCTCCCGCTCGCTGCCGGGCGCGGTCCGCTCGCTCGCGACCAGGCTGTCGGGCGCCGTACTGCGGTCCAGCGAGACGGCGCCGAGCCGCGGCACGGCCCCCGGCCCGCTCAGCCGGTACGAGCCGACGGCCGGCAGCACGAACCGCTGGCCCGCGCCCGACCAGCCCGCCTTCACCCGGCCCACCGCGGCACTGGTGACCGTGGTGCGCTGCACCCGGTGCATGTCGTACACGTACAGGCCGTCGCCGGTCGTGACCAGCAGCTTGTCCTGGTACCAGACCATGCCCGACAGGTCCGAGGCCAGCGCGCGGTAGTCCCGGCCGCCGTCCACCGGGATCACCAGCAGGGCCGAGGCGTACCGCAGCCGGCCCATGTCCCCCGCGTCGACGAAGGCGACCCGGGCGAGACCCCGGTCCGCGCCGGCGCGGCTCCAGCCGGAGAGGATCACCCGGCTGTCGTTCCACCAGCCGTCGTCGTCGGCGTCGCCCGAGGTGGTGAGGGCACCCGCCCGCCACGCCCGGGTGCCGGCGCGGTCCCAGCAGTAGGCGCGGGTCGCGGCCGGTGCCACCGGCAGGGCCGCCGCGCGCTCGCCGGCCGTGCAGTCCGACCCGCCGCGCAGAGCACGGTCGGCGCTCTCCAGGACGGCGTGCACACCGACCGGCTTGCCCATCCGGGCGGCCAGTTCGTCCAGGGACGCCTGCGGGACCAACTGCTCCTGAAGCGTGAGCGGCCTGGTCTGCGCGGCCCTGGTGAGCGGTGTGAGAGCCCCCGGGTTGTCCCCGACGGTGGCCTGTGAGGCGCTGATCATCGTGGCGGCGGCGGTGAGCGCGAGAGCGGTTCCGGCGAGGAACGCGCGCAGCGCCCGGCCCTGCCTGCGTCGGCGATGTCTGCCGCGGTGCTTCATCAAACCTCCCGGGGCGAGCCAACTGCGTTCACCGGTCCGTGCGTTGACCGAAGGGCAGGCGGGGTGGCCCGGTACAGGATGCTACGGCAGGTAGGCACGGTTGCGGACTAAGACCCTGCAAATATGCGAAAGAAGAGTGGCGCCCGACCCCGCCGCACCCGGTCACCGGACCCGCGCCACGGCCGGTGCCGTCGAATGAGGCAGCAGGTCACGGCGGTTGTCCGGCAGCAGCATCGCGACCTCGACGTCCTCGCGGAAGCGGTACGGCCGGTGTTCCAGGAACCCGCCGAGATAACGCCGCACCCGGGACATCTCGGCACGCACCGTGACCGTGCGGCCCGGATCGCCGAACATCTCTTCGGCCAGCGCCGCCGCGCCGCGCCCCGCCGGGTGCAGCGCCAGCAGGTAGAGCAATTCGGCGTGCCGGGGACTCAGTTCACGGGTCCAGGACGCGGCGCCGCAGGACACCGTCATCGAACAGCGGCGCGGCCGCGTCAGATCCAGCGCGATCCGCGCGGGCCCCTCGGGCACCGGCTCCTCCGAGACCCGCAGCAGCCAGCCGTCCGCCAGCGGCTCCACCGCGCACAGCCCGAGCGGCGGCAGCCACCGCGGCCCCGGCGCGAGCGGGGTGGGCAGCGCGACCCGGCCGGTGTACGGCATCCCCGTCACGGCCGCGGTCCAGCCGTCCCGGTCCACCACCAGGGCCCGCCCGGCGAGCCGGGCCAGCGCCGGGGCCGCCACCGCCCGCAACCGCTCCAGCGAGCCCAGATGCAGCTCCCGCAGCCGGGCCTCGGCGAGCTTGGCCACCGAGTCCACCCAGGCCAGGGTCGCCGGATGCATGGTCTCCAGCGGCCCGCTGACGTCCACCACGCCCAGCAGGCTGCCGTCCCGGGGGTCCGTCAGCGGAGCCCCCGAGCAGGTCCAGGAGGTCTGCGAGCGGTGGAAGTGCTCGGAGGCGAAGACCTGAACGGGCCGGCGCACCACGGCCGGTGTGCCGACGCCGTTGGTGCCGACGACCTCCTCCCGCCAGTCGGCGCCCACTTCGAACCCCAGGCCGTCGGCCGCGCGCAGCACCGAGGCGTTGCCCTCCCGCCACAGCACCCGGCCCTCGTCGTCGGCGACGACCATGATGTGCCGGGCGACGTCCGCGACCGACAGCAGCCCCTCGCGCAGCACCGGCAGCACATGCCGGATCGCCGTGGCCTCCCGCCGCCGCCGCACCTCCTCGCGGGTCAGCGGACGCGAGCGGAAGTCGTGCTCCGGATCCACTCCGTGCCGCCGCGCCCGCTCCCAGGAGCGCTCGATGACCGGGCGCGGCGCCACGGGGGACCGCTGTCCGGAAAGGGTGGCCGCGCGGACCTCGCTGAGCACGCGTGCCGCACGCGCCGAGTCCACGGCGGCCAGCTGCGTCACGTCCGTCGGCGAGAGCGCCAAAGGGTCCTCCCCGGTGAGAGATCTCGTCCTGACCGTACGTCCCGCGAGGCGCCTGCCGGGCGGAATCCCCTGACCCGGGTTCCGCGACCCGTCCCCGGTGACCGGAATCCCGGGACCTGCGCCTCCTCGTGCGCGCTTCGTGGTGCCGCCCCGCCGCGCCCGGAGGGACACAGTCCGCACACAGCCGCCGACAAGTTGCAACCCCCTGCAACCCTGGTGGACCGCCCTGGCCTGATCGAGACTTGAGCGACGCCGTCCCGAGCGGCGTCCGCGGCCCGCCACGGGCCCTGAGCGGGGGTGGTGCCGTGTCGGCGCAGCACCACCCCCCACCTCCGCCCGCGCCCCCGCCCGCGCGGCGCCTCACAGCCGCGGTCGGGCCCGGTCCACCACGGACGCCAGGTCCAGCGTCGACGGCAGCGTGCCGAAGGCGGCGCCCCCGTCGCCGCCCAGCCGGGAGGCGCAGAACGCGTCGGCGACCTCCGGCGGCGCGAACCGCACCAGCAGCGACCCCTGGAGGACCAGCGCGAGCCGCTCGGTCAGCCGCCGCGCCCGCCCCTCGACACCCTCCAGATCCGCCAGTCCGGTCAGCAGCGACCTGATCGCCGCGTCGAGCCGGTGGTCGGCGCCGCGCGCGAGCCCCACCTCCCGCAGATACGCGTCCAGCGCCCCCGGCTCGCGCCGCAGCACCCGCACCACGTCCAGCGCCTGCACGTTGCCCGCGCCCTCCCAGACCGAGTTCAGCGGGGACTCCCGCACCAGCCGGGGCATCCCGGACTCCTCGACGTAGCCGTTGCCGCCCAGGCACTCGGACGCCTCCACCGCCAGCGGCGCGCACCGCTTCGTCACCCAGTACTTCGCGGCCGGCACCGCGATCCGCAGCAGCGCGCGCTCCCGCTCCCCGCCGTCGTCGCGGGCGGCCGCCAGCCGCAGCGCGAGCGTGGTCGCCGCCTCCGACTCGACGGCCAGGTCGGCCAGCACGTTGCGCATGAGCGGCTGGTCGACGAGCCTGCCGCCGAACGCCTTCCGGTACGTACAGTGGTGCACCGCCTGCGCGACCGCCTGCCGCATCAGCCCCGCCGAACCGAGCACGCAGTCCAGCCGGGTCGCCGCCACCATCTCGATGATGGTGGGCACCCCGCGCCCCTCCTCACCCACCCGGCGCGCCCACGTCCCGTCGAACTCGACCTCGGCCGAGGCGTTGGACCGGTTGCCCAGCTTGTCCTTGAGGCGCTGGATCAGGAACACGTTGCGGGCGCCGTCCGCCAGCACCCGCGGCACCAGGAAGCACGTCAGCCCCCGCGGCGCCCGCGCCAGCACCAGGAACCCGTCCGACATCGGGGCCGAGCAGAACCACTTGTGCCCGCGCAGCGCGTACGTCCCCGGCTCGGCCAGCGGCTCGGCGGCCGTCGTGCCGGCGCGGACGTCGCTGCCGCCCTGCTTCTCGGTCATCGCCATCCCGAACAGGGCGCCGGCCTTCAGCCCGGCCGGCCGCAGCTCCCGGTCGTACACCCTGGACGTCAGCCGGGGCTCCCACTCGGCGGCCAGCCCGGGGTCGGCGCGCAGGGCGGGGACCGCCGCGTGCGTCATGGACAGCGGACAGCCGTTGCCGGCCTCCACCTGCGTCCACAGCAGGAACGCCGCCGCCCTGCGCACGTGCCCGCCCGGCCGGGTCCAGGCCGCGGTCAGGCCCGCCGACACGCCCTTGCCGAGCAGCCGGTGCCAGGACGGATGGAACTCCACCTCGTCGACGCGGTGCCCGTAGCGGTCGTGGGTGCGCAGCCGCGGGGGGTTCGCGTTCGCCAGCGCCCCCCACTCCTGCACCTGCGCCGAGCCGCAGGTGCGTCCGAGCGCCGCCAGCTCCGCGCGCACCTCGTCGCGCAGCTCCGGGGCGAGGTGGCGCTCGACGGCCGAGGCCAGGGCCAGGTCGGCGCTGTAGGCGTCGTACCCGGTCAGGGGCGGGGGCTGGTTGGTCACGGTGTGGGTGCTGCCTGCCATGGCGGTGAACCTACCCCCGCGCGCGGCGCCGTGCCCGGCCCGGTGGCGGCGGCGCGGCGGGCGGACCGGCCGCGGGGGCACCCACCCGGCGCCGCGACGAGAGCGCCCCCGCGCTGCGGATACCTTTGGTTCGTGCAGCCAGCAAGTGAATCCTCCGAGCAGCCCTCCGGGCGCCTCCACCGGGCGCGTGCGCTCTACCGGAACGTCTCCAAGCGCAGGACCGCCTGGCTGCTGCTCAAGGACACCGTCAACTCCTGCATCGAGTACCGCATCCTCGGCCTCGCCGCCGAGGCGGCCTTCTTCACCCTGCTCTCGGTCCCCCCGCTGCTGCTCAGCCTCATCGGCCTCCTCGGCTACGTCGACGACTGGACCGGCACGGAGACGATCACGAGCCTGGAGTCCAACCTGCTGGAGGCGTCCCGCACCGTCCTGTCCGACAAGGGCGTGCGCCAGATCGCCCAGCCGATCCTGGACGACGTGATGAACGGCGGGCGCCCCGACGTGATCTCCGTCGGCTTCCTGTTCGCCCTGTGGTCGGGCTCGCGCGCGGTGAACGTCTTCATAGACACGATCACCGTCATGTACGGCCTCGACGGCGTCCGGGGCATCGTCCGCACGCGCCTCGTCGCCTTCCTGCTGTTCCTCGCGGCCCTGCTGATCGGCTCGGTCGCGCTGCCGCTGATGGTGGCCGGCCCCGACGCGGTGGTGCGGCTCGTCCCGGAGTCCACGACCGTCGTGCAGATCCTGTACTGGCCGGTCGTGCTCGTGCTGTCGGTGGCGTTCCTGACCACGCTCTACCACGTGTCCGTGCCGGTGCGCTCGCCCTGGATCGAGGACGTGCCCGGCGCGCTCGTCGCCCTCGGCATGTGGGTGCTGGGCAGCTTCCTGCTGCGCATCTACCTGACCAACACCATCGAGGGCGCGACGATCTACGGTTCGCTGGCCGCCGCCGTGGCCGTGCTCCTGTGGATCGGCGTGTCCGCGTTCGCCGTCCTCGTCGGGGCCGCGGTCAACGCCGCGATCGACCGGGTCTGGCCCGCCGCCGCCACCGCCGCGGCCCGCGCCGCGAACGAGCGGGCCCGCGAGGCCCAGGTCGCCGAGTACGTGGCCCGCGCCACCGCCGTGCGCGAGCAGGACCCGGACGACCCGGACATGCCCTCGGAGTTCCCCGAGCGGTGGTCGCGCTTCCTGCCGCCCGAGGACCTGACGTCCCGCCTGCGGACCCACGTCAAGAGCAGCCACCCGCACAGCCCCCACCGACCCGAGGGCCCGGACAAGCACTGACCGCGTGACCGCGGGGCCCGCGCCGCGGGGCCGGGCGGGTCGGTCCGCCCCAGCGGACGGCGCCGCGGCACAGGCGGGGACGGCCGGGCCGCCGCCGGGCCGTCTACGCTGGGCCAGGTGTACGAGGAGAGGGCGTCCCGGTTCCCGGGGGCCGTCGTCTGGACGAACACACCCTCCGCGGGCGACAGCGGGTGCGTCCTGCCGGACGGGTGCATGGACCTGCTCTGGAACGACGGCCGGCTGCTGGTCGCCGGGCCCGACACCCGCGCCCATTGCGCCGGCGGCGGTACGGGCCCCTGGCTGGGCGTCCGGTTCTTCCCCGGGACCGCGCCGGCCCTGCTGGGCGTGCCCGCGCACGAGGTGCGCGACCGGCGGCTCGACCTCGCGGACCTGCGGCCCGCGCCCCGGGTACGGCGCCTGAGCGCGCGGATCGGGGCGGCCGACGGCGGCGGGGCGGCCCTGGCGGACATGGCCCGCGCCCTGGAGGAAGCGGCCCTCGAACTGGCCGCCGACGCCCCGCCGCCCGATCCGCTGCTGCGCCGGATCGTCACGGCCCTCGACGCGGGGCATCCGGTCTCGGCGACCGCCGACCGGCTCGGCCTCGGCGCGCGCCGGCTGCACCGCCGCTGTCTGACCGCCTTCGGCTACGGCCCCAAGACGCTCGGCCGGGTACTGCGGCTCCAGCGCGCCCTCGCACTCGCGCGGGCCGGCACCCCCTTCGCCGCCACGGCCGCCCTGAGCGGCTTCGCCGACCAGGCCCATCTCGCCCGGGACGTGAAGGAGTTGGCGGGTGTGCCGTTGGGGGAGCTACTCGGCCGGGGCGGCGGGTAGCGGGGCGAACAGGTCGACGCCGTTGCCGTCCGGGTCGCACACGCTCGCGTAGCGCTGCCCCCAGAACGCGTCCCAGGGTTGGAGTTCGCCGTGGTACCCGGCGCCCACCAGTTCGCCGTAGACCGAGTCGACCTCGGCCGGATCCGCGCAGCGCAGGGCGAGGGAGGCCCGGCCACCGCCCGTGGGGGGCCGCCAGCCCGGGTGGAAGGACCGCACGGACGCCTCGGTGTCCAGCAGCAGCCGCGGTCCGCCCCCCAGCGCGGCCTCGGCGTGCGGTTCGCTCTCGGCGCCCTCGGGGAACACGAGGCCGAGGCGGCGGTAGAAGGCGACGGAGGCGGCCATGTCGGCGACGACGAGGCCGATGGCGTCGAATCGGGGAGTCATGCCGTCACCGTAGGCGGACCGGTCGTCACCGGTCTTGAAGGAATCGGACACCGCCGCGGACACGGACCGTCCCGCTCAGCGGAAGGTCACGGGCCCGCGCGGGCTGTCCACGGTGAACGACAGCGCCACCGGGCCCGCGGTGAGGGCGAGGTCCGTACCGAGCGCCGCCAGCAGCGGGCGGATCGCGGCGGGGTCGGGTGCGCTCGCCGACAGGGACAGCAGCGGGGTGACGGGCAGGTCCGAGGCGGTGGGGTGCGGTGAGCCGCCCCAGTCGATCAGGAAGGGCACGAGACCGGAGGGGTGCGCGTCGTCGCCGTCGGTGAGCCGCCACCGCAGCAGCGTGCCGTCGGGTCTGCGGCGGCTCATCGGCTGGGCGGGCCCGGGGTCGTAGCCCTCGGCCCGCGCCGCGGCGATGGCCGCGTCCAGGTCGGGCGGGCTGATCGCCCAGGTCACCGGGCGCGCACCGGCGATCCCGTCGACCTCGAACGGGCGCGGCCGGCCCGGGTCCGGCCGCTCCGGGTCCGGTCCGACGATCTCCAGATAGCCGCCGTTGCCCAGCGACACCAGGTGGTTGCGGGTGCCGAACCCGACGTGCACACCGCCCGGGGCGGGGGTCACGCCGGTCCGCCGGGCGAAGTCGGCGACCGTGGCGGCCAGGTCCGGCGTCGCGAGGACGAGATGATCCAGGTGTGCGGGAAGGGAGTTCATCGCACCCGAGGCTACGCAGCACCGCCCGCGTCACGGAACACCTGTGCCCCGCAGGCGTGTTGGGCACGGCACAGGTGCCACGGCGGGCGACGACCGCCCGTCGGGGCGCGGCGTCCGGCGCGTGCTCCCGGCGTGCCGGCCGGCAGCCCGCACCGGGCGTCACGACGGGACGGACGGGACTTTCGCAGCACGCCCTGGTGCTGTGGCCGGGCGTCGCGAGCCGGTGAACCCTCCCGGTCACCGCACTAGGCTCGGCCCATGGCCCGCCGACTCCTCGTCCACACCCGCACCGCCGACTACCGGCACGCCTCCATCCCGGCCGGTGTCGAGGCGCTGCGCGCACTCGGCGGCTTCGAGGTCGACCACACCGAGGACCCCGCGAGCTTCGAGCGCCCCCTCGACGGCTACGCCGCCGTCGTCTTCCTCTCCACCAGCGGCGAGGTCCTCACCCCCGCCGGACGGACCCGGCTGGCCGCTTACGTCGAGGCGGGCGGCGGCTTCGTCGGCGTGCACGCGGCCGCCTGCACCGAGTACGACTGGCCCTACTACGGCGAGTTGCTCGGCGCCCGCTTCGCCCGCCACCCCGCCCACCAGCCGGGCACGGTGGTCGTCGAGGACGCCGACCACCCCGCGACCCGACACCTGCCCGCCGCCTGGGACTTCACCGACGAGTGGTACGACTTCCGCACCAACCCCCGTGGCGCGGTGAGGGTGTTGGCCCGCGCCGACGAGTCGTCCTACGAGGGCGGCGGCATGGGCGCCGACCACCCGCTGGTGTGGTGCCGCGACCAGGGCGCCGGCCGGGTCTTCTACACCGCCCTCGGCCACGCCGCCGAAGCCTACGCCGACCCCCACTTCCGCACCCACCTGGAAGGCGCCCTGGCCTGGTCCTCCGCCGGCCCCGCCACGGAGCGTCCCCACGGGTGAGCGGCCGTCCGGTTCAGGCGCCGCGGACCGGTCTGGGGAGGGCGTGGAACTGGGGGCCGTAGGTGGTCCGGGTGCCGGGGATGGGGGTCTCCATCAGCTCGACGGCCGGGTACTCCAGTCCGCGCATCGTGTGCACGGCCGCGTTCAGGGTACGGGCGCCGCCGCCCGCCCAGGCGGCGTCCAGGGAGTCGAGGACGGTGCTGTACATGGCGTCGAAGCGGAACAGCAGCCGGTTCACGGCGGCCGGGGCGCCGCGGCGGCCGCCGGCCGGTACCGGTGCCATCGGGCGCGCGTCCGGGAAGGGCACGGGCGGGCCGGTGTAGCGCCAGCCCGCGTCGGTCGCGCGCAGCCCGCGGCCGTGGTAGATCTCGCCGAACGCGTAGTAGTGGGCCGGGAAGTCGTCCTCGAAGGACTCGTTGGGGGAGCTCTCGGTGCCCTCGCCCTGCTCCCTGATGACACCGATGGCGTGCTCGACCTCCGCCAGGGTCCGCACCGGGCGCAGCTCGTCGCCGCCGACGTAGGTGGTCACCTGGCCCGCCGCGGACAGCTCGGGCCGCAGCGCGCGGAACGCGTCCAGCAGACCGCCGTAGAACTCGCCCACGGTGGGGGAGGAGACGGCGCCGCTGGTGAGCGGTTCCTCGGGCGCCTCGATCGCCATCATCACGTCGCGTACGAAGGGCTTGGTGAGCCCCGACAGATAGACGGTCACCCCGGCCCGGACGCCGCCCGGCAGCGGGCCCGGGTACACCGGCGCCGCGGCCTTGATCCGGGGCCTCCCGCCCACGGCGACCAGCATGTTGCAGACGAGGCCGAGGTGCTGCATCTCGTCGCCGACGATGTGCCGGATCATCCGCGCGACCTCGCTGCCCTGGTCCTTCACCGACCACCAGCCGCACAGATAGGGCGGGATGGTGGCGAGTTCGAGCCCCACGGCGACCTGGAGCGCCGACCTGATCCAGTCGGCGCCGCGGCCCTCGCGCGGTACGGCCATCAGACGCGCCACCGACCCGGACGCGGCCGCCGCGAGCGGCGCCGCCTGCGCGGGCCCGGC
>NZ_AGBF01000140.1 GCF_000225525.1 Streptomyces zinciresistens K42 | reverse complement strand
GCGCGCCCGCTGCCTGGCCGCGGCGGCGACCGTGCGGGCCCACGTCAAGGCGGTCCACGTCCGGCCCGCGCGGGCGGCGGCCCTGTGGGGCGGCTCGGCCGGTTTCGTCGTGCTGCACTGCGCGGCCCTGCTCGCCGTGGCCCGCGCGGTCGCCCTGCCCCTGCCCCCGGCCCTGGTCGCGCTGCTCTACCTCGCCGCGAGCGGCGCCGCCGCGCTGCTGCCGACGCCGGGCGGCGTCGGCTCCCTGGAGGCGGTGCTCGCCTTCGCGTTCACCACCGCCGGGGCGCCCGGCGCGGCCGCCGCCTCCGCCGTGCTCGGCTACCGGCTGCTGACGGTGTGGCTGCCCCTGCTGCCGGGCCTGGTGGTGCTCGCCGTCCTGGTCCGGCGCCGGGCACTGTGAGCAAAGCCCCCCACACCCTCCCCGCGCCCCCGCCTCACCCCCGCACCCCCACCTCCTTGCGCCACTTCACGAACTGCTTGTCCGCGTCGCCGGTGTACGCCCAGGGGGAGCGGGTGGCGCGCGGGCCGAGCATCCGGAACAGGGACGCGGCGATGTCGTGGGCGCCCGCGTGACAGGCCGCGTGCGCAAGGTGGTTGACGTCGCGCAGCTCGGCCGGTGACACGGCGGACCCGGCACGTCCCCTGATCCAGCGCTCCCAGGTCCGGCGCACGTCGCTGACGGCGCCGTCGTTGTTCCAGTGCTGCCCGAGCCCCACGGACGCCTGACCGCCGCGGGCCGAGTCCAGGGCGTAGCGGAACTCCTCGACGCGGGCGTACTGCACGAGCACCGGCAGCGGGCAGCCCGGCGGGGCCACTCCGGCGGCGTCGCGGGCGAAGTCGTACATCAGCCCGTGCGTGCCGTGCCAGCGCGAGGAGTAGTAGTGCAGCACCTGGAGGTGCCCCTCCATGCTGAACGGGTCGCGGCGGTGCAACTCGTCCCACCAGCGGGCCAGTTCCTGCCGCCGCACCCCCTGCGGATAGAGCCGGGCCACGGAGATCAGCGAGATCCACGGCGTCGGGTCGTCCGGACCGCGCTCGGCGGCCTGGAGGCACGACAGCACCGCCGTGTCGACGCGGCGCTGGTCGATGGGCACGCCCCGGCCCGCGGCGATGGCCATGTTGAACGCCCGCGCCGTCTCCGTCGCCGCCCGCAGCACCAGCGCGTCGGCGCCGTCCGGCTCGGCGGCCAGCCAGGACTCGGCCGTGGAACTGCCCGTGCACGCCTGGGCCAGCAGCCGGACCCGGTGGCCGCGCACCGCCCAGTCGGAGCCGGTCGCGCGCAGCAGTTCCCGCAGCCCCTGCCAGCGTCCGATGACGATGTCCTGGCGGGCCGAAGTGAGCGCGGCGTCACCGCAGTCGGGGTCGAAGTCGGGAGTGAAGCCGCGCCGGTAGGTGCCTCGCGCCATGGTGTGCCTCCCTCAGAAGTCGGTGGGAAGGCCCTCGTGGCCGGGGGCCGCCGAGTCCGCGGGAGCGGCGGCGACGTAGTCGGTCTCCACGGTGCGCGTGGCGTCGAGCCGGGCGGGCCGGTAGTAGTCGCTGCCCCTGCGCCAGTACCAGAGCATCGGGACCAGCCCGGCGGCCAGCCCGCCGATGCCGATCGCGATCGCGGAGTCGCTCAGCTCGCTCAGCGACTCGGCGAAGATCCAGAACATGAACAGCGCCCCGAACAGCGGCCACACGCCGCCCAGTACGAAGTCGCCGACCGAGCGCAGCAGCAGCTTGCGGTAGGCGACGACCGCGGCGAGCCCCGTCAGCCCGTAGTAGACGGCGATCTGGAGGCCGATCGCCGAGATGGCGTCGGAGAGGATGTCGCCCACCGTGCCCAGGGCGTTGGAGGCGATGAACATCGCCAGCGCCACCGCGCCGACCACCGCGACCGCCACCCACGGGGTGTTCCAGCGGCGGTGCACCCGGCCCAGCGACGACGGCATCGTACGGTCCCGGCCCATCGCGAACAGGGAGCGCGTGACCTGGATGAGCGTGGTCTCCAGGGTGGCGATGGTCGACAGCATCACCGCCACGATCAGCAGCTTGCCGCCCCAGCCGGGCCACACCTCCTCACCCAGCACCGCCAGCACGTTGGCCTCGTTCGCGCGGATCTGCTCCGAGGAGAGGATCACGTTCACCGCGATCGTGAAGACCTCGAACAGCAGGAAGACGACACCCACCCCGATCAGTCCCGCGAGGCCGGTCGTGCGGCGGGAGTCGCGGGTCTCCTCGCTGAGGTTGCTGGTGACGTCCCAGCCCCAGTAGTAGAACGCCGCGATCAGCGCCCCCGAGGCGAATCCCGAGACACCGTCGAAGGCGCCGAAGCCCAGCCAGGACCAGTCGAAGGCGCGGGCGCCCCCGGAGTGCAGCAGGGCGAGCACCACGAACAGCGCGAGGATCGCCAGTTCGACGCCGGACATGACGAGCTGCGCCCGCACGGTCAGCCGCGCCCCGCCCAGTACGACGAGCAGCATGATCAGGAACCAGCCGGCGCCCACGGCGGTCGACAGCGCGGTGTCGTCGGCGAGCCCCTCGTCGAACAGGGCCAGCGTCATCGAGCCGGCCGGCAGCGAGCCGGCCACCATGAAGATGGTCGCCGAGATCACCAGAGCCCAGCCGCTGACGAAACCGAGGAAGGGATGGAGCGTGCGGCCCACCCAGGAGTAACTGGCGCCCGCGTTCACGTCGATGCGGCTCAGCCGGCTGAACGCGAGCGCGATGCCCAGCATGGGTATCGCGCAGTACAGCAGGGCCGCCGGACTCGCCACGCCCACCGCCCCCACCAGGACCGCGGTGGTCGCGGCGATCGAGTAGGCGGGTGCGCTGCCGGCCACCGCCATCACGACCGTGTCGAACGTGCCGAGAACATTGGCCTGTAGCCCTCTGCCCCTGCTGTTGCTCATGGATGCGCTGCTTTCCGTCGTGCACGACGCGAGGGCCGACGGCCCCTGCGGCGTCAAGGGGGTGGGGGGTGGAACGACGTCGCGCACCGCGGAGGGATGACCTCGGGTCCGGGGCGTCCGAGAAGGGGTGGCGACACTGTACGCCCTTGTGTCGCCGGGCAGTCACTGCGTGTGCGCGAGTGATGAGGGCCACATTCCTTGAGCGTTCAAGGGCCGTGCGGTCTCCGCGGAGCGGAGCCTCGCGACGGCGTGGGCGAGGTGCCGGACGGGGTGGGCGGGCCCGTCGACCCCGTCCGGGCGACGCGCGGACCGGCCGGCCGGTCGCACCGGAAGAGGGGGCGCCCCGGCGCCACCGGGGACGGGACCGCGGCCGGTCCCGGCGCCGACGGCCGGGCGGCCGGGCGCGGCCTCGCCGCGACGCACCTCGTCGACGACGACGCCCCGCCCGAGCGCCGACGGGCGCCCGGCGGGGCGGTGAGCGGGCGGATCAGCCCCCGATGTGGTCGATCTGCCGCAGCCGGTTGGTGGCGTCCAGGGCGGCCACCTTGTAGGACTCGGCGAGCGTCGGATAGTTGAAGACGGCGTCGACCAGGTAGTCCACGGTGCCGCCGCAGCCCATCACGGACTGCCCGATGTGGATGAGCTCCGTGGCGCCGGTGCCGAAGCAGTGCACCCCGAGCAGCGTGCGGTCCTCGGGGGAGACGAGCAGTTTCAGCATGCCGTGCGAGTCGCCGATGATCTGCCCGCGGGCCAGCTCCCGGTAGCGGGACATGCCGACCTCGAACGGCACCCGGTCCTCGGTGAGCTGGTCCTCGGTCCGGCCCACGAAGCTGATCTCCGGGATGGTGTAGATGCCGATCGGCTGGAGGTGGTGCATCCGCCCGGCCGGCTCCCCGCAGGCGTGGTACGCCGCCGCCCTGCCCTGCTCCATCGAGGTCGCCGCCAGCGCGGGGAAGCCGATCACGTCGCCCACGGCGTAGATGTGCGGCACCTGGGTGCGGTAGTGCTCGTCGACCGTGATCCGCCCGCGCGCGTCCGCGGCCAGCCCCGCCCTGTCCAGGTCCAGCCCGTCGGTGAGCCCCTGCCGGCCCGCCGAGTACATCACCGCGTCGGCCGGGATCTTCTTGCCGCTCTCCAGCACGGTCAGCGTGCCGCGGGCGTGCCGCTCCACGGCGGCGACCGTCTCCCCGAAGCGGAAGGTGACCGCGAGGTCACGCAGGTGGTACTTGAGCGACTCGATCACCTCGACGTCGCACATGTCGAGCATCCCGGCGCGCTTCTCCACCACGGTGACCCTGCTGCCGAGCGCGGCGAACATCGACGCGTACTCCATGCCGATCACCCCGGCCCCGACGATGACCATGGAACTCGGAACCCGCTCCAGCGCCAGGACGTTGTCCGAGTTCATGATCGTCCTGCCGTCGAACTCCACGCTGTCCGGCCGCGCGGGCCGGGTGCCGGTGGCGATCACGACGTGCTCGGCGCTCAGCAGCCGCTCCCGGCCGGTGGCCTCGCGCAGGGCGACGGTGTGCGGGTCGGTGAAACGGCCGGTTCCCGCGAACAGGGCGACGTGGTTGCGGGCGAGCTGACTGCGGATGACGTCCACCTCGCGCCCGACCACGTGCTGGGTGCGCGCGGTCAGGTCGGCGACGGTGATGTCCTCCTTCAGGCGGTAGCTCTGGCCGTACAGATCGCGCTGGGTGAGGCCGGTCAGGTACAGCACCGCCTCCCGCATGGTCTTGGAAGGGACGGTCCCGGTGTGGAGGGAGACACCGCCGACCATGTCGGGGCGGTCGACCACGGCGACGCGGCGGCCGAGCTTGGCCGCCGCTATCGCGGCCTTCTGGCCACCCGGACCGGAACCGATGACGAGCATGTCGAAGTCGGGCACCCGAGGAGTCTGTCAGCGGGCGTCCGGTTCCGAAAGGGTGGGCGGGCCGTCATCGGGCGGGCCCGGTCTCCCGCGAAGGGGCGGGAACGGGGCGGACGGCGCGACGGCGGCCGGCAGTCGTGACGTCCCCGCGGTGGAAGGCGGGGGCGCCCGTCGCCGACAATGGGCGCATGGGCCGACGACTCGCCGACGTGAGCGCACCGGCCCGGCTGGCCGCCCCGGGCGAGGGCATCGGCCGGGACGAACTGGCGCTCGCCGCGCGCAACCACGGACTGCCGCTCGAGGCGATGCGCCACGACCTCACCCCGCCGGGCCTGCACTACGTCCTCACCCACTACGACATCCCCCACGTCCCCGACGGCACCCCCTGGCAGCTCACCCTGGGCGGCCGGGTACGCCGTCCGCTGCGGCTGGACCCGGCCGCGCTCAGGGACTTCCCGCAGGTCACCACCCGCGTCACGATGGAGTGCGCGGGCAACGGCCGGGCCCTGCTGACCCCCCGGCCGGTCAGCCAGCCCTGGCTCGTCGAGGCCGTCGGCACCGCCGAGTGGACGGGCGCACCGCTGCGCCTGCTGCTCGCCGAGGCGGGGGTGGCCCCCGACGCCGTGGACGTCGTGTTCACCGGGGCCGATCACGGTGTCGAGCGCGGTGTCGAACAGGACTACCGGCGCGCGCTGCCGCTGCGGGTGGCCGCGGGCGGCGACCCCGAGGTGCTGGTCGCGTACGCCATGAACGGCGGCCCGCTGCCGCCGCAGCACGGGCACCCGCTGCGGCTGGTCGTGCCCGGCTGGTACGGGATGGCGCACGTGAAGTGGCTGCGGGAGATCACCGTCGCGGCGGAGCCGTTCACGGGGTTCCAGCAGGCCGTCGCCTACCGGCTGCGCAGCCGCCCCGGGGACGAGGGCGAGCCCGTCACCCGCATCGTCCCGCGCGCCCTGCTCGTCCCGCCCGGCTTCCCCGACTTCATGACGCGGCGGCGGGTGCTGCGGCCCGGTCCGGTCGAGTTGGAGGGGCGTGCCTGGTCCGGGCAGGCGCCGGTGGTACGCGTCGAGGTCAGCACCGACGCGGGGCGCACCTGGCGGGAGGCGGAAGCGGCGGCGGACGACGGACACCGCTGGGCCTGGCGGCGCTGGCGTCACCGCTGGACGGCGAGACCGGGCGAGCACGTCCTCAGCGCGCGGGCCACCGACGCGGCGGGACACCGCCAGCCCCTGGAGCAGCCCTGGAACCGCGGGGGCTTCGCCAACAACCTCGTGCAGCGGGTTCCCGTGCTGTGCCTGGACGACGACGAGAACGGGCACGAAGGGGACGGGCACGACGAGAACGGGCACGAAGGGGACGGGCACGAAGGGAACGGGGGCGCGGGGGACGGCGTCGGCCGGGCCTGACGCGCGGGCGCGCGGGCCCGCCCCCGGGTGCCTGCGCGCACCCGGGGGCGACGTGGGGGCCGGGCGGGAGCCCGGCGGGGTCAGGGAAGCAGCTTCTCCAGGGCGCTGGGGCCCTCGGCGTCGAGCTTGCGCCTGGCCCACTCCAGGTTGCGCGGATTGAGGTCCTTGCCCGAGGCGAGCACGATGTCCTCGGGTGACACGTCGGTGCCGGTGCGGGCGTGGAGCAGGGCGTCCGGGGTGACGCGCTCCTCGGACGGCCCGGAGGCTTCGGGCTCGGATGTCGGCATCATCTCTGCTCCTCGGATCCGGATCACGGGGCGGGCCCGGTGGGGAAAACGGGTCTGCTAACACCATTCAACGCCGGAGCGCACCCTGCATCCGGAGGCTCCGCCCGCCCGCTCCGCACCGGCCCGCCGGCCGCGGCCCGCTCAGCTCTCGAAGGGCGTCAGGGTGAGCCTGATCCCGGTCGGCGCCGTGTCCTGGATGTAGGACGCGAAGTCGGCCACGTCGTCGAAGGCGAAACCGTACGCCTTGCCGTCCTCGGTCGCCGCGTGCATGGCCGCGGCGTAGTGGTTGGTCAGCGCGGTCCTGTAGAACGCGGCCGGGTCCGTCGTGGGCTGCGCGGGGTTGCTGAGCAGCGTGGTGCGGTTGAAGCCCGCGCCGAGGACGGCGGCGACGGGGCCGGTCGTCCCGTCGTTCGGGGCGGCCAGACTGCCGTCGCAGAACAGCACGTCCCGGGTCGACGGCCGGGCGAACGACACCTGCGCGGGGCCGTCGAAGGTGAAGCGGTCGCCGCGCACCCGCCCGGTGAACGTCCCCGCGTTGGTGGTGACGGTCAGGTCGCGCCCGGTGTACGTGCTCCACACCTCGTCGACGTACGGGGCGAAGTAGTCCTTCGCGAACAGGCCCGCGTCCAGGCCGTGGCCCGGGGCGATGACCCGGGTGTCGTCCACGACCAGCCGCGAGAAGCCCTCCGCCGCGCGCACCGCGGCGAAGGCGGCGGCCCGGCCGCCGGACCGCAGCGTGCCCGTCGTCTGGTCCCCGGCCCCGGTCAGCCGGATGCTCATCGGCACGCTGAACATGTCGACCATGGTGGTGTTGCAGAACATGCCGGCGGCGTTGAAGGTGAACTCCGCGCAGTCGTGCACGACCGGGTAGTTGGGGTCGGAGGAGACCCAGCCGGCCGGGTACTGGAGCGCGGCGTTGCCGTTGGCGTCCGCGACGGCCTTGAACTTCAGCTTCGCACCCAGCGACACGTAGATCCGGCCGGACATCCGGGGCAGGGAGAGCCGGGTCTCGCCGCTGCCGGACAGGGCGATGGCGTAGTCGGTGAAGCCGTCGGCGCCGTTGTCCGCGAGGGCGATCGGGGCGAGCGTGCCCTCGGGGGTGACACGGACCTGACGGCCGTCCTGGTTGCCGACGATGTAGAGGTGCACGTTCGCGTTGCCGAAGGAACCGCTGCCGTTGACGATCGTCAGCGGCAGCGTGTCCGCCGCCGTGGGGGAGGCGGCGTCCGCGGAGGTGTCGGCGAGGGCGTACGGGGCCACGGTCGCGACGGCGGGAACGGCCACCGCCGCCCCGCCGAGGGCGAACAGCATCCTGCGGCGGCCGAGGTGACGCTGGTGACGGGAAGTCATGTGGGGGGTCTCCCGGAGTGCTCGTGCGGGTGCTGGGCCGCAGGGACGGCGACGCGCTGTGAGAGCGCTCTCAGCAAGGAGCCCGCCGCCCCCGACGGACCCCAGATGCTACGCACCGGTCCCGGGTCAGCCAATGGGGCGGCATCGTGGTGAAACGGCTCTGAGCTGCGAAGATCGGAACACCCATGAAATGGTCACCACTGTTTAACCCTCACCTAAGGCTTCTTTAAGTCGCAGACACCGACTGAGAGCGCTCCCCGTCGCTGTCCGTCGCGGGACGGGCACGGCACGTCGTGACCGGGAACCGGTGAAAAGCCGTGCCGGTGCCGCGCAGGAGCACGCACCGTGCGGCCCCACGCCCCGGCGGACGCGCCGGAGGCCGGGGCGTGGGGCCGCGCCAGGACCCCGGCCGGTCGCCCGGTGCGGGGGTCAGGCGCCGCTGTCCAGCAGGGCCTCCGCCTCCGCCAGGATCTCCGTCACCCGCAGCGCGAACCCCGCGTCACAGGCGTGCACGCGCCCCGTGCGGGCGGCGTCGAGGAGCGCGTCCGTGGCGCGGACCAGGGCGGACACCGCGTTCTCGGTGCTCTCCGGGAGCACCGCCACTCCGGACGTCCCGCGCAGTTCCACGGTCGCGCCGGCCGCCGCGGGCGGCGCCGTCAGGCTCAGGGTCAGGGTGCTGGACGCGCCCCCGACATGGTCCAGCACGACATGCGCGGTGTCGCCCGGCCCGTGCGCGGCCGCCGCCACGCGCCGCACGTCCCCGAGGGCGGGCAGCAGGACCGACAGGGCATGCGGGCCCACGTCCCACAGCGCGCCCTTCTCCCGGCGCCACGGGGTCGCGAACGGATTGCCGTCCTCGCTGAACACCGCCCCCAGCCACTGCGCGCGCCCGGTGAACCAGCCGTCCGTGGCGGCCTGTTCGGTCACCCACGCCTGCGTGCGGGACTGGAAGCGCGTGGTGAAGAAGACCACCGAGGCCACCCCGGCCTCCTCCACCGCGTCCACGACGGCACGGGCCTGCCGCACCGTCGGCGCGAGCGGCTTGTCGAGCAGCAGATGGCGGCCCGCCCGCGCGGCACGCACCGCGAGGTCGGCCTGGACCGCCGGGGGCAGCGCCACGGCCACCGCGTCCACGTCGGCCAGCAGCGCGTCCACGTCGTCGTAGGCCCGCACGCCGTACGTGCCGGCCAACTCCTCGGTGGGGCCGGTACGGCGGCCCCACACACCGGCGAAGTCCACCTCGCCGTGCGCGTGCAGGGCGGGGGCGTGGGCCATCTGGGCCCAGGGGCCGGTGCCGAGCAGTCCGATGCGCATACCGCCGCCTTTCGCGATGACGAGTCGTCCGGGACCGGCGACGGCCGGTCGGTCACCGGCCGGCCGGCCGAGGGCGAGCGTGTCACACCGCCCGTGCCCCGGCGCAACCGGATGAGGCGGCGACCTGCGCAGCGGACTGCTCGGCCCGGATTCAGTGGCCGTGTCGCTGAATGCGTTCTCCTTCTTCTATTGGACCTCTCGGGCCGGGACGGCCAGGCTGGTGTCGTCGCGGTCCGCGCTCGGGCGGTGGACCGACGACGACGTTGCCCGCGCGACAGCCGAGAAGAGGTCACGGACCCATGCACATCCGCCGCATCGGGGAGGTCGAGGTCGGCGCGATCGGCCTGGGCGCGATGCCCCTGTCCATCGAGGGGCGGCCGGACGAGGCCCGCTCCCTCGCCACCGTCCACGCCGCGCTCGACGCGGGCGTGACCCTCGTCGACACCGCGGACGCCTACCACCGCGACGCCGGCGAGGCCGGCCACAACGAGACCCTGATCGCCAAGGCCCTCGCCACCCACGAACGCGGCAAGGACGTGCTCGTCGCCACCAAGGGCGGCCATCTGCGCCCCGGCGACGGCAGGTGGACCCTGGACGGCAGCCCCCGGCACCTGAAGGCGGCCTGCGAGGCGTCCCTGCGCCGGCTCGGCGTCGAGGCCATCGGGCTCTACCAGTTCCACCGCCCCGACCCCGCGGTCCCCTACGCCGAGTCGCTCGGCGCCGTACGCGACCTGCTCGACGAGGGCAAGATCCGCATGGCCGGGATCTCCAACGCCGACCCCGGGCAGATCCGGCAGGCGAACGACATCCTGGGCGGCCGGCTGGTCTCCGTGCAGAACCAGTTCTCCCCGGCGTTCCGCTCCAGCGAGCGGGAGCTGCGCCTGTGCGACGAACTCGGGGTGGCGTTCCTCCCCTGGAGCCCGCTCGGCGGCATCTCCCGTGCCGCCGCGCTGGGTTCCGCCCACGCCCCCTTCGCGCGGATCGCCGAGAGCCACGGCGTGAGCCCCCAACGGGTCTGCCTGGCCTGGATGCTCGCCAAGTCGCCGGTGGTCGTGCCGATCCCCGGAGCGAGCCGCCCGGAGACGATCCGGGACTCGGTCGCCGCGGCCGGCCTCGTGCTCGGCGCCGGCGAACTCGCGGAGCTGGACGCCGCGTAGCCACCGCGCCCGGCGGGTGTCCGCGGCGCCCTCGTCATCGGCTTCATCCGGCCGGCGTCCGGCGGCTGCCGCTCGACGGCACGGCCCCGGCTGCCGCACGGCCGTACGACCTTCGTCGTGGCCCACCGCCTGCCCGCCGTGCGGACCGGATCGTGGTGAGGGGCGACGGCGGCGTCCTGGAGATCGGCACCCACGGCGAACTCCCGCGCCGCGACGGGGCGTACGCGGCCCCGCACGGCGGTCACGTCGCCTGACGCGCCCCGGCCGCGTGCCGCGGGCGCCCGTCCAGCCGGGCAACGGAGCGGTAACGGCGGGCAACCCGCGGGTGTCCGATCAGGTCTAGTCCGCCATGAGAATCTCCTTTCTGCTCCACAACGCCTACGG
This sequence comes from Streptomyces zinciresistens K42, assembly GCF_000225525.1. Taxonomy (GTDB): domain Bacteria; phylum Actinomycetota; class Actinomycetes; order Streptomycetales; family Streptomycetaceae; genus Streptomyces; species Streptomyces zinciresistens. Next base: position 7,001 of record NZ_AGBF01000140.1, on the reverse strand, counting down.
GATCGGAGGCACCATCACCACCACCTTCAACCTGGCGGGCGCGCTCGCCGACCGGCACGAGGTGGAGATCGTCTCCGCCCTGCGCCACCGTGAACGCCCGAACGCCGCGCTGGACCCGAAGGTGGCCTTACGGCCGCTGGTGGACCTGCGCCACGAGAAGGAACACCCCCTGCACCTCAGACCGGCGCGGGTGTTCCCCGCCGCCGAGTACCGGCACCGGCAGTACAGCGAGCTGACCGACGAACGGATCGGCGACCACCTCGCGCGCACCGGGGCCGACGTCGTGATCGGCACCCGGCCCGGACTCAACGTGCACCTCGCGCGCCAGGCGCCGGACCATGTGATCCGCATCGGGCAGGAGCATCTGACCCTCGACAACCACCCGCCGCGGCTGCGCACCGAACTGCGCCGGGCCTACCGCCGGCTCGACGCGCTCACCACGGTCACCGAGGCCGACGCCGCCGCCTACCGGCGCAAGATGCGGCTGCCCGGCGTCCGCGTGGAGGCGCTGCCCAACAGCGTCCCCGATCCGGTGCTGCCCGCCGCGGACGGCACCGCCAAGGTGATCGTCGCGGCCGGCCGGCTGGTCCCGGTGAAGCGGTACGACCTGCTCGTCGAGGCGTTCGCGCGCGTCGCCGCCCAGTACCCGGACTGGCAGCTGCGCATCTACGGCAAGGGCGAGGAGCACGACCGGCTGCGCGCGCTCATAGCCCGGGTCGGACTGAGCAACAACGCCTTCCTGATGGGCGCCGCGACCCCGATGGAGGGCGAGTGGGTCAAAGGCTCGATCGCGGCGACCGCCGCCGACTTCGAGCCCTTCGGCATGACCATCGTCGAGGCCATGCGCTGCGGGCTGCCCGTGGTGAGCACCGACTGCCCGCACGGCCCCGCCGAGATCATCGAGCACGGCGCCGACGGCCTGCTGGTCCCGGTCGGCGACCGCGACGCCCTCGGCGACGCGCTCCTGGACCTCGTGCGCGACGGCGAACGCCGCGCGCTCATGGGCCGTACCGCCCGGGAGAACGCGCGCCGCTACGCGCCCGCCCCCGTCGTGGCACAGGTCGAGCGGCTGATCGAGGCGGCGCGCGCGGCCCGCGCGGGCGACCGCCCGCCGCCGGGCCCACCGGGCGGCGACCGCCTGCGACAGGCCCTGGTCAGCCGGGGATTCGCCGCACGCGACACCGCGTACGCCCTGGCGTCCGGCGCGCTGCGCACCGTACGGAAGGGACGCCCGTGAGCACCACCGACGAGAGCGCGGGCACGGCACCGGCCGCCGCGCCGCAGGCCGCCTGCACCGCCGACGCCGACGGCCGCATCACCTTCCGCGTCCCGGCACCGGCCGGACCCGCACCCGAACTCCTGCTGCGGCTGCGCCCCAAGAAGGGCCGGCCCGAGACCACCGTGCACACCCTGCCCCTGCGGCCCGGCGGCGACGCGGACCTGCGCGCCGTGCTGGAGACCCGGCCCGTCCTCGACGAGGGCCGCTGGGACCTCCACCTGGTGCCCGGACCCGGCGCCGCACGGCAGCGGCTGCGCCCCGGCCTGCGCGACCTGCGGGACCTGGTGGCCGGACACCTGCGGGAGCGCCCGTCCCCGGTGGCCGTGCGCGTCCCGTACGTCACCAGGGACGGCCATCTCGCGCTGCGCGCCTGGCTGCGCCCCGCGCACGCCGAGGTGGACACCGTCGAGATCACCGGCGCCGCCCTGACCGTGCGGGCCCGGCTGCACGGGGCCGCGCTCACCGGGGACGCCGCCCTGCGGCTGCGCCCACGCGGCGGGAAGGGCACCGCGCTGACCGTCCCCGTGCGCGGCGGACCCGACGGGCGGGGCTTCACCTGCACCGTCGACCTCGCGGAGGCCGCGGCGACCGGCACGGGCGAAAGCCCCGTCCTGGACGTCCTCCTCGACGGGGCCGCGTCGGCCGGCGGCCCGGCGGCCCCGATCCGGCTCGGCCGGCTCCTCGACGACATCGCCGACCGCAAGGAGGTCTTCGTCTTCCCGGCCGCCCCGGTGGGCCGGCGCACCGTACGCCCCTACTACACCGTCGACAACGACCTGTCCCTGGAGACCCGCCCGAGCGGCTGACGCCCGCGGTCCGGTGCCCTCCCGACGTGGCCCGGCCCCGGCTTCGGGCCGGGCACGCAAACCCGCGAACCGCCGCGTGAGCGGCCGTCGCGGACGGCGGGCGCCGCGACGGCCGAACAAGCCACCGGGCGAAGGTGGTTGAACGGCGCGTGCGTCCGCCGGTGTCCGGCCCGCGCGGTGCGCCCACCGGCCCGGACGCCCCGCGCGCACGGACGCGCGGGCCCCCGGGCGGCGCCGGGAAATCGCCAAATCCGCGGCGGAAGCCGTCCGGACGCCGCCGGAGCCTTGAAGGCCCGCGTCCGCGTCTGCTTGTGTTGCGCACCGACGGCCGCCGACCGGCGGTCTCCTGGGGGGAATGGGTTCTGTGCTGGGACGACGGGGGCATGAGCGTGCCCCGCGACAGCGGTGCGCGCCGACGCGCGGGGAGCGGCCGGAGCGGATGACCGGGGACCACCGCGGCCGGGGCGCGACGACGGGGGATCACCGCGGCCGGGGCGCAACGACGGGGGACCACCCGCAGGCGCCCCGGCGCGCACGCGGCGCCCGCGCCCTGCGCCGCCGGCGGGAACTGCCGGAACCGGGCGGCGCGCCCGGCCGCTGAACCGGCGATCAGCCGTCCGCGTCCCGCACCCCCCACCCTTCCTGCAGACCAGGGGAAGCCGCATGAGGTACTTCCGTCTGCTCGTCCTGGGCAACGGCATCTCGGCGTACGGCAGTTACCTGAACATGGTGGCGCTGAACGTCTACGTCTACGACGCCACGTCGAGCGCGCTGGCCGCCGGCCTGTTCATGGCCGTGCGGCTCGCGACCAGTGTCGTCTCCGGCTGGGTCAGCGGCCGGCTCGTCTCCGTCCACGACCGCAAGCGCCTGATGGTGGGCGCCGACCTGGGCCAGGCCGCGGCGCTGCTGACCCTGCTGATCGTCCCGGACGCCGGCCGGGTCGGACTGCTCTACGCGCTCGCCGTGATCACCGGCGGCTGCTCGACGCTGTCCCAGGTCGCGCTGCGCAGCAGCATCCCGGAGATCGTCGGAGCGGAACACCGGGTACGCGCCAACGGCCTTCTGGTGACCGGCCGTTCACTCGCCATGATCGCCGGGTTCGCCTCCTCGGGTCTGGTGGTGGCGCAGTTCGGCTACTCGGTCGCGTTCGCCCTGGACGCCGCGACGTTCCTGGTCTCCGCGACGGTGCTGTTCCTGCTGCCCGTGCGCACCAGGGCGGCCACCGAGGGCGAGGGCGGCGGTCCTGCGGGCTCCTCGGGCGCCGCCCGCTGGACGGCACGGATGCTGCTGGCCACCGCCCCGGTACTGATGGCCATGATCGCCGTACGGGCGGTGGACGGGCTCGGCTCCTCCTCGCACAACGTGGCCCTGCCGATCTACTCCAGCGGCCTCGACCCTGCGCATCCGGCCACCTTCATCAGCCAGTTCTGGGCCACCTGGGCGATCGGCAACATCGTCGCCCAGCAGGTCGTCGGCCGCGTCACCAGGAAGACCGGACGCACCCCGGGGGAGCGGGCGTTCGCGCTCGGGGCCTGCGTGATGTCGGCCGGGTTCATCCTCGTGTTCAGCGGACTGCCCACCGTGCCCGCCGTGATCGCCGCCCTCGTCGCGGGCGCCGCCGACGGATTCACCGAGATCGTCTACGTCTCACGGCTCCAGACCGCCCCCGACGCGCAGCGCGGCCGCCTGTTCGGACTGTCCGCCTCGGCCGAGAACACCGGCTTCGGACTCGGCATGCTCGTCAGCGGCGCCCTGCTGGAGAGGTTCTCCCCGCTCCAGGTCGTCGCCGCCTTCCAGGGTCTGGCGATCGTGCTGTGCACGGCCCTGCTGGTGGCGCTCACCGTCCGCCGCTCCCGCGATGGCGCGCTCCCCACGCGGACCGCCCCCCGGGACGCTCCCGCGGTCAAGGAAGGACAGGGCTGATGGCCACCGGTACCCCCGACCTCAGAACGGCCGTCATCGGCATGGCATTTCGGCTGCCGGGCGCCGACACCCCCGAGGAGCTGTGGCGCGCCGTGCGCGACGGCACCGACTGCGTCACCCGGTTCACCGAGGACGAACTGCGCGCCGCCGGAGTGCCCGCCGAGGAGTACCGCGCCCCCGACTTCGTCGGCGCCTCCGGCGTGGTCCACGGCATCGAGGGCTTCGACGCCCAGCACTTCGCGATGAGCGCCCGCGAGGCCCGCACCACCGACCCCCAGCAGCGCATGTTCCTGGAGTGCTCCCAGCACGCCCTGGAGAACGCCGGCTACCCCGGCGAGCGCGACGGCACCCGCGTCGGCGTCTACGCCAGCACCGGATACCACCTCTACAGCCTCCAGAGCTACCTCCTCAACAACGTCCTGCCCGACCGGCCCGTGACGGACTGGGTGGCGGGCCTCCAGGCCACGGTCGGCAACTACGCCGACTTCGCCGCCACCCGGGTCGCCTACCGGCTCGGCCTGACCGGGCCCGCCCTCAACGTCCAGACCGGGTGCTCCAGTTCGCTGGTCGCCGTGCAGACCGCCGCCCAGGCCCTGGCCCTGGGCGACTGCGACATCGCGCTCGTCGGCGCCGCCGCCGTCCATGTCCCGCAGGTCCTCGGCTACCGCTACGTCAAGGGCTCGATCCTCTCCAGGTCCGGGCGGCTGCGCGCCTTCGACGCGGCGGCGGACGGCACCGTCGGCGGCACCGGCGTCCTGGCCGTCGTACTGAAACCCCTGGAGCGCGCCCGCGCCGACGGCGACACCGTCCACGGGGTGATCCTCGGCTGGGGCGTCAACAACGACGGCGCCGGGAAGAAGGCGTTCAGCGCGCCGAGCCCCCAGGGGCAGCGCGAGGCCGTCCGGCAGGCCCTGCGGCGCTCGGGCGTCCCCGCGCACACCATCGGCTACCTGGAGACCCACGGCACCGGCACCCTCAAGGGCGACCCGATCGAGTTCGACGGCGCCGCCGCCGCCCACCGCGAGGAGAGCGACCGCACCGGCTACTGCGCCCTCGGCTCGGTCAAGGCCAACATCGGCCACCTGGACGCCGCCTCCGGACTCGCCGGCCTCGTCAAGACCCTGCTCGTCCTCCAGCACGGCGTCATCCCGCCGATGGCGAACTTCAGCGCGCCCAACCCCGCCCTCGCCCTCGACGGCAGCCCTTTCTACATCCCCCGCACGGCCCGCCCCTGGCCGCCGGGCGACACACCCCGCCGGGCCGCCGTCACCTCCCTCGGCGTCGGCGGCACCAACGTCCACCTCGTCCTCGAACAGGCCCCCGAGCCCGCGCCCCGCGCCCCGGCCCCCGCCGCCCCGCCCGACGTCCTGCTCGTGTCCGGCAGCACCGAGGCCGCCCTCGCCGACAACGCGCGCGCCCTGCGCGACCGATTACGCCGCTCCCCCACACCCCGCCCGGCCGACCTGGTCACCACCGCCGCCCTCGGCCGCACCCACGGCCGCCACCGCCTCGCCGCCCGCGGCACCGGCCCCGCCGCACTCGCCGACGCCCTCGACGCCTGGCTCGCCACGGGCACCGCGGCCCGCGTGACGACCGGGACCAGGCCCGGCGAGGGCCACGCGCGCGTGGCCTTCCAGTTCACCGGGCAGGGCAGCCACCACCCCGGCACGGCCGCCGCGCCGTACGCGCGCTTCCCCGTCGTACGCGACGTGCTCGACACCTGCGAACGGCAGTACCGCGCACTCACCGGAGCCTCCCTCGCCGGCGTGCTGCACGGCCGCGACGACGGCCCGGCGGGGGACACCGACACCGCCCAGCCCGCCCTCTTCGCCCTCCAGTGCGCCCTCGTGGACCTGTGGCGCGAGACCGGCGTGGCGCCGCACACGGTGACCGGGCACAGCGTCGGCGAGTACGCCGCCCTGTACGCGGCCGGGGCGCTGTCACTCGGCGACGGACTGCGGCTGACCGCCGAGCGGGGCCGGCTGATGCAGCGCCGCTGCGCCCCGGGCGCCATGGCGGCCGTGCCCCTGGACCGGGAGGCGGCCCTCGCCCTGGCCGCCGAAGTACCGGGCCTGGAGGCCGCCGTGACCAACGGCGAGCGCTCCCACGTGCTCGCCGGTCCGGTCACCGCCGTCGACCGGGCCTGCGCACTGCTGGACGCGCGCGGCGTCCCGTCCCGGCGCCTGCCGGTGGCCCGCGCCTTCCACACCGCGCTGATGGACCCCGTGCTGGAGGAGTTCGGCAAGGTCCTCGCCGACGCCTCCTTCCGCCCGGTGCGGATCCCCTTCGTCAGCGCGCTGGACGGGGTGGAGCGCCCGCCCGGCTGGACCCCGGACGCCGCCCACCTCGTACGGCACACGCGCGAGGCCGTCCGCTACGACCGGGCCCTGCGCACCGTCGGCGCCGGGCGCCCCGACGCCCTCGTGGAGATCGGACCGCACACCGCCCTCAGCGGCCTGGCCCGCAGGGCCCTGCCCGGGACGCCGGCCCTGCCCTCGCTGCGCCGCGGCACCGGGCTCGACGCCCTGTGGGGCGCCGCCGCCGGACTGCACTGCGCGGGCGCGGACCTCGACTGGCGGGTCCTGCTCGCGGGCTGCGACGGCCGGCGCGTCCCGCTGCCCGGATACCGGTTCCAGCACCGGGACCACTGGACGGGGCCGCGGTTGACGGCCCGGAGCACAGCGACAGCAGCGAGAGAGGGAGCCGAAGTGGTTCAGCAGCACGCAGCGCTCACGCGCGTACTCCACGGTGTCGTCGAGGCGACGGCACGGCACCTCGGTGAGGAGCCCGCGGCGGTCCACCCGGACGCGTCGTTCTTCGACCTCGGCGCCGACTCGCTCCAGATGATCAGCGTGCTGCGGGAGTTGGAGCAGGAGCACCGGGTCAAGGTGACGATGCGGCAGCTGTTCGAGGAGACCGGGACACCGCGCAGGCTCGCCGAGTTCATCGTGGCGCGCGGGGCGGAGCGGGTCGGCGAGCCCGCCGCGCGGGAG
>NZ_AGBF01000141.1 GCF_000225525.1 Streptomyces zinciresistens K42 | reverse complement strand
TGGCCTCCCCCGGCCGCCGCCGTGCCGGCGCGGGACGCTCACCCGCCCGCGCCGGGTCGCCCCCCGCCGTCCCGGGCCGAGGGGAGGGTCACCGTGAACACCGTCGCCCCCGGCTCGCCGGTCAGGTCGATCCGGCCGCCGTGGGCGCGCACCAGGGACTGGGCGACGGCCAGTCCCAGACCGCTGCCGCCGCGGTCGCGGCTGCGGGCCTTGTCGACGCGGTAGAAGCGGTCGAAGACGCGCTCGCGGTCGGCGGGCGGGATGCCGGGCCCGGCGTCGGCGATCCGCACCCGGGCCGAGCCCGGCGCCGCGGAGACCGCCACGGAGACCGGGGTTCCCGCCGGGGTGTGCACGGCCGCGTTGGTGAGCAGGTTGTCCAGGACCTGACGGATGCGCTGCGGGTCCAGGCGGACCGGCACCGCGCGGGGCCCGGGGGCCACGGTCAGCGGGTGGCCGGGGTGCGTGACCCGGAAGGCGTCCGCCGCCCGCTCGACCAGGTCCACCAGGTCCGCCTCCTGCGGGCGCAGCGGCGTGTCCACGTCGGCGGCGTCCAGCCGCGCGAGCAGCAGCAGGTCGTCGAGGAGGAAGCCCATGCGCGCCGCCTCCGCGCGCAGCCGGGCCAGATGCCGGTCGCGTTCCTCGGGGGCGTTGGCCGCCGCGTACTGGAACAGGTCGGCGTAGCCGCGCACGGACATCAGCGGGGTGCGCAGTTCGTGGGAGGCGTCGGCCACGAAGCGCCGCAGCCGCTGCTCGGCCCGCGCCCGCACGGCGAGGGAGTCGTCTATGTGCTCCAGCATCGTGTTGAACGCGGTGCGCAGCTCCTCCACCTCGGGCCCGCCGCCGCCCCCGCCGTGCCGCACCGGCAGCCGGGCGGAGTCCGTCAGGTCGTGCGAGGTGATGTCGCGCGCGGTGCCGGCCATGTCGCTGAGCGGCCGCAGGCCGCGGCGCAGCATGGAGCGCCCGCACACCACCAGCGCGAGCAGGGCCAGCCCGAAGGTGACGGCCTGGATCGTGATCAGCTGGGTGACGGTGTCCTCGATGTCGGCCACGGGGGCCGCGCTGACCAGGACGACCCCGGGCTTCACCTCGCAGGCGCGCAGCCGGTACTCGCCCTTGCCCCGCAGGTTCCCGGTGCGCAGGACCTCGGTGCCCGCGGCGGCCTGGGCGCGGGCCAGGGCGGTGAAGTCGCCGACGTCGGCGGGCAGGTCGGCGGGGTCCTCGGGCCTGCGCAGCACGGGACGGCCGTCCTCGACGTCGTACACGGCGTAGAACCAGCTGTAGTACTTCTTGCCCGTGAGCGTGCCGTAGTCCGCGATCGACTTGGACTGGGCGAGCTGGCCCTGGGCGAGCTGGGTGTCCAGCTGGGCGGACAGGTAGTCGCGCATGTACGTCGTCAGCGCGGTGCCCACCACCGCGAACACCGCCAGGGACAGCGCGCCGAGCCCCAGCGCCAGCCGGGTGCCGAGCCGCATCGAGCGGTACGCCCGGCGCAGCCGCCCGCTCACTCGCCCGCCTGCCGGATCACATAGCCGAAGCCGCGCACCGTGTGGATCAGCGGCGCCCCGGTGTCGTCGAGCTTGCGGCGCAGCCGGCTGACGACCAGCTCGACGACGTTCGAGCGGCCCCCGAAGCCGTACTCCCACACGTGGTCGAGGATCTGCGCCTTGGTCAGCACGGTGGGCGACCTGCGCATCAGATAGCGCAGCACCTCGTACTCGGTCGGGGTGAGCGTGAGCTGCCGCTCGCCGCGGCGCACCTCGCGGGTGTCCTCGTCCATCGTGAGGTCCGCGACCCGCAGCACCGAGCGCGGGAAGCCGGGGCCGGAGCTGCGCCGCAGGACGGTGCGCAGCCGGGCCATCAGCTCCTCCACCGCGAACGGCTTGACCAGGTAGTCGTCCCCGCCGCGGGTCAGCCCGGCGACCCGGTCGGCGACCCCGTCGCGGGCGGTGAGGAACACCACGGGCACCATCGCCCCGGCCCGCCGCAGCCGGTCCAGGACGCCGAACCCGTCCACATCGGGCAGCATCAGGTCCAGCACTACGATGTCGGGGTGGAACTCGGCGGCCAGCCGCAGCGCCTCCTCGCCCGAGTTCGCGGTGACCGCCTCCCAGCCCTCGTAGCGGGCGACGGTCGCGACGAGGTCGGCGATGGGCGGGTCGTCGTCCACGACCAGCAGGCGTACTTTCTCCACCCGTTCATACTGCGGCACCCGCCGGCGGCGGCCCCGGGCGGGCCGGGCTCCGCGACCCGATCGATAATCACTTGAAAGAAGTACGACAGCTTTTCGACAGCTCCCCCCGGACAAGCTCGGAAGCCACAGACGAGATCAAGGAGCTGTCGCCGTGACGACCGTCCAAGCGCCCCCCTCGCCCCCCACGGCGATACGCCCCGGGGTGGTGGCCCGCACCGGCCTGTACGCCCTGCTCGCCGTGAACGCCGCCGCGGTGCTCTCGTTCTTCCTCGCCGCCGGTTTCGCCTCGAACGCGCTCATCGTGCTGGGCCGCCTCGCCGGTCTGGCGGGTGCGCTGCTGATGGCCTTCCAGCTGGTGCTGGTGGCCCGGCTGCCGTGGTTCGACCGCCGGATCGGCATGGACCGGCTGACGTCCTGGCACCGCTGGACCGGCTTCGGCGTGCTGTGGACCCTTCTCGCGCATGTCGTCCTCATCACGTTCGGGTACGCCGAGTCGTCGTCCCTCGACCCGCTGAACCAGCTCGTCGACCTCGCCGGGACGGTGCGGGGGGTGCTGCGGGCCGTCGTCGCGTTCGGCGTCCTCCTCGTCGTCGGCACGGTGTCGGCCCGGTTCGCGCGGCGCCGCCTGGCCTACGAGACCTGGCACTTCATCCACCTGTACACCTACGCCGCGGTGGTCCTGGCGTTCACGCACCAGATCGCGGCGGGGACGACCTTCGCCTCGTCCGCCCCCGCCACGGCGTACTGGTACGCCGTGTGGGGCGGCGCGCTCGGCGCGGTCCTCGTCGGCCGGGTGGTCCTCCCGCTGCGGCGCAACCGCCGTCACCGTCTGACGGTCTCGGCCGTCGTCCCCGAGTCCGACGACGTGGTCTCGGTCTACGTCACCGGCCGTGACCTGGATCTGCTCCCGGCCCGCGCCGGCCAGTTCTTCCTGTGGCGGTTCCTGACGAAGGACCGCTGGTGGCAGGCGAACCCGTTCTCCCTGTCGGCCGCCCCGGACGGGCTGCACCTGCGGCTCACGGCGAAGGCGGCCGGCGAGGGCTCGGCGTCCCTGCGGCACCTCCCGGTCGGTACGCGCGTGTTCGCGGAGGGCCCCTACGGCGCCTTCACCGCGCTGCGCCGGACCCGTCCGGAGTCGGTGCTCATCGCGGGCGGCGTCGGTGTGACCCCGATCCGCGCGCTGCTGGAGGACCTGCGGGGGCACGCGGTCGTGATCTACCGGGTGGCCGAGGAGGGCGACGCCGTGCTGTACGGCGAACTGGCGGAGCTGGCCCGCGCCAAGGGGGCGGAGCTGCACCTGGTGACCGGTCCCGCGCTGCCCGACCGGCTGGCCCCGGCGGAGCTGGCCCGCCTGGTGCCGGACATCACCGGCCGCGACGTCTTCCTGTGCGGGCCGCCGCCGATGATGGACGCGGTGATCGGCAGCCTGCGCGAGCTGGGGGTGCCCCGGCGCCAGGTCCACTTCGAGCGTTTCAGCCTGGCCGGCTGAGCGGAACGGAAGAGTCGTCGTGAAGCGAGCCGTACCTGTTCTCCTCCTGAGCCTCGCGGGCCTGATCCCCGTCTGGCGCTACGAACCCTCCCTCGGCACCGCGGGCGCGGCGGCGAGCGAGCCCGCCCCCGCGTCGTCCTCCGCCGGGCGGGGCACGACCGTCAGGGGTTCGAACGTGCAGACCGAGAAGGGCCCCGTCCAGGTCCAGGTGACCTTCGAGGGGTCGAGGATCACCGCCGTGACGATGCTGCGGCAGCCCAGCCACCCGCAGACCACGGCGGCCGTGCCGAAGCTCGTCGCCCAGACGCTGGAGGCCCAGAGCGCCGACATCGACACGGTGTCGGGCGCGACCATCACCAGCGACGGCTACCGGACGTCGCTCCAGGCGGCGCTGGACGCGCGGGGCGCCTGAGGTGCGGCGGGTCGAGCACGTCATGGGGTTCCCGGTGTCGCTGCGGGTCGACGACGGGGACGTCGGCGAGGAGGGCGCGGACGCGGTGTTCGCGTGGCTGCGCGAGGTCGACGCACGGTTCAGCCCGTTCCGCGCGGACAGCGAGGTGTGCCGGCTGGACCGGGGCGAGCTCGCGCGCGACGCCGTCAGCGCGGACCTCGACGAGGTGCTGGGGCTGTGCGAGGAGTACCGCGTGGCCAGCGGCGGCGCCTTCGACGTACGGCTGCCGGGGCGCGGGCTCGATCCGTGCGCGGTGGTGAAGGGGTGGTCCGTGCAGCGGGCGGCCGGGCTGCTGAGGGCGGCGGGGGCGCGGCGCTTCGTGCTCAACGCGGGCGGGGACGTGGTCGCGGCACGGGGCCCGTGGCGGGTCGGCATCCGGCACCCCGGGCGGGCCGACCGGGTGTGCGCGGTGGCCGAACTCACGGACGCGGCGATCGCGACGTCCGCGCGCTACGAGCGCGGCGACCACATCGTCGACGGCCGCACCGGCCGCCCGGCGACGGAGCTGCTGTCCCTGTCGGTCGTCGCCCCCACGCTGACCGTGGCGGACGCCGTGGCGACGGCGGCGTTCGCGCTGGGCGCCGACGGCGTCCCCTGGGCCGCGGCCCGCCCCGGCTGCGAGGTGTTCGCGGTGACCGCCGACCACCGGGTCCTGCGCTCGGAGAACTTCCCGGCGGCGCGGGCGCAGGCGGCGTGAGCGGGGCCGGTGACCCGGCGGGGTCCGGCGGGCCGGGCACCCCCGCCCTCCCCACCCTGCTCGCACGCCGTCCGCGTACGCCGTCCGCGCTGGTCGCGGCCGGTGTGACGCACGCCGCACGGGAGTCGGCCATCTTTTTCCCACGGCGCTGATCGGATCGCGCCTCCCATGCGTACCTTCTGGCGTACAGAGCCGTTCGCCTCAGGAGGCACGATGCCCATTTCGCGCCGCATGGTAGGAACCGTCTTCGTGGGAGGCGCACTCGTCCTGACCCTCTCCGCACTCGCCTACCCCGCCATGCTCGGTGTGGAGACCGCGTCCGCCTCGCAGGACCGCATCATCGCCAACACCCCCTACGGACCGCTGACCGAGGCCGACCGCGACTTCGTCGTGAAGGTGCGCGCCGCGGGTCTGTGGGAGCACCCGCTCGGGATGATCGCCATGCGCAAGGGCACCACCAAGGCGATGCGGACGGCGGGCGAGCACCTGGTCGTGGGACACGGACGGCTCGACGAGACGTGCCGCAAGATCTCGCCCGAACTGGGCATCACCCTGCCGAACCAGGCCAGTCCGCAGCAGCAGCAGTTCGTGGCGACCGCGAACTCCAAGACCGGCAAGGAGTTCGACGCCGCGGCCACGGCCGTCATGCGGGTGACCCACGGCCAGATCTTCCCCGTCGTCGCCAAGATCCGGGCCACCACCCAGAACACGCTGGTCCGCCAGCTCGCCGACCAGGCCAACGACACCGTGCTCGACCACATCACGGTCCTGGAGAAGACCGGGCTCGTGAACTTCGACCAGAACAACTTCCAGCAGACCAACCCGCCGAAGCTGCCCAAGGACCAGCTGACGCCTCCCCCGCCGCAGCCGGGCACCCCGGTCCTGGTGCTGCCCATCCCGAAGGAACTGGCCAACCTCGACACGTCCTCCCCGACCCCGCCGACCCCGAACCCGTCGACCGGCTGAGGGATCACGGACCGCGGCCCGCCGAGCCGGTGGTGGTGCTCGGCGGGCCGCGTCATGCCCGGCGGCGGGCAGGCTCAGCCCGTCTTCCACCCCCAGGGAGTGTCGACGCGCTCCCACTCGGCGGCCCACTGCGCGAGCCGCCGCCGCTCAAGGCCCTGCCGCGCCGCCCACGTCGCGCCCAGCACGACACCGGCGGCGCTGCCTCCGGCCAGGATGCCGCCGGAGACCGAGTGCAGCAGGATCTCCGCCCCGGACAGCGGTTCGCTCACGATGATCCCGCGCCGGTCCGTCCACACCGTGACCCGGGCGCCCGCCCTGGTGTCCGGCGAGACCCGCGCGTCGCCGGTGTGCCGGGTGCCGTCCGGACCCGTCCAGCGGACGGCGGCCCACACCAGGTTGTCGGTACTGACCCGCGCGGCCCCCGCGTCCCGGGCGTCCTTCACCAGGACCGCGGTCACCCTGCGGCTCTCCGCGCGCTGCTGCTGGGCCGAACCGGCCACCGCGGCCGACGCCGCGAGGCCCGCGAAGACGGCGCCGACCACGGCCAGCAGCCAGCCGCACAGCACCAGCCATGCCTCGACGACGTCGCTGCGCCGTCTCAGCGGGCTGCGACGCCACCGCCACAGCCGTACGTTCCTGCACTCCGGGACAGCCATGCCGACACCCCCTTGAGCAGCGACAGCACTGTTCCAGTGTGCGCCCGATCCGGGCGTCGCGCGGTTCAGAACGGGAGGGCGGCGGGCCGCCGGCCCCCGGGCTCGCCCAGCCGAAGGTCAACCACCCGCCCGGCCGGCCGAATCCCCAGGTCAGGGCGTGGTTCCCGGTCACGCCGAGCGGACCGGCGGCTCCTGTTCCTCCCCCACCCGCACCACCGCCACGGTGATGTTGTCGGGGCCGCCCGCCGCGATGGCGGCGTGCCACAGCTCGAAGGCGGCCCGGCCGTCGTCGTGCGCGCGCAGGATCTCCTCGACGACGTCCCTCGGCACGGGGTCCGTCAGGCCGTCCGAGCAGACCAGCCAGCGCGCGCCCGGGGTCAGCGGCGCGGTGCTGACGTGCGGGTCGACGGCCCGGTAGGCGGGCGAGCCGCCCAGGCACTGGGTGACCAGCGACACCGGGCGGCCGGGCGGGTGCGGCGGGTTGTCGTCGACGCTCAGCAGGCGCAGCCCGTCGGCGCCGGCGGCGAGGACCTCGCTGTCGCCGACGTTGAAGACCAGGGCGGCGTCCGGCTGGATCACGAGCCCGGCGACGGTCGTGCCCATGGCGGTGAGCCCGCCGCCGTCGCCGTCCGCCGCCTGGTACACGGCGCGGTTGCAGGCGTTGACGGCGTCGCGGACGGCGGTCTCGCTGCTCAGGGCGGGCCCCAGGGTGGCCATCCGGCGCACCACGAGGGCGCTGGCCACCTCACCGCCCGGGTGGCCGCCCAGCCCGTCGGCGACGGCCACCACCAGGGGTGTGCCGAGCGGGAAGACCAGGGTCTGGGGGCTCTCGGTCACCGTGGCGCACAGCGTCCACGGGCCGATGGCGAGGCTGTCCTCGTTGTGTTCGCGCAGCAGCCCGGGATGGCTGATCGCGCTCACCGCGACGTACGGCACGAGGCGCCACCGCCTTCCCGCACTGCACGGCACCTACGCGTACGAGTCTAGGAACACCCGTCCCGCGCGTGCCAGCGCGGGACGGGGTCCCGCCCCCGGCCGCCGTGGGTACGGCCCCGGTGTCAGCCCTCGTCGGGCGTCAGCCGCAGCGAGACGCTGTTGATGCAGTACCGCTGGTCGGTGGGGGTCGCGTACCCCTCGCCCGCGAAGACGTGCCCGAGGTGCGAGCCGCACCGGGCGCAGCGCACCTCGGTGCGCGCCATCCCGTGCGAGCGGTCCTCGACGAGCTCGACCGCGTCGGTGTCCTTCGGGTCGTAGAAGGACGGCCAGCCGCAGTGCGAGTCGAACTTGGTGGTGGAGGTGAACAGGTCGGCGCCGCAGGCGCGGCAGGAGTACACGCCCTCGGTCTTGGTGTCGGTGTACTCACCGGTGAAGGCGGGCTCGGTGGCGGACTCGCGCAGCACGGCGTACTCCGCCGGGCTCAGCTCCGTGCGCCACTGCTCGTCCGGCTTCTCGACGTCGTACGACATGTGTGCGTGCCCCTCACTTCGCCAGGCGGTCAAGGATGAGCGGGCCGAGGTCGGTGACATCGCCCGCGCCCATGGTGATAACGAGATCGCCCGCCTTCGCCATTCCCGCGACCAGCGCGGGCACCTCGCCCCTGTCGCGCACGGCGCTCACGTCGGCCCCGGCGGCCCGCGCCGCCTCGATGACGACCTCGCTGGTGATGCCGGGGATCGGGTCCTCGCGGGCCGGGTAGACGTCCAGGACCAGCGACGCGTCCGCGAGGGCGAGCGCGGCGCCCATCTCCTTGCCGAGTTCCTGCGTCCGGGAGAAGAGGTGGGGCTGGTAGACGACCAGGATGCGGGCGTCCCCGGCGGCACCGCGCATCGCCTCCAGGTCGGCCGTCATCTCGGTGGGGTGGTGCGCGTAGGAGTCGATGACCTGCACGCCCGCGGCCTCGCCCTTGAGCTGGAGGCGGCGCTTGACGCCGGTGTAGGCCGCGATGGCCGGGGCCAGCTCCGCGGCCGGGACGCCCAGCGCGGCACCGGCGGCGAGGGCGGCCACGGCGTTGAGGGCGTAGTGGCGGCCGGGGACGGACACCGTGAAGCCGAGTTCCCGCCCGTCGAGCAGGACCGTGACCTCGCTGGTGAGGCCCCGTGCCACCACCGACAGCACCCGGACGTCGGCGTCGGCGGCCTCGCCGTACGTCACCGTCCGCACGGAACCGGCCACCCGCCGGGTCAGTTCGCGCGCGCCGTCCTGGTCGGCGGAGATCACCAGGGTGCCGCCCTCGGTGATGCGCTCGGTGAACGTGACGAAGGAGTCGTAGATCTCGTCCATCGAGGCGTAGTTGGCGTGGTGGTCGAGTTCGACGTTGAGGACGATGGCGACCTCGGGCGCGTACTTGTGGAAGCTGCGGTCCGACTCGTCGGCCTCGGCGACGAAGATCTCGCCGTCGCCGTGCAGGGCGTTGGAGCCCGGGGCGTCCAGGTCGCCGCCGATGGCGTACGACGGCTTCAGGCCCAGTTCGCCGAGGGAGACGGCCAGCATCGAGGTGGTGGTGGTCTTGCCGTGGGTGCCCGCGACGGCGACGGGGCGCAGTCCGTGCATCAGCGCGGCGAGCGCGTCGGAGCGGTGCACCACCGGGATGCCCCGTTCGGCGGCCCGGACCAGCTCGGGGTTGTCCGCGCGGATCGCCGAGGAGACCACGACGCAGCCGGCGTCGTCGGCGAGGTGCTCCGCCGCGTGCCCGATGTGGACGCTGACGCCGAGGGCCCGCAGCGCGTCGGCGGTCGGGGACTCCCTGGCGTCGCTCCCGGCCACCACGGCACCGCGCTGCGCGAGGATCTTGGCGATCCCCGACATCCCGGCCCCGCCGATGCCGATGAAGTGCGGTCGGTCCATGGCGTTGGGAATGCCGGGTGCCATGTGTGTTCTCCCCAGTTGCGGTACGACGATGAGCCCTCAGCCTATGCGCTGGCTGCCGGGGCGACGCCCGGGGGCGCGGGGCCGCACCCGGCGGGGGGCGCGTCCCTCACGCCTTGCTGTGCGAGAAGAGCTTCAGTACGGGCACGCCCACCTTGTGCCGGGCCCGGGACGCCCAGTCGCGGTGGAAGAACTCCTCCACGTAGTGCGGGTCCGTCAGCACGATGACCTCGTCCGCGCCGACCTCGGCGACGACGCCGCGCAGGGCGTCCAGCGGGTGGTCCTCCAGCAGCCGCCCCTCGGCCCGCGCACCCGATCCGCGCAGGGCCGCGAGGGACACCTCCAGCGCCCGCTCCCCCGTGCTGAGGGCCTCCTCGCCCTCCGGGGTGCTGCCCTCGCGCACCGCCTCGTCCAGCTCGCCGAGCGCGATGTCGTCGATGGCGCGCAGCAGCCGGTCGGCCTGCTCGCCCCGCGGCTGGAGCAGTACGTGGAAGACCACCTCCTCCTCGCCGTGCAGGGTGGTCACGAACTCCACGTCGGCGGATGTCAGGGCCTTCTCGATCATCAAAACGCTTGTGAACACCGGGCGCCCCTTCTGCGGAAACCGTTCTTCCCCGTGATCGCACGGGGACTGCGATTTTCAGTCTGCCCGGCGGAAGCCAAACGGAACGATCAATTCCGTCGTTTCCCCGCGCATGACTCTCAGAGAACCCCTTTCCGCGCGCTTCTCACCTGTGCCGGTAGCGCCCGAAGAGGAAACCGTCCTCCTCCAGCAGCGACACCAGTTCGTACCGCTCCGGTACGGCCACCGCGGGACCGCCCGCGATGCGCTGGGCGGCACCGGCCGTCAGCAGGGGCGACAGCGTCAGGCAGAGTTCGTCGAGCACACCGGCCGCCACGAACTGGCCGAGCAGCCGGGGCCCGCCCTCGGTCAGCAGCCGGGTGTGCCCCAGCTCCGCGAGGGCCCCGGTCACGCGCGCGGGATCGACCCCGGTGCCGTCCCCCGCGATCACCACCCGCGCTCCCGCCTTCTCGGCCGCCGCCACCCGCTCCGGGGGGGCGCCCGCCCCGGTGAGCACCAGCGTGCGCACGGCGGGCGAGGTGAACAGCGGCAGGCCGAAGTCCAGGTCGAGCCGCGCGCTGACCACCGCGACGGCCGGGGCGGGGCCCTGCCCGGCCGCCGTGCGCGCCGCGGCGAACTCCGCCCGTGCGCGCGCCGGCCGGTACCCCTCCCGGCGTACGGTTTCGGCACCGACGACCACGGCGTCCGCGAGCGCCCGCAGCGTGCCGAAGATCCGCATGTCGGCCGGGCAGGAGAGGGGCTGGGAGCGTCCGTCGTGCTGGGCGGCGCCGTCGAGTGTGGACACCATGTTGGCGCGCAGCCAGCCCCGCCCCCCGGTCCGCGCGGCGTCGGGGTAGGCGTAGGCGCGGGCGAGGGCGGCCAGGTCCCCCTCGGGCCCCCCGGCGTCACCGGACGCGCCGTCCGGGGCGCCCACTGCTGTCTGGTCGGTCACAGGGAACAGGCGTCGCATGTCAAGGAGTGTGGCACGGCGCTTAGCATGGTGAACCGTGTCGTCCTCCTCCGCCGCCGCCCAGCCGAGCCCGATAGCCGGGACGGGCCCGCTGTCCCTGTGCGCCCGCGAGCCCCACGTCCCGGCGGACCGGCTGGTCGCCGAGATGGTGCCGCCGCCGCGCTTCGACTCGGTCCGCTTCGGCACCTATCTCGCGGACCCGGACCAGCCGAGCCAGACGCGGGCGGTCCAGGTCCTGGAGTCCTTCGCGGCGGACCTCGGCGGCGCCCACGCGAGCGGCGCGGGCCGCGCCGGACGCGGCTTCCTCGGGTTCGGCAGGGCGAAGGCGCCGAAGGCCCCGGCCGGCCCCCGCGGTGTCTACCTCGACGGCGGCTACGGCGTCGGCAAGACCCATCTGCTCGCCTCGCTCTGGCACGCCGCGCCGGCCGAACCCGCCCTGAAGTCCTTCGGCACGTTCGTGGAGCTGACCAACCTCGTCGGCGCCCTCGGCTTCCAGCAGACCGTGCGCACCCTCTCGGACCACCGCCTGCTGTGCATCGACGAGTTCGAGCTGGACGACCCGGGCGACACCGTCCTCGTCTCCACGCTGCTCGGCAAGCTGGTGGACGCGGGGGTCGCGCTCGCCGCCACCTCCAACACCCTGCCCGGCCGGCTCGGCGAGGGCCGCTTCGCCGCGGCCGACTTCCTGCGCGAGATCCAGGGCCTGTCGGCCCGCTTCCGCACCCTGCGCATCGACGGCGAGGACTACCGCCACCGCGGCCTGCCCGAGGCACCCGCGCCCTGTTCCGAGGAGCAGGTCACAAGGGCGGCGTACGCCGTCGAGGGCGCCTCGCTCGACGACTTCCCGCACCTGCTCGACCATCTGGCGCGTGTGCACCCCAGCAGGTACGGCGCGCTGACCGACGGGCTCAGCGCCGTGTGCCTGACCGATGTGCGGCCGGTGCCGGACCAGTCGACGGCGCTGCGGCTCGTGGTGCTCGCCGACCGGCTCTACGACCGCGAGGTCCCGGTCCTGGCCTCGGGCCTGCCCTTCGACCGGCTCTTCAGCGAGGAGATGCTGAAGGGCGGCTACCGCAAGAAGTACTTGCGCGCGATCTCGCGTCTCACGGCCCTCGCCCGCGACGCGCGCACCCTCGTCACCGCCTGACGCACGGCCCGGCCAACTCCCCCGGGCCATAGGGGCTTTCCGGCCATCTCCCGATCGCCTTTCAGGCTCTCTTCAGCTGGAAACGTTACGTTAACCCTGCAAACAACTTTGCCGGGTTAACGTGTTTCTTGACCAACGATTGACCAGACGTTGGCGCGTCAAAGAGGTGTGGACTGCCTGGAGGGGGGCGCATGTTCCGAGGTAGGACGGTTCGGGCCGTGATCCCGTTCCTCACCGTCGTCCTGCTCGCCCTCCAGTTCTTCGCATCTCCCGCGGCCTTCGCACACGCGCATACTTTCAGTCAGGCTGAGGCCAAGGCCAAACGCGCGTTCAAGCCCTCCGGGAAGGCGTCGCGCGAGACCGCGCCCGCCTCCCACCCCCGCGTGCCCGCCGGCGACGGGGACCCGACCGGTCCCCTGCGCGGCCGCGCACGCTCCGCGGACTCCGGACAGGCGGCGGCCGCCCGGCCGGCGCCGGACCGCGAGCCCTCGACCGGACCCGTGCCGTCCAGACCAGGCGGCACGCCCCCGCGCACGTCGAGACCGCCGACGTCGCACACTCCGGCAGCGCTGCAGGTCTTCCGCTGCTGAGCAGCAGAGAAGCTCCCGCCCCCCACCTCTGTCATGCAAACCCCGACGCG
Organism: Streptomyces zinciresistens K42; assembly: GCF_000225525.1. Taxonomy (GTDB): domain Bacteria; phylum Actinomycetota; class Actinomycetes; order Streptomycetales; family Streptomycetaceae; genus Streptomyces; species Streptomyces zinciresistens. The sequence goes on along the minus strand of NZ_AGBF01000141.1, from coordinate 4,895 downwards.
CCGACAGCGGCGCGCCAGGAGGAGTCACCCCATGCAGCCCCTCATCGACAACGCCCGTACGTTCGGACAGCGCCCTGAGGAGTTCGCCGCACTGGCCCAAGGGCAGTCGCCGCAGGTCCTGTTCATCACCTGCTCCGACTCCCGGGTCGTACCGGCCCTGATCACGGGCGCCCGCCCCGGCCAGCTCTTCGAGCTGCGCACCGCCGGCAACATCGTCCCGCCGTACGCCTCGCAGCACCCCACCAGCGAGGCGGCCACCATCGAGTACGCCGTGGAGGTCCTCGGCGTCAGCGACATCGTGGTCTGCGGCCACTCCCACTGCGGTGCCGTCGGCGCGCTCGTGCGCGGCGACGACCTCGACGCCGTCCCGGCCGTGCGTGACTGGCTCGCGCAGGCCGACCCCCGCCCCCGGGGCACCGCCGAGGACCCGGAGGTCGCCGACGGCGTCCAGTCCCACATCCTGGCGCAGGTGCTCCGGCTGCGCTCGTACCCCTGCGTCAAGCGCGGACTGAAGCAGCGTCAACTCACCCTGCACGCCTGGTACTACGAGGTGCACAAGGGTGCCGTGCTGGCCCACAGCGCCGGCACCGACACGTTCGAGGCGCTGTGACGACCATGCGCACCTCCTTCCCCCACCTGCGGCGGGACTTCGCCGCCTCGCTCGTCGTCTTCCTGGTCGCCCTCCCGCTGTGCGTGGGCGTCGCCGTCGCCTCCGGTGTCCCGGCCGAACTCGGCCTGGTCACCGGCATCGTGGGCGGCATCGTCACCGGCATGATGCGCGGCAGCAGCCTCCAGGTCTCCGGACCCGCGGCCGGTCTGACCGTCCTCGTCCTCGAAGCGGTCCGGCAGTTCGGGCTGCCGGTCCTCGGGGTGCTGGTGCTGGCCACCGGTCTGCTCCAGCTCCTGATGGGCGCCCTGAAGCTGGGGCGCTGGTTCCGGGCCATCTCGCTCTCGGTCGTCGAGGGGATGCTCGCCGGAATCGGCCTGGTCCTCATCGCCGGACAGCTCTACTCGGTCGCCGACGTCAAGGCGCCCGCCTCGGGCCTGGAGAAGATAGCCGGGCTGCCCGGCGCCCTCGCCCAGGCCACCGGGAACACCGGGGCACTCGCCTCCCTCGCCCTGGGCGCCGGCACCGTCGCCGTCCTGGTGCTCTGGAAGCGGCTGCCGCAGCGGGTACGGGCGGTTCCCGGACCGCTCGCCGCGGTCGGACTCGCGACGGCCGCCACCGCGGCCTTCGCCCTGCCGGTCGCCACCGTGGAGGTCAAGGGCCTGCTGGGCGCGATCCAGCCGCCGTCCCTGACTTCCTTCGGCGCGCTCGCGGACGTCGGCGTGCTCGCCACGATCGTCGCGTTCACGCTCATCGCCTCGGCCGAGTCCCTGTTCAGCGCGGCGGCCGTGGACCGGCTCCACGACGGGCCGCGCACCCGGTACGACAAGGAACTGATGGCGCAGGGCGCGGGCAACACCGTCTGCGGTGTGCTCGGCGCGCTGCCCATGACCGCCGTCATCGTGCGCAGTTCCGCCAACGTCCAGGCGGGCGCGAAGACCAAGGCGTCCCGGGTGATGCACGGCGTGTGGCTGCTGCTGTTCGCGGCGCTGCTGCCCGCCACGCTGGCCCTCATCCCGATCCCCGCGCTGGCCGGTGTGCTGCTCCACGCGGGCTGGAAGCTCATCCCCTTCCGCGGGATCGCCTCCCTGTGGCGGGGCCACCGCGGCGAGGCCCTGATCCTCGTGGTCACCGCCGTCTCGATCGTCACCGTGAACATGTTCGAGGGCGTGCTGATCGGACTGGCCCTCTCCATCGTCAAGACCGCCTGGGAGGCCTCGCACATCAAGCTGGAGGTCATCGACAAGGGCGCCGGACCCATCCAGGCGTACCTGTCGGGCAACGCGACCTTCCTCAGGCTGCCGAAGATCCTCGACAGCCTGGAGTCCCTGCCCCCGGACCGCCCGGTGGAGCTGGACCTGACCGGCCTGCACCACCTCGACCACGCCTGCCGCACGGCCCTGGAGAACTGGGCCGAGCGCCTCCCCCACGTCTCGACCTCGCTGGACAGGCCGGGCACCGCCCCGGCCGACCCGGAACCGGTACGGGCCACCACACCCTGACCTGCGACGACACCCGCCGGCTGCCCGGCTCGGGGCCGACCGTGGCCTCGGGCCGGGCAGCGGGCTTATCTTGGCAGGAGAGACCTCGGGAGCCGTCGGCGGAGGAGGTCGTCATGCTCCAGGAACTGCTCGGCGCGGCCGCGGGAGTGTGCGCGGTGGGCGCGGTGTACGTCGCGGCCGCGGCGCGGGTGGTCAAGCAGTACGAACGCGGTGTGGTCCTGCGCCTCGGACGGCTGGCCGGTGAGGTCCGCCCGCCCGGATTCACCTTGATCGTCCCGGCCGTGGACCGGCTGCACAAGGTGAACATGCAGATCGTGACGCTGCCGGTGCCGGGCCAGGAGGGCATCACCCGCGACAACGTGACGGTCCGCGTGGACGCGGTGGTCTACTTCAAGGTCGTCGACCCCGCGAGCGCGCTCATCAAGGTCGAGGACTACAAGTACGCGGTCTCGCAGATGGCGCAGACGTCGCTGCGCTCGATCATCGGCAAGAGCGACCTGGACGATCTGCTGTCCAACCGCGAGAAGCTCAACCAGGGGCTGGAGCTGATGATCGACAGCCCGGCCATCGGCTGGGGCGTGCAGGTGGACCGCGTCGAGATCAAGGACGTGTCGCTGCCGGAGTCGATGAAGCGCTCCATGGCCCGGCAGGCCGAGGCGGACCGCGAGCGGCGCGCCCGGATCATCAACGCCGACGCCGAGCTCCAGGCGTCCCGCAAGCTGGCCGAGGCCGCCCACCAGATGGCCGACGCGCCGTCCGCGCTCCAGCTGCGGCTGCTCCAGACGGTGATGGCGGTGGCGGCCGAGAAGAACTCGACGCTGGTGCTGCCCATCCCGGTGGAACTGCTGCGGTTCCTGGAGCGGGGCGCGGACAAGGTCCCGGAGCGGGAGGCGCGGCCCGCCGTCCGGCCCGCCGAGGACGCGGCCCTGGAGCGGGGCGCCGCCGCGCGGGAGGACGGGGCGGAGGACGGCGCGGAGGACGGGCGGGCCGCCGGGCCGGAGTCCGACGGGCCCCCGGCCGGACGGGCCGAGCCGGCGGCCCAGCGGGAGGTCGAGCGCACGATCGAGGACATCATCCAGGACGCCGCCAAGAAGTGACACGTGCGCCGAGTGTGGTTCCGGTGACCGGCCCCGGGTGATAGACACAGCCGGGTCACAGAGTTCCTGTCCGCCAGCAGGAAGGCCGCCTCATGTCCGACACCGCGTCCGTACCCGGCAGCTCCGCGACACGCCGTCAGATCCTCGCGCGCACCGGCGCGTTGGGCGTCTCCGTCGCGTTCGCCGGGAACCTCACGGAACTCTTCGCGGGCACCGCCGCCGCCCAGGACCCGGGCCGTGGCGGCTACGGCCCGCTGGTCCCCGATCCCCGGGGGCTGCTCGACCTGCCCCGGGGCTTCCGCCACCGCGTGCTCTCCCGCGAGGGCGACCCGCTGCGCTCGGGCGAGGGGCCGGTCCCCTCCAACCACGACGGCATGGCCGCCTTCGCCGCCCGGGACGGCGGTGTGCACCTGGTGCGCAACCACGAGAACCGCGTCACGGCCGCCGTCCCCGTCCCGACCGTCCCCGGCCTGACCTACGACCCGCAGGGCAAGGGCGGCTGTACGGCGCTGACCCTGGACCGGCACGGCCGGGTGCTGGCCGAGCGGGTCGCCGTCGCCGGTACGGCGGTCAACTGCGCGGGCGGCCCGACCCCTTGGGGCACCTGGCTGACCTGCGAGGAGACCGAGGACAGGGCGGGCACCAACGGCTACACCAAGGACCACGGCTTCGTCTTCGAGGTCGACCCGGCCGACCCGCGGCGCTCGGGCGCGGTCCCGCTGACCGCGATGGGCCGCTTCCAGCACGAGGCGATCGCGGTCGACCCGCACCGCGGGGTGGTCTACGAGACCGAGGACGCCTTCCAGAGGCCGTTCGGCCTGTTCTACCGCTTCCTGCCGGACCGGCCGCGGGGCGGCCTCGGCTCGCTGCGGGCGGGCGGCCGGCTCCAGGCGATGCGGGTGCCCGGCGTGCCCGACCTGTCGACGATCCAGGAGACCGGCGCGCGCTTCGAGCGCGTCGAGTGGGTGGACGTACCCGACCCGCAGGCCGCGCGGACCCCGATCCGGCTCCAGGACTTCGGCCCGAAGGGCATCACCCACGCCCAGAAGCTGGAGGGCTGCTACTGGGGCGGCGCCTGCGTCTACTTCGTCTCGTCCTTCGCCCGCAGCGCGGAGGGCTCGGCGGCCGACCACTACGGGCAGATCTGGCGCTACGACCCCGCGGCGCGGCGGCTCACCCTGGTCGTCGTCTTCGGCCCCGGCACCGACGTGCGGCTGCCCGGCGAGTCCCCGGACAACATCTGCCTCGCCCCCAGCGGCGGCCTGATGGTCTGCGAGGACGGCAACGGCGCCCAGCACGTGTTCGGCGTGACGCGCGGCGGCGAGGTGTACGCGATGGCGCGCAACGCGCAGAACCTGGGCAGCCCCGAGGAGCCGGAGTGGGGCGAGTTCGCCGGGGTCACGTTCTCCCCCGACGGCGGGACGATGTACGTGAACTGCTACACACCCGGCACGACGTTCGCGGTGACCGGCCCGTGGCACCGCTGACGGGCGGGTGACGGCCGGATGACGGGGCGGAGGCCGCAGTCCGCGGAGCTGGTGCCGCATGAACGCCTTCCCCCGGCGGGCGTCCGCAGTCGGCCGCACCGCGCCGGACACCCGCGTCGGCCGCTGCCTGAGCGCCGGCCCGGCCGACCACGGCCTTCGGAGTCGCCCGCCGGCCGACGCGCGCACCGGCACCGGCACCCGC
>NZ_AGBF01000142.1 GCF_000225525.1 Streptomyces zinciresistens K42 | reverse complement strand
ACCGGGGCGGCGGGCGGCGGCAGGTCGGTCTGCCGGGAGGCCGGGGGCGCCGCGGAGGTGCCGGGGGCGGGTGGCCGGGGTGCGGCGCCGCGCGGGGCGTCCGCGCCGTCGCCGTCCAGGGGCGGGACGGGAGGGCGGCGCGCTTCCGTGCTCATGCACCCCCCGTTTCCTCGTGTCCGGGCCGTTCTCGCGCGCGGAGCCGTCGTTCGGCGTGCCGGCCGCCCCGCCCGGTACGACTCGTCCGACCAGGCACGCATACCCGCACCGGAGGAGCGTCATCCCGGCGCGGCGAACGGCCGGGGACGTCCCCCCCTGCGTGCGCGTCACTCTACGGGTTGATGCCGGGCGAACGGGAACCAGTCGGCGACCCCGCGCACATCTGCCCGGAACGTCCCCCTACCCTGCGGTAATCCCGTCTGGCAGGCTTCGTTCATGACTGCGCGCGCCGCCGACCGGGCCCGTTACGACCGGGCCACCGCCCCTCTCGACGCCCCCCTCGCGATCGTCGACCTCGACGCCTTCGACGCGAACGCGGACGATCTGGTCCGCCGGGCCGGCGGGAAACCGATCAGGGTCGCGAGCAAGTCCGTGCGCTGCCGGGCGCTGCTCGAACGCGTCCTGGCGCGGGACGGGTTCGCGGGCGTGATGTCCTTCACCCTCGCCGAGTCGCTGTGGCTGGCCCGCTCCGGCTTCGACGACGTGATGCTCGCCTACCCGTCCGCCGACCGTGCCGGGTTCGCCGAGCTGACGAGCGATCCCAAGCTCGCCGCGGCGGTGACCGTGATGATCGACGACCCGGCGCAGCTCCGGCTGATCGACGAGGCGCGGGACGGCGGGCGCGAAGTGGTGCGGGTCTGCCTGGAGTTGGACACCTCGCTGAAGCTGCTCGGCGGCCGGGTGCGCGTCGGCGCCCGCCGCTCGCCGCTGCACTCCCCCACCCAGGTCGCCGATCTGGCACGGCTGATCGCCGGGCGGCCGGGGTTCGAGGTCGTCGGGATCATGGCGTACGAGGGGCACATCGCCGGGGTCGGCGACGCCGTGGCGGGGCGGCCGCTGAGGTCGCGGGCGGTACGGCTGATGCAGGCCGCCGCGCGCCGGGAACTCGCCGAGCGGCGGGCCGCGGTGGTGCGGGCGGTCCGGGCGGTGGCGCCGGGGCTGGAGTTCGTCAACGGCGGCGGGACGGGCAGTGTGCAGTTCACCGCGGCCGAGGACTGCGTGACCGAGATCGGCGCGGGGTCGGGCCTGTACGTGCCCCGGCTGTTCGACAACTACACGTCCTTCAGCGGCCGTCCGGCCGCGCTGTTCGCCCTGCCGGTGGTGCGCAGGCCGGGCGTCGGCGTGGTGACCGTCCTGGGCGGCGGCTACCCGGCCTCGGGCGCGGCCGGAGCCGACCGGCTGCCGGTGCCGTACCTGCCCGAGGGGCTGCGCTACGACTCCCAGGAGGGGCCCGGCGAGGTGCAGACGCCGCTGCTCGGCGCGCCGGCCGACGATCTGCTGCTGGGCGACAAGGTGTGGTTCCGGCACGCCAAGGCCGGTGAGCTGTGCGAGCGGTTCGACACCCTGAGTCTCGTGGAGGGCGACACGGTGACGGCGACCGTGCCGACGTACCGCGGCGAGGGCCACACCTTCCTGTAGCCGTCCCGCGCCGGGAGCCGTCGGCCGCCCGGCCCCCGGTGCGTACGGGCGCGCGTCCGCCGGGCGGCGGTGCCGCGCCCCCGCCTCCCCGACCGCGGGGGCCGGTCACAGCGGGGTGACGTACGCCCCCGAGATGCCGCCGTCGACCAGGAAGTCGGTGGCGTTCACGAAGGAGGAGTCGTCGCTGGCCAGGAAGGCGACGGCGGCGGCGATCTCGTCGGCCTCGGCGAACCGGCCGACGGGGATGTGCACGATGCGGCGCGCGGCCCGCTCCGGGTCCTTGGCGAACAGCTCCTGGAGCAGCGGGGTGTTGACCGGTCCCGGGCACAGGGCGTTGACGCGGATGCCGTCGCGGGCGAACTGCACGCCGAGTTCCCGGGACATGGCGAGCACGCCGCCCTTGGAGGCCGTGTAGGAGATCTGCGAGGTCGCCGCGCCCATCCGGGCCACGAAGGACGCGGTGTTGATGATGGAGCCCCTGCCCTGCCGCCGCATGTAGGGGATGGCGGCCTTGCAGCACAGGTAGACGGAGGTGAGGTTGACCTCCTGGACGCGCTTCCAGGCGTCCAGGCCGGTCTCCAGGATGGAGTCGTCGTCGGGCGGTGAGATGCCCGCGTTGTTGAAGGCGACGTCGACGCTGCCGTAGGTGTCGTACGCCGTCCTGAACAGCGCCTCGACCTGCTCGGGGTCGGTGACGTCGACGTTGACGAAGATGCCGCCGACCTCCTCGGCGGCGGCCTTGCCGCGCTGCTCGTCGACGTCCGCGCAGACGACGTGGGCGCCCTCGGAGGCGAGCCTGCGGGCGGTGGCGAGGCCGATGCCGCTGCCGGCGCCGGTGACGACGGCCGTGCGGCCGACGAGGCGGCGGCAGACGGGGGCCTCGGGGGTGCCTCCGGGGGAGGCGGCGGTCTCTGCGGTCACTGTGCGGGGCCTTCCGTGCTGATGAAGACGTTCTTGGTTTCGGTGAAGGCGGTCAGGGCGTCCGGTCCCAGCTCGCGTCCGATGCCGGACTGCTTGAAACCGCCGAACGGGGTCCAGTAGCGCACGCTGGAATGGGAGTTGACGGACAGGTTGCCGGCGCGCACGGCCTGGGAGACACGCAGCGCGCGGCCGATGTCCCGGGTCCAGAGGGAGCCCGAGAGGCCGTAGTCGGTGGCGTTGGCGAGGGCCACGGCCTGCGCCTCGTCCTCGAAGGGGATGAGTACGGCGACGGGGCCGAAGACCTCCTCGACTGCGACGGGCGCCCCGGGGTCGACGCCGGTCAGGAGTGTGGGCGGGAACCAGAAGCCGGGCCCCTCGGGGGCCTTGCCGCGGATGCCCTCGGCGCCGTCGGGGACGTACGCGCGCACGCGCCGCAGCTGGGCCGCGGAGATCAGCGGGCCCATGTCGGTGTTCTCGTCGGCCGGGTCGCCGACCGTGACGGCCTCCAGGGCGGGGCCGAGCAGGTCGAGGAAGCGGTCGTGGACGGAGCGCTGGACGAGGATGCGGGTGCGGGCGCAGCAGTCCTGGCCGGCGTTGTCGAGGAAGGACATGGGGGCCGCGGCGGCGGCGGCCTCCAGGTCGGCGTCGGCGAAGACGATGTTGGGGCTCTTGCCGCCGAGTTCGAGGGTGACGCGCTTGAGGCGGGCGGCGCCCCTGGCCAGGACCTGCCTGCCCACGCCCGTCGACCCGGTGAACACGATCTTCGCGACGCCGGGGTGTTCGACGAGCGCGCCGCCGGTGACCGGGCCGTGGCCGGGCAGCACCTGGAACAGGCCCTCCGGGAGCCCGGCGGCGAGGGCCAGTTCGGCCAGGCGCAGCGCGGTCAGCGGGGTGGTCTCGGCGGGCTTGAGCAGGACCGCGTTGCCGGCCGCGAGGGCGGGCGCGGTGGCCCAGGCGGCGATCGGCATCGGGAAGTTCCAGGGGGCGATGACGCCGACGACACCGAGGGGTTCGAGGATCGTGACGTCGAGGCCGCCCGCCACCGGGATCTGACGGCCGGTCAGCCGCTCCACTCCCCCGGCGGCGTAGTCGAGCAGGTCGCGGACGTTGCCGGCCTCCCAGCGGGCGTTGCCGATGGTGTGCCCGGCCTCGCGGACCTCCAGGGCGGCCAGTTCCTCCAGGTGCGCGTCCACGGCGGCGGCGAACCGGCGCAGCAGGCGGGCGCGTTCGCCGGGCGCGAGCGCGGCCCACGCGGACTGCGCCTTCGCGGCCCGTACGACGGCGGCGTCCACGTCGGCCGCCGTCGCGGCGGGGACGGTGGCGATGACCTCCTCGGTGGCGGGGTCGAGTACTTCCAGTACGTGCTCGGCGGACAACTCGGCGGACAAGGGTGCCTCACATGCGTTCGAAGGAGCGGCGCAGTTCCCAGTCGGTGACGGCGGCGTCGAAGGCGTCCAGCTCCACGCGCGCCATGTTGCGGTAGTGGGCGACCACCTCGTCGCCGAAGGCGGCCCGCGCGATCGGGCTGTTCTCCCAGAGTCCGGCCGCCTCGCGCAGGGTGGTGGGGACGTGCTCGAAGCCGGCCGTGTAGGCGTTGCCCGCGCAGGGGTCGGGGAGTTCGAGCTCGTGCTCGATGCCGTACAGCCCGGCGGCGACCAGTCCGGCGACGGCGAGATGGGGGTTGACGTCGCCGCCGGGGAGGCGGTTCTCGAAGCGCGTCGAGCGGCCGTGGCCGACGACGCGCAGGGCGCAGGTGCGGTTGTCGTGCCCCCAGGCGACGGCGGTCGGGGCGAACGAGCCGGGCTGGAACCGCTTGTAGGAGTTGATGTTGGGCGCGTACAGGAGGCAGAAGTCGCGCAGGGCGGCGAGCTGTCCGGCCAGGAAGTGGCGCATGACGTCCGACATGCCGTCCGGGCCGTCGCCCGCCATGGCGTTGTCGCCGGAGGCGTCCGCGAGGGAGAGGTGGATGTGGCAGGAGTTGCCCTCGCGCTCGTTGTACTTGGCCATGAAGGTGAGCGAGACGCCCTCCTGCGCGGCGATCTCCTTGGCGCCGGTCTTGTAGACGGCGTGCTGGTCGCAGGTGACCAGGGCGTCGTCGTACCGGAAGGCGATCTCGTGCTGGCCGGGGTTGCACTCGCCCTTGGCGGACTCCACGGTGAGGCCGGCGGCCGCCATCTCGTTGCGGATGCGGCGCAGCAGGGGCTCGATGCGGCCGGTGCCGAGGACCGAGTAGTCGATGTTGTACTGGTTGGCCGGGGTCAGTCCCCGGTAGGCCGCGTCCCACGCCTGCTCGTAGGTGTCCCTGAAGACGATGAACTCCAGCTCGGTGCCCACGTTGGCGGTGAATCCGTGCTCGGCGAGGCGGTCGAGCTGGCGGCGCAGGATCTGGCGGGGCGCGGCGGCGACGGGCGAGCCGTCGTTCCAGGCGAGGTCGGCGACGAGCAGCGCGGTGCCCTCGTTCCAGGGCACGCGGCGCAGGGTGGCGAGGTCGGGGTGCATGGCGAAGTCGCCGTAGCCGCGGTCCCAGGAGGACATGGCGTAGCCGTCGACGGTGTTCATCTCGGTGTCCACGGCGAGCAGGTAGTTGCAGCCCTCGGTGCCGTGGTGGAGGACCTCGTCGAGGAAGAAGCGGGCGGCGAACCGCTTGCCCTGGAGCCGCCCTTGCATATCGGGGAAGGCCAGGACGACAGTGTCGATCTCACCGCCGGCGACGAGGGCGTGCAGCTCCTCGACGCTCAGCGGGGGTGTGCGGTCTGCCACGGGAGAGCCTCCTTCGGCTACGTCGGTCAGCCGTGAGCCATAAGGTATTGCGCAGGACCATTGATTGGGAAGGGGGTCCGGCGACATGTCGCAGGCGGGCACGGGGCACGGCGGGGCCGACGACCGGCTGACGCCGGTGCTGCGCCCGGTACGGGCCGGCAACGGATTCGAGGAGGCCCTGGAGCAGATCCTCCAGGTCGTCCGGCTCGGCCTGGTGCCGGGCGGCGAACGGCTGCCCGCGGAGCGCGAGCTCGCCGAGAGGCTGGGCATCAGCCGGGTGACGCTGCGCGAGGTGCTGAAGGTGCTCCAGGACCAGGGGCTGGTGGAGTCGCGGCGCGGCCGCTACGGCGGCACGTTCGTGCTCGCGCGCACCGAGACGCCGGGCGAGGAGGAGCTGCGCCGCCGGCTGAAGGACGTCGACGTCGAGGACACGCTGCGCTTCCGCGAGGTCCTGGAGGTGGGGGCGGCCGGGCTCTGCGCGGCGCACGGGCTCGGCCGGGCGCAGGCGGACCGGCTGCGCGAGGCGCTGGCGCGCACGCAGGACGCCCCGCTCGCGGACTACCGCCGCCTGGACACGCTGCTGCACCTGACGGTCGCCGAACTGTCCGGCTCCCCCTCGCTCACCGCGCAGTACGCCGCGGTACGGGCGAGGGTCAACGATCTGCTCGACTGCATCCCGCTGCTCGTGCGCAACCTGGAGCACTCCCAGCGGCAGCACGCGGCGCTGGTGGAGGCGGTCGTCGAGGGCCGTGCCGAGCAGGCCAGGGAGATCATGCGCGAGCACTGCGGGGGCACGGCGGCGCTGCTGCGCGGCTTCCTCGGCTGAGCGGGCACCCCCGCAGGACCCGGCCCGGCCCCCCCCGTGAGCCCGGATTTACCTCCGATTAACGCACGGGTATTGCCATCCGCCGCCCGGCACCGCAAAGGTATGCATCCATTCCATTGAGCCGGAGCCCGGTCGACCCCACGGTGCCCGGAGATGCCCGGTGTCCACCGCACGCGGGGAGTTGGCCCATGTCCCTCGAATCCACGAACACCCCTCCCGAGGCGGAGGCGGACGACTATCTGCAACGCAGGGCGCTGCGCCGCGGCAGTGCCGGCTGGGTGCTGCTGACCGGCCTCGGTGTCGCCTACGTCGTCTCGGGCGACTACTCGGGCTGGAACTTCGGCCTCGCCGAGGGCGGCTTCGGCGGGCTCGCGATCGCCATGGTGCTCATGGGCGCGATGTACGCCTGCATGGTCTTCGCGCTCGCCGAGCTGTCCTCGATCCTGCCGACGGCGGGCGGCGGCTACGGCTTCGCCCGCCGCGCGCTCGGCCCGTGGGGCGGCTTCCTCACGGGTACGGCGATCCTCATCGAGTACGTGCTGGCGCCCGCCGCCATCGTCATCTTCATCGGCGACTACGTCGAGTCGCTCGGCCTGTTCGGCCTGGAGTCCGGCTGGCCGATGTACCTGGTCTGCTTCGCGATCTTCCTCGGCATCCACCTCTGGGGCGTCGGCGAGGCGCTGCGCTTCAGCTTCGTCGTCACCGGGATCGCCGTGGCGGCCCTGCTGGTGTTCGTCCTGGCGGCGCTGCCCGCCTTCTCCTTCGGCTCGCTGGACGACATCCCCGTCGACACCTCGGCGCTCGGGTCCGGCTCCTGGCTGCCGTTCGGACTGCTGGGCATCTGGGCGGCGTTCCCGTTCGGGATGTGGTTCTTCCTCGGCGTCGAGGGCGTGCCGCTGGCCGCGGAGGAGACCCGGGACCCCGCCCGTACGCTGCCCAAGGCGATCCGCTGGTCGATGGGCATCCTGGTGGTGCTGGCCGTGGTCACGTTCGTCGCGGCGGCCGGGGCGCGCGGCTCGGCGGCGATCCAGGACGCCGGCAACCCGCTGGTGGCGGCGCTCCAGCCGGACGGCGAGGCGACCGCCCTGAGCCGGGTCGTCAACTACGCCGGTCTCGCGGGCCTGGTGGCCTCCTTCTTCTCGCTGATCTACGCGGGCTCGCGGCAGCTGTTCGCGCTGTCCCGGGCCGGCTACCTGCCCCGCTTCCTGTCCCTCACCAGCCGCCGCAAGGCGCCCTACCTCGGTCTGCTGGTGCCGGGCACGATCGGCTTCCTGCTGGCGGCGGTGTCGGGCAACGGCGCGCGGATGCTCAACATCGCCGTGTTCGGCGCGACCATCTCCTACGCGCTGATGTCCCTCTCGCACATCGTGCTGCGCCGCCGGGAGCCGGAGCTGCCGCGGCCGTACCGTACGCCGGGCGGCACCCTGACGTCGTCGGTGGCGCTGGTGCTCGCCTGCTCGGCGCTGGTGGCGACGTTCCTGGTGGACGTGACGGCCGCGCTGATCGCGCTGGCGGTGTACGCGGTGGCGACGGCGTACTTCGGCCTGTACAGCCGCAAGAGGCTGGTCGCCAAGGCGCCGGAGGAGGAGTTCGCGGCGCTGGCGGCGGCCGAGGCAGAGTTGGCGCGGGACTGAGGAACCGGACGTGAGGGAGTTTTCGTGACCAGGCCGTTGATCGGGGTCAGCACCTACCTGGAGGCCGGTGCGCGCTGGGGCGTGTGGGAGCTGGAGGCCGCACTGCTGCCGGTCGGCTATCCGCGCCTGGTGCAGCGGGCGGGCGGCCTGGCCGCGATGCTCCCGCCGGACGACCCGCAGTACGCGGCGGCGGCCGTGGCGCGCCTGGACGGGCTGGTCATCGCGGGCGGACCGGACGTGGAGCCGGTCCGCTACGGCGCGGAGCGCGAGCCCCGCACGGGACCGCCCGCGCCGGAGCGCGACGAGTGGGAGCTGGCCCTGATCGACGCCGCGCTCGGCGCGGGGGTGCCGCTGCTCGGCATCTGCCGCGGCATGCAGCTGCTGAACGTCGCGCTCGGCGGCACGCTCGTCCAGCACATCGACGGGCACGCGGAACGGGTGGGCGTCTTCGGCGGCCACGACGTCAAGCCGGTGCCGGGGACCCGGTACGCCGAGGCGGTGCCCGAGGCCGCGTACGTCCCGGCCTACCACCACCAGGCCGTGGACCGCCTCGGCGCGGGCCTGACCGCCTCGGCGTACGCCGCCGACGGCACGGTCGAGGCCGTGGAACTCCCCTCCGCCCCCTGGGTCCTCGGCGTGCAGTGGCACCCGGAGATGGGCGGGGACCTGCGGGTGATGCGCGCACTGGTGCGGGCGGCGGCCCGCGCCGCCTGACGGCCCGCCGGTCCGTGCGCGTCAGCTCCGGGTCAGGGAGAGCAGGTCCCTGGCCGGGCCCACGGGCCGGTGGCCGGTGGGCCAGACCGCCCGCAGGTCGCGGGCGAGGGAGACGTCCGCCAGCGGGACGGCGACCAGGCGCCGCATCGCCAGCTCCTCCCCGACGGCGAGTTCGCTCAGGACCGCGGGTCCCGCGCCGCTCACCGCCGCCGCCTTGACCGCCGTGGTGGACGACAGCTCGATCAGCGGCCGGGCCAGGCCGCCGAGCGCGGCGTCCAGCACCTGCCGGGTCCCGGAGCCCGTCTCCCGCAGGATCAGCGGGGTCGCCGCGAGCTCCGGCGCCTCCAGGGGGCGCCGCCGCCGGGACCACGGGTGCCCCGGCGCGGTCACCACGACGAGGCTGTCGTGGGCGATGACCACGGAGTCCAGCCCCGTCGGCACCGTCAGCCCCTCCACGAACCCGAGGTCCGCCTCGTCCGCCAGCAGCCGCCCGGCCACCGCCGCGGAGTTCCCGGCGTGCAGCGAGACCGCGGTGTCCGGGCGCTGCGCCCGCAGCGCGAGCAGCCAGCCCGGCAGCAGATACTCCGCGATCGTCATGCTCGCCGCGACCCGCAGCCGCGAGTCGCGCCGCACCCGCAGCGCCTGCGCGCCCGCGTCGAACGCCTCCGCGGCCTCCACGATCCGCCGCGCCCAGTCCGTGACCAGCGCCCCCGCGTCCGTGAGCCGCGACCCGCGCGGCGACCGGTCCACCAGCGCCACCCCCAACTGGCGTTCCATGGACCGGATTCTGCTGCTCGCCGCAGGCTGGGTGATCCCGAGTTCCCGGGCCGCCCCGCCGAGGCTGCCGAGCCGCGCCACGGCGAGCAGCAGTTCCAGGGCCCCCAGGTCCGGGACCCGGTGCGCCACGCCCCCGGAGCGGGACCGCCCCTCCGCCTCCTCAGTCATAAGACCAGTTTATGTCGCCATAGAGAGGCGGTCCCTGGCGGGCGGGGGCGGCCGCCCGCAGGCTGCGGGCATGGTCACCACCGTCCGTCACCTCGGACCCCACTGGTACGCCGCCGTCATGGGCACCGCCGCCGTCGCCACCGCGAGCGCCGCGCTGCCCGTGACCCCGCCGCCCCTGCTGCGCCCCGCCGCCACCGCGGTGTGGGCCCTGTCCCTGCTGCTGCTCCTCGCCCTGCTCACGGCGCGCGCCCTGCACTGGGCCCACCACCGCGACCAGGCACGCGCCCATCTCCTCGACCCGGCGGTGGCACCGTTCTACGGCTGCCTGTCCATGGCGCTGCTGGCCGTCGGCGGCGGCGCGCAGACCGTCGGCCGGGACTGGACCGGCGCCCGCGCCGCGCTCGCCCTGGACGCCGTGCTGTACACCGCCGGTACGGCGATCGGGCTGGCGGCGGCCGTGGCCGTGCCGTACCTCATGGCCGTGCGCCATCGGCCCCGCCTCTCGCAGGCGACACCCGTGTGGCTGCTGCCCCTGGTCGCGCCGATGGTGTCGGCGGCGCTCGGCCCGCGCCTGGTGCCCCGCCTGCCGGCCGGGCAGGCCCGCGCGACTCTGCTCCTCGCGTGCGTGGCGATGTTCGGGCTGAGTCTGCTGGCCACCTCGCTGATGCTGCCGCTGGTGTTCGCCCGGCTGCTCACCGGCGGCCCCCTGCCGCTCGCCCTCACCCCGTCGCTGTTCCTGGTCCTGGGCCCGCTCGGACAGTCCACCACCGCCGTGGGCGCCTTCGCCGACGCCGCCCCCGGGGTGGTCCCGGCACCCTACAGCGACGGCTTCGGGGTGCTGGCCGTGCTGTACGGGGTGCCCGTGATGGGCTTCGCGCTGCTGTGGCTGGGCCTCGCCTGCGCGCACGTCCTGCGCGCCCGGCGGCACGGGATGGGGTTCGCGATGACCTGGTGGGCGTTCACCTTCCCGGTCGGCACCTGCGTGACCGGCGCGGCGGCGCTCGCCCGCCGCACCGGGCTCCTCGTGTACGACGGGCTCGCCGTGGCCCTGTACGCGCTCCTCGTCGCCGCCTGGGCCGTCGCCGCGGTCCGCACCGCGCGCGGCCTGCTCAGCGGCGCGCTGCTCGCAGCGCCCCGGACAGCACCCGCGGTGCCCGCGCGAGCGACGGCCCGTACCACGTGAGGTGCCGGCCGCTGACCGGCGCGCAGGGCAGCGGGGCGAACGCCTCGGGGCCGTCGTCGGCGGTGAAGCGGTAGGGCTCGTCGGGAAGGACGACCAGGTCCGGACGGGCCGCCCGCAGCTCCTGGAGGGGGACGCGCGGATAGCGCTCGGGGTGCCCGGCGTACAGGTGGTGCACCCCGAGGCGGGCCAGGACGTCGCCCGCGAAGGTGTCCCGGCCGAGCACCGTCCAGGGGCGCCGCCAGATCGGCACCACGGCCGTCGTACGGCGCTCCGGGACCGGCGGTGCGGACCAGGTCCGCGCGGCCTCGTCCAGCCACCGCGGGCGGGTGCGCACCCCGCAGGCGGTCAGCACCCGGTCCAGTTCGGTGAGGGCCTGCGGCACCGTGCGCACCTCGGTCACCAGGACCTCGGTCCCGGTGGCGCGCAGGGCGGCGAGGTCGGGCTCGCGGTTCTCCTCCTCGTTGGCGATCACCAGATCGGGGGCGAGCGCCGCGATCCGCTCCACGGCCGGGTTCTTGGTCCCGCCGACGCGGACGACGTCCAGGCCCGCGGGGTGGCTGCACCAGTCGGTGGCGCCCACCAGGACGCCGGGCGCGGAGAGCTCGACGGCCTCCGTCAGCGACGGCACCAGGGAGACGGCCCGCATCAGCGTCCCGGCCGGTCCCGGACCGCCTCGATGTGCTCGGCCACCGCCACGACGACGACGCGGGTGTCCGCCACGGTCGCGCGCCAGCGGTGGCGCACCCCGCCGGTGAGGTACAGGGTGTCGCCGCGGCCCAGCCGGTAGGCGCGGCCCTCCGCCTCGATCTCGACCGCGCCGTCGGCGACGTACATCAACTGGTCGTTGCGGTACTGGAACTCGCGGCCCGCGTCGTGGTCGCCGGTGAACTCCGAGGCGTGCATCTGGTGGTGACCGCGCACCAGGGACCGCGTCCGCGGCTCCGGCGCGAGCTCGGTGGTGTCGGCGCGCACGACGTCCACGCTGCACGCCGGGTCGGCGGCGGCGAGGAGTTCGACGGCGGTGGTGCGCAGCGCGTCGGCGACCTTCTCCAGGGAGGAGGTGCTGGGGCGGGCCCGGTCGTTCTCGATCTGGCTCAGGAAGGGCACGGACAGGCCGCTGCGCTCGGCCACGACGGCGAGGGTGAGGTCCAGCGCGCGGCGCCGCCGCCGTACGGCGGCCCCCACCCGGAGGGGCTGTTCTTTGTGGTCGCCCATCGCTCCGGCTCCCTCCTTCGCTCGTCGGTCCACTGTCCTCGCGCCCGTTGCCCGGCGCACACCTTCTGTTGAGTTCTCTGCACCCTACGCATGTCCGGCAAACCGTTGCACCCGCCCGTCGCGTCGGCGACGCGCCGGGGCGGGCACGGCCCGCCGGTTACGCCCGCGGAACGGGCGCCCGCGCGTCACCGCCCGGTCGCGGACCCCCGCCGGCCGCCGTGACGACGGCCGGCCGCCACCGTCTGTTCCATAATCGCGCACTTCCCCGTGTTCCGGCCCCGTTCGCGCGCATCGCCGGGCCGGAGGGACGGCGCGGGCGGCGCGGGCAGTCGCGGGGCCAGAGGTGCGACCCGGGCGGCGCGGGGAGTCGCGGGGGCCGGCAAGTCGGGGCCCGCCGCGGGCCGTTGCCCGCACCACGTCGGTCCGGGCGGGGAGACGGCGCCGCGTGGTCGGCCGGACCCTTGCCGTGGCCGTCCCGGGGTCGTGCGCGAAGACCACGAGGGGCGGGCCCGCCGTACGGAGGGGAAGAACGTACGGCGTGACCCGCCCTCGGGCGGCGGCGGTCGGGTCCGTCAGGTCACCCGGCCGCCTGGTCCTCGTCCCCCTGTCCGGCGACCGGGGCCCACTTGTCGGCCAGTCCGGGGTTGCGGTCGAGCCAGGCGCGCACCGCGTCCTGCTCCTTGCCCTTGCCGGCCTTGCTGATCTGCGACTCCAGGCCGGTCAGCTGCTTCTCCGTCATCGAGAAGTCCTTGAGCCAGGCGCCGACCTCGGGGTTGTCGGAGGCGAAGCCCTTGCGGGAGAGGGTGTGCACGCTGTCGCCCTTGCCCCAGGCGCCCTTGGGGTCCTTGAGCTTCTTCAGCTTGTAGTCGCTGTACGCCCAGTGCGGGGACCAGAGCGTGACGACGATCGGCTCCTTCTTGGCGTACGCGCGCTTGAGCTCGGCGAGCATGGCGGGCGTCGAGCCGTCCACGACGTCGTAGGAGCCCTTCAGGCCGTACGCCCCGAGCACCTTGTCCTTGAGCAGTCCCATCATGCCGGCGCTCGGCTCGATGCCGACGATCTTGCCCTTGAAGGCCGACGACTTGCCCTTGAGGTCCGCCAGGGAGTTCACGTCCTTCATGTACGCGGGGACGGTGAGCTCCAGGGAGGTGGGGCTGTACCAGGAACCGAGGTCGTCGAGCTGCTTGCCGTACTTCTTCCAGTACTCGGCGTGCGTGGTGGGCAGCCAGGAGTCGGTCTGGAAGTCGATCTGGCCGGTGGCGAGGCCGGTGTAGAGCGGGCCCGCGGCGTACTGGGTGGTGGACACCTCGAAGCCGCGCCGTTCCAGGAGCTCCTTCCACAGGAAGGTCGAGGCGATGCCCTCGTCCCAGGGGATGTAGCCCAGCTTGATCTCCTTGCCCCGGCCGATGTCCGTGGCGGACGCCTCGGCGGTGCCGGAGGACGGTCCGAAGACGCCCAGGCCACCGGCGACGAGGGCGAGCACGGCGACGCCGGCGACCGCGACCACGGGGCGCGGGCGGTGGCTCCACACCGTGACGCCGCTCGCGGCGCGGGCCTTGGCGGAGGCGCGGCGGCCCAGCGGGGAGATCTGCGCGCCGAGGGCGCCGGTGATGCGGTCCAGGTAGATGGCGAGGACGACGATGCCGACGCCCGCCTCGAAGCCGAAGCCGATGTCGAGCTGGCCGATGGCCTCGTTGACCGCGCCGCCCAGGCCGCCGGTGCCGACCATGCCGGCGATGACCACCATCGACAGGCTCAGCATGATGACCTGGTTGATGCCCGCCATGATCGTCGGGAGGGCGAGCGGCAGCTGGACCCGCAGCAGGGTGTCGCGGCGGGTGGTGCCGAACGCCTCGGCGGCCTCCACCAGCTCGGCGTCGACCTGGCGGATGCCGAGTTCGGTCATGCGGACGCCGGGGGCGAGCGCGAAGATCAGCGTGGCGATGACGCCGGCGGCGGTGCCCAGGCCGAAGAAGAGGATGGCCGGGATGAGCAGGACCATCGACGGCATGGTCTGGAGCAGGTCGAGGACGGGCCGAAGGGCGGCGCTGACGGTCCTGGACCGGGCGGCCCAGATGCCCAGCGGCACCGAGAGCACCAGGGCGATGAGAGTGGCGACCAGCACCAGGGCGAGCGTCGACATGGCCCGCTCCCACAGGTCGAGCGAGTCGACGAGCACGAACCCGCCGAAGGCGAGCACCCCGGCGACCAGCCCGCGCAGCCACCAGGCCAGTACGGCGAGGATGCCCGCGAGGAGCAGCGGCTCGGGGGCCGTCAGGACGGCGTTGACGCCGTCGTACATGCCCTCCACGACGGCCTTGACCGCGTCGAAGAGCCAGCCCATGTGGGTGACGAGCCACTGCACACCGGAGTCGGCCCAGTCGCCGAGCGGGAGCCTAGGCATGGGCGGTCACCTTTTCCTCGGGGCGGTCGCAGGGCGAGGGATCGGCCGCCTCGTCGCCGAGGAAGCCGACCAGGCTCCGGCGGTCGACGGCGCCGACGACCCGGCCGCCGCCGTCGACCACGCGGACGGGGTGCGACAGCCGGGCGCTGAGCGCGCACAGCTCGGCGAAGGTG
The DNA here is from genome assembly GCF_000225525.1 of Streptomyces zinciresistens K42. Lineage (GTDB taxonomy): Bacteria > Actinomycetota > Actinomycetes > Streptomycetales > Streptomycetaceae > Streptomyces > Streptomyces zinciresistens. The sequence continues at coordinate 3,037 of NZ_AGBF01000142.1, read as the reverse complement.
GTGTCGGGGGCCGCGGTCTCGCAGGCGCAGCGCGGGGCGTCCGCGGTGGCGCCGGTGTCCATGAGGGCGCTCGCGGTCAGCACCCGGGTGCGGTCGACGTCCTGGATGAAGGAGGCGACGTAGTCGTTCTCCGGGCGCAGCAGGATGTCCTCGGCGCTGCCGGTCTGCACGATGCGGCCGTCGCGCATGACGGCGATCCGGTCGCCGAGCCGCATGGCCTCGTTGAGGTCGTGGGTGATGAAGACGATGGTCTTCTTCAGGGTCTGCTGGAGCTGGAGGAGCTGGTCCTGCATGTCCCGGCGGATCAGCGGATCGAGGGCGCTGAAGGACTCGTCCATCAGCAGCAGGTCGGCGTCGGTGGCCAGGGCGCGGGCGAGGCCGACGCGCTGCTGCATGCCGCCGGACAGCTCGTCGGGCCAGGACTCCTCCCAGCCGCCGAGACCGCACAGCTCCAGCGCCTCGGCGGCGCGCTTCTCGCGCTCGGCGCGGGGCACGCCCTGCACGGCGAGGCCGTAGGCGGCGTTCTCCAGCACGCTGCGGTGCGGGAAGAGCGCGAAGTGCTGGAAGACCATGCTGATCTTCCGGGCGCGGACCGCGCGCAGGTCGCGGTCGCTGAGCGCGGTCAGGTCCTGGCCGTCGAAGCGGACGTGACCCGCGGTCGGCTCCAGGAGTCCGTTGAGCATGCGCAGCAGCGTGGACTTCCCGGAGCCGGACAGGCCCATGACGACGAAGATCTGGCCGGGCTCCACCGTGAAGGAGGCGTCGATCACGGCGGCGGTGGTGCCGTCGGCGCGCAGCTCCTCCCGGTCGGCTCCGGTGCGGAGCCGTTCGACAGCCTCGGTCGGTCGTCTGCCGAACACCTTGTACAGATGGTCGGCCTCAAGCCTGGATGACACGGGTACCTCTTGTCTCGGCGGCGGATGGTCGGTGCGACATGCGCGGCAGTGGCGCAGGGGGCGTCGCTCCGGGAGCGCGCCTGCCCCACACGCCCGCACACAAACGCACAAGTGGTCCAGCCCACAGGCCGCCACGCTGTGCGACGGGGCGGTCACGGCGGGGGCGCTGTCGGTGCCGTGCGGCATGATGCGTGGCGTGACCGGACGACTGATGCTCCTCGACACCGCCTCGCTTTACTTCCGCGCCTACTTCGGCGTGCCGGACTCGGTGCGGGCCCCGGACGGCACCCCGGTGAACGCCGTGCGCGGGCTCCTCGACTTCGTCGACCGCCTGGTGCGGGACCACCGGCCGGACGAGCTGGTGGCCTGCATGGACGCCGACTGGCGGCCGCGGTGGCGCGTCGACCTCATCCCGTCGTACAAGGCGCACCGCGTCGCCGAGGAGCGCGCGGCGGGACCGGACGAGGAGGAGGTGCCCGACACGCTGTCGCCGCAGGTGCCGGTCATCGAGGCCGTCCTGGACGCGCTCGGCGTCGCGCGGGTGGGCGTCGCGGGCTACGAGGCGGACGACGTGATCGGCACGTTCACCGCGCGGGCGAAGGGCCCGGTGGACATCGTCACCGGCGACCGCGACCTGTACCAGCTGGTGGACGACGGCCGCGGGGTGCGGGTGCTGTACCCCCTCAAGGGCGTCGGCACCCTCCAGCTGACGGACGAGTCGTGGCTGCGCGGGAAGTACGGCGTCGACGGCCGGGGGTACGCGGACCTGGCGCTGCTGCGCGGCGATCCGAGCGACGGCCTGCCGGGGGTGCCCGGGATCGGCGAGAAGACGGCCGCGAAGCTGCTGGCGGAGTTCGGCGACCTGGCCGGGATCATGGCGGCGGTCGACGACCCGAGCGCGCGGCTCACCCCGTCGCAGCGCAGGCGCCTGGACGAGTCGCGGCCCTATGTCGAGGTGGCCCCGACCGTGGTGCGGGTCGCCTCCGACGTGCCGCTGCCGGAGGTCGCCACCGCGGTTCCGCGCGCCCCGCGCGACGCGGCGGCGCTGGACGGGCTGGCGGCGCGCTGGGGACTCGGCGGGTCGCTGCGGCGGCTGCTCACGACGTTGGCGGAGTGAACCGAGCGGCCGGACGAGTGAATGAGACGACCGATGCGGGGGAATTCGTCCCGTAATTCATCTCCTCGCGCTTTCCCCCTCCTCCGGGGGGAGATGCTAACTTAGGTAAACCTAAGCTTGGAATGAGGGAGGCCGTCATGGCAGAACGCCCTGCCCGCAAGCCGCAAAGGCCCCGCTCCGCGCAGGTCGTCCGTACCGAACGGCTGACCCCGCACATGCAGCGCGTGGTGCTGGGGGGCGCGGGTCTCGCCGACTTCGCGGCGGACACCTGCACCGACCACTATCTGAAGATCCTCTTCTCCCCCGAGGAGGGCGTGCGCTACCCCGAGCCCTTCGACCTGGAGCGCATCCGCGCGGAGCTGCCGCGCGAGCAGTGGCCGGTGACCCGTACGTACACCGTGCGCGCCTGGGACCCCGAGCACCGTGAGCTGACGGTGGACTTCGTGATCCACGGCGACGAGGGCGTCGCGGGCCCGTGGGCGATGCGGGCCCGGCCCGGCGAGACCGTGCGGTTCATGGGCCCCGGCGGCGCCTACGCCCCGGACCCGGGGGCCGACTGGCATCTGCTGGTCGGGGACGAGAGCGCGCTGCCGGCGATCGCCCGCGCCCTGGAGTCCCTGCCCGACGGCGCCACCGCCCACGCGTTCGTCGAGGTCGCCGGGCCCGAGGAGGAGCAGAAGATCGACTCCGACGCCGAGGTCGTCTGGCTGCACCGCGGCGCGCGCCGGGTGGGCGAGGCCCTGGTCGAGGCGGTGCGCTCGCTGGAGTTCCCCGAGGGCCGGCCGCACGCGTTCGTCCACGGCGAGGCGCACTTCGTGAAGGAACTGCGCCACCTGCTGCGCGTCGAGCACGGCCTGTCCCGCGAGGACCTGTCGATCTCCGGCTACTGGCGGCTCGGGCACAACGAGGACGGCTGGCAGGCGTCCAAGCGCGACTGGAACGCGCGGATCGAGGCGGAGCAGGAGGGTGCCGCCCCGGCGGCGTAGGCTCCCGGGCTCCCTCCCCCGCGGGGCGGCGCGCGGGG
>NZ_AGBF01000143.1 GCF_000225525.1 Streptomyces zinciresistens K42 | reverse complement strand
CTGAGTGTACGGACGGCTAACCAAAGAGTGCGCAAGAAAGCAGCCCCCGCCGTTTTTTCCGGAGAGGGCTGCTGCGGATTTTCGGGGCGGTCTGACGGCAGTAGTTGACGGCAACGTCAGCGGACGATGGCTCCGCACGGCGGCGGGTCGTAGCCGTCGTTGCGGGCCGGCTCATCGTTGGCGGGACCGTCCAGGGCGTTGCCGAGGGTGTCGATGGCCTGGCGTTGGAGGCGCAGGCGTACGTGTGCGTAGACGCCGGCGGTGACGCCGATGTGGGCGTGGCCCAACAGCTCCTTGACCACGCCGAGATCGACGCCCTGTTCCAGAAGTAGCGTCGCCGTCGAGTGGCGTAGGTCGTAGAAGCGGATGCACCGGAGTCCGGCTCGGTCGAGGAAGGTGCGGAAGCGGCGGGTGAGGTTGGCCGGGTCGAGAGGTCCGCCGGTCGACGTGGTGAAGACGAGGCCGCCGTCCTGCCAGGCTGACCCTGCGGTCTCGCGCTCCGTGTTCTGCCGTTCCTTGTGCTTCTTGACCCTCCGCCCTACCTCGGGCCGTCGGCGGACGTCGCGCCTTCCCGCCCCATCGCACCTGGAGAGTGCGTTGAGACGAAAGCTTCGAGGTGGTTCCCACGTTCATTGTGATCCGCTCGTCGGGTGAGGCGGCCGGCTTTGCCCCTGCGGCATCGCCACGGTTACGCCGCAGTCCTTCACCGTGGCCTCCCGACCGACAAGATCAATCCGGTCCAGGAGTTCCTGCCCATACGGGCAGTGCGCACCGCGATCCAGCCCAGATCCACCGGGTTTGAGCTGGCGGAGGTCTTGAGGGGCATTACACCGCTGGTTCCTCGCGTCCACCTTCCCGTCTCGCTTGCCGGACCCGCACCGTCCGGTAGTTCCGGTGCGTCCCGTCGTTGTCGGGGCTGCTCTCCACCAGGCCCGGCCGACTCGCCGAGCCCAGCTACCTCCTGCTTCTGCCGTCCCGCTGCGACGAAACGACGGCGTGGGTCTCACACCCGCGCGCGGATCACAGCGCCTCGCGGCGCACGCACGGCCTTTCACCTCCACTCGAACAGCAAGCGCCTCACGGCGCACACTCAGGCAAGCACAAGACCCATGGCCTGCTGTTTCTCGCGCTGACCGACGAGAAGGGCAACCCGATCTGGATCTCCGCGGCCAAGCCCGGCCGGTCCAGCGAGATCACCACCGCCCGCCACAACAAGATCACCGGACACCTGCGGGAAGCGGGCTTCGGCGCCCTGGCCGACCTCGGCTTCGTCGGCCTCGACGACAAACCCGACGACGACCCGGTGATCATCACCGGCCGCAAGGCCACCCGCAACCACCAGCTGACCGCTGCCGAGAAGGAGACGAACCGCCTGGTCAGCCGCGAACGCACCGCCAACGAACACGGCTTCGCGAACCTCAAGTCATGGCGGACCCTGACCAAGCTCCGCACCGACACCCGGCAGGCCACCACGCTCCTGCGAGCCCTGCTCGTCCTGGCGAACAGCGAAGTACAGCGGTGACGAGACGGGCGGACGATCTCGCCCTGACGATCATGCCGCCTATCAGCGTGAGGACCTCACCGGTGGATCACGCCAGCCCCACTGAACTGCGAAAACGAGCTTGGCGCAGCCTCAGTGCGGGTGAGCCTCTGCCGATCCGGCTGTCCGAGGCTGCGGGGCCGTCCTACACTGCTGGCGTGACCGCTGCTTACGACTACGAGGACATGCACCACCTGGTGGACCGGCTCACCCCGACCCAGGTGCGACGCCTGCGCCTGCTCGTCACCCAGGATGAAGAGCTGTCCCAGGTTGCCCGGTCGCTGCCGGCAGTCGACGCGAACGAGGACGAGGAGTCGGTCCCGGCCGGGCTGCTGGCCCTGATCGGCAGCGTGGACGGCCCAGAGGATCTGGCTGAACGGCACGACGACTACATCCGCGAGCGGATGCGCGAGCGCTTCGGCGACTCGGCGTGATTGCCACGGTCCTGGACACAGGGCCCCTGGCTGCGGCGTTCAACGCGGCCGACCGGCGTCACCCGGAGTGCGCCTCCCTGCTGACGTCTCTGACCGGCCGCCGTCTGCTGCCCAGCCCGGTCATGACCGAGGTCTGCTGGCTGCTGGAGCGCTGGCCCCAGGTCGAAGCGGCGTTCCTCGCCGAGGTCGCACGGGGAACATTCGAGCTGGTTCACCTCACCCCCGCTGACCTGACGCGCATGGGTGAGCTGGTCCTCCAGTACGCCGACTTCCCGCTCGGCGGGGTCGACGCCTCCGTCATCGCGGTGGCCGAGCGCTTCGGCGTGGAGCGGGTAGCCACCCTCGACCGGCGGCACTTCAGCGTCGTCAAGCCCGCCCACGTCCCCGCGCTGACACTCCTGCCGTAGCCCGACCAGTGGTCTATACCCTTGACGGCAGCGCTGACGGCAACAAGCACGGAGGCCAGGGCGCAGCCGCGGACACCAGCGGCGCACGAAACCGCCGATGACCTGCGAAAACGCAGGTGGGGAGGGGTACGTAGCACACGTACCATGTGCTGGCGGGGGATGCGCCGGTCCGAGGCGCCAGAGGCCCACAGGAACCCTTCCGGTGGGACCTCTTGACCTGCTCGGCCGCGAGTTCGTCGTCCCGGCCCCGATCCGGACCTGGGTCGCCGACTTCACGCACGTCGCGGCCTGGGCGGGCGTCGTCCACGTCGTGTTCGTCGTGGACACCTTCTCTCGTCGCCTCGTCGCCTCGTCGCCTCGTCGGCTGGCCCGCGTCGATGTCGAAGGAGGCCCAACTCGTCCTGGACGTACTGGACATGGGGCTCTGGTAGCGCGACCGCGACGGCCGCCCACCGGTCCCCGGCGAGTTGGTGCACCACTCCGGCGCCGGGTCGCAAGGCGGATCAACTGGTCGTCCACGGACCTCGAAGCCGTCGCCATGGCGATCAACAACCGGCCCCGCAAGATCCTCGGTTGGCGGACACCGGCCGAGCTCTTCGAAGAACAGCGGGGCTCGCTACAGCAGCCCGGTGTTGCAACGACCGATTGAACTCGCCGAGTACACCTCGCGGCGCTTCGGGCGGGCCTGCCGCCGACTCGGCGTCGTGCAGTCCCCGGGCGCGAGGCGGCTTCGGCGACGCGGGCGCCGTCGGCGTCGGAGACGTAGGGGGTGCGGATGCGGGTGCGGCCGGGGCGGCCCTGCATGGCCATGACCGCGACGCCGACGTAGGTGGGGTCCTGCAAGGTGACCGGGCTGGCGTCGGGCCAGTTGCGGATGGTCTCGCCCAGTGCGGGCGCCGCGGCTTCGACCGTGTTCTGCGCGAAGGACAGCCCGATCGGGCACACGTCGCGGATGAAGGTCGGGACGGCGTCACCGGTCGTCTTCTGGCTGATCAACGGCCAAGTCTCCTCCGAGGGATGGACACAGCTTGTCCACCGTGTGGTGTTCGGGTTGCTGGTCGGTGAGATTCCCGAGGGCTTCCGGGCGCATCCTGCCGGTCCTGGGGGACGGCGCTTTACGCTTTCCTGCAACCAGGGCCACCTGCGAGCCGTGCCGAAGAGGGAAGCGCCGCGGCGGCGGGACCGGGAGAGCGCACGAGCCAGGAGGACGCACCGTCGCCACGGCCACGCGTACACGCTGGAGCACTCGTATCCGGATCTCCGAGGGTTCCGGCATCCCCGAGGGTTCCGGCATCCCCGAGGGTTCCGGCATCCTCCAGGGTTCCGGCATCCTCCAGGGTTCCGGCAGTGCCGGATGCGCCGCGCCGAGAGGGTCAAGAGCCGTCGGGTTCCCCGGGCTCTGTGGGATTTCGTGAGACGTGAGAGGGTCTGAGGCGTGAGTGAGACACCGTCGAACACCCTGCAATACCGCTTTGACGGGCCAGAAGAGGCTCCCGTCCTGATCTTGGGCCCCTCTCTGGGCACCACCTGGCACATGTGGGACCGGCAGGTCCCCGAGCTGGCCCAGCACTGGCGGGTCTTCCGGTTCGACCTGCCCGGCCACGGAGGAGCGCCCGCCTACCCCGCCGGGTCCGTCACCGACCTCGCGGCGCGGCTGCTGAACACCCTCGACGGCCTCGGCGTGCAGCGCTTCGGCTACGCGGGCTGCGCCCTCGGCGGCGCCCTGGGTGTGGAGCTGGCGCTGCGCCGCCCCGAGCGGGTCGCGTCGCTGGCCCTGATCGCCACGTCCCCCCGCTTCGGCACGGCCGACGAGTTCCGGCAGCGGGGCGTGATCGTGCGCAGCAACGGCCTCGACCCGATCGCCCGGTCCTCCCCGGACCGCTGGTTCACCTCCGGCTTCGCCGCCGCCCAGCCCGCGATCACCGAGTGGGCCGTGCAGATGGTGCGCACCACCGACCCCGGCTGCTACATAGCCGCCTGCGAGGCGCTGGCCTCGTTCGACGTTCGCGCGCAGCTCGGCGGTGTCGCCGTGCCCACCCTCGTCCTGGTCGGCTCGGACGACCAGGTCACCGGCCCCGCCGAGGCCCGCACCCTGGTCGCCGGGATACCCGACGCCCGCCTCGCGGTCGTCCCCGGCGCCTCCCACCTCGTCCCCGTCGAGCAGCCGGCCGCCGTCACCGACCTGCTGGTGCGGCACTTCTCCACGGCCTGGCAGCCCGGCTACGACACCGGCACCGGCCAGATGGCCGTCGTCGCCGCCCCCGCCCAGCCGGTCCTGGCCGTGCCGCCGCCGCTGCCCGTGGCCGTCGCCGAGATCGCCCCGCCGTCCGCGCCGGCGCACGCCTCGGCGGGCCGGCCGGACCCGTACGACGCCGGCATCAAGGTCCGGCGCGAGGTGCTGGGCGACGCCCACGTGGACCGGGCGCTGGCGCAGGCCGACGAGTTCTCGGGGGACTTCCAGGAGTTCATCACCCGGTACGCCTGGGGTGAGATCTGGGACCGGCCGGGGCTGGACCGGCGCTCGCGCAGCTGTGTCACGCTGACCGCGCTGGTCGCGGGCGGCCACCTGGACGAACTGGCCTTCCACACCCGCGCGGCCCTGCGCAACGGCCTCACCCCGCAGGAGATCAAGGAAGTGCTCCTGCAGGCCGCCGTCTACTGCGGGGTGCCGGCGGCGAACAGCGCCTTCAGGGTGGCGCAGCAGGTCATCCGGGAGGAGACCACCCCGCAGGAGTGAGCGTCCGCCGCGGGAGCGCGTCAGGATGGACCCATGAAGCTCACGAAGAAGTCGCACGCCTGCGTCCGGCTGGAGAAGTCGGGCCGGACGCTCGTACTCGACCCCGGAGGGTTCAGCGAGGCGGACGCCGCCGCCGGCGCCGAGGCGATCCTCATCACCCACGAGCACCCCGACCACTTCGACGAGGGGCGCCTGCGGGCCGCGATGGAGGCGAACCCGGCCGCCGGGATCTGGACGCTGAAGTCGGTCGCCGATCAGGTCTCCGCGGCCTTCCCCGGCCGCGTGCACACCGTCGGCCACGGCGACACCTTCAGCGCGGCGGGCTTCGACGTCCAGGTCCACGGCGAGCTGCACGCCGTCATCCACCCCGACATCCCCCGCGTCACCAACGTCGGCTTCCTGGTGGACGGCGGCAAGGTGTTCCACCCCGGTGACGCCCTCACGGTGCCCGGCCGGCCGGTGGAGACCCTGATGCTGCCGGTCATGGCCCCCTGGAACAAGATCGCCGATGTCATCGACTACGTCCGTGAGGTCGCCCCGCAGCGCGCCTACGACATCCACGACGCCCTGCTCACCGATCTGGCCCGGCCGATCTACGACCGCCAGATCGGCGCGCTGGGCGGCTCGGAGCACCTGCGGCTGACGCCGGGGGACTCGGCCGAGGTCTGAGCCGAGCGGCCGGGGGAGCGGGCCCGCCGTCGGCTGCGACCGGCGTTGTCGGACCCTCCCGGTAGGTTGGGGGACATGCGCATCGCGACGTGGAACGTGAACTCGATCACCGCCCGACTGCCGAGGCTCCTCGCCTGGCTGGAGAGCAGCGGCACCGACGTCCTGTGCCTGCAGGAGGCCAAGGTCGCCGAGGACCAGTTCCCCCTCGACGCGCTGCGCGACCTGGGCTACGAGGCCGCGGTCCACGCCACCGGCCGGTGGAACGGCGTGGCGGTGCTCTCCCGCGTCGGCCTGGAGGATGTCGTCAAGGGCCTGCCGGGCGACCCGGGCTACGAGGGCGCCGAGGAGCCCCGCGCCGTCTCGGCGACCTGCGGCCCGGTCCGCGTCTGGTCGGTGTACGTGCCCAACGGCCGCGAGGTGGGCCATCCGCACTACGCGTACAAGCTGAAGTGGCTGGAGGCCCTCACGGCGGCCGTCACCGGGGACGCGGGCGGCAGCCGCCCGTTCGCGGTGATGGGCGACTACAACGTCGCGCCGACCGACGAGGACGTCTTCGACGTGGCCGCCTTCGAGGGGCTCACCCACGTCACCCCCGCCGAGCGCGCCGCGCTGGCCGCCCTGCGCGGCACCGGTCTGTCGGACGTCGTCCCGCGCCCGCTGAAGTACGACCGGCCGTACACCTACTGGGACTACCGCCAGCTCGGCTTCCCCAAGAACCGCGGCATGCGCATCGACCTGGTCTACGGCAACGAGCCGTTCGCGGGCGCCGTCACCGACTCCTACGTCGACCGCGAGGAGCGCAAGGGCAAGGGCGCCTCCGACCACGCGCCGGTCGTCGTCGACCTGGAGGTCTAGGGAGTGTTTCGAAAGTAGCGTCGTCCGCCCGCAGGGCGGGCAGGCGGGACTTTCGAAACACTTCCTTGAAGGCTCATGACCTCGGCGCTCAGGGCACCAGCATCCGCAGGTCGACCGAGCCGGCCAGGGCCGCGAGCCCCGCGTCGCCCGGGTGCAGCCGGTCCCCGCTGTCGTAGGCGGGCAGCATCCGGGCGGGCCGCTCGGGGTCGCGGATCACCGCGTCGAAGTCGAGCACCCCGTCGAAGGCGCCGCCGGAGCGGATCCACCGGTTCACCTCGACCCGTTCCCGGTCGGCGGCCGGTGTGCAGCGTGCCTCGCCCTCGCAGGGCAGGATCGTCGCCCCGAGCATCCGCAGACCCCGCGCGTGCCCCCGGTCCGCGAGAGCCCGCAGTCCGGCGATCAGCTGCTCGGCGGGCGTGCCCCAGCGCACGTCGTTGACGCCCTCGAACACCACCGCCGTACGGGCCGAGGTCTGGGCGAGGACGTCCCGGTCGAAGCGGTTGAGGGCGCTCACCCCCGCGGTGTCCGTGGAGACGCCGTCCCCGGGATACCGGTCGGAGACCACGCGGTTGCCGGAGACACCCTGGTTGAGGACTCCGTAGCGGGGGACCGCGCTCTGCCGCAGCAGCCGGGTGGCCAGCACGTTCGGCCACCGCCGGTTGGCGTCCGCCGTCGACCTGTCGCCGTCGGTGATCGAGTCCCCGAGCAGCACCACGGAGCCCGGCCCGCCGCTCACGTCGACCCCCGTCAGCAGCGGCCAGCTGGTCAGCGCGGTGGGGTAGGAGTCCGCCGCGGCCTCCGCGGTGTGGTCGCCCGGTTCGCTGACGTACGAGCGTTGCTGGGCGAGCCGGTGCACGGGCGCGGCGGGCACGGTCCCGGGCAGATGGAAGCTCACCAGCAGATTGGTGTCCGCGGGGACCGCGAAGCCGAGCGGATCGCTGTACGCCTGGGCGCCCGCCGGGATCTCCACGCCCGCCGCGCCGCCGAACGCCACCCGCACCGGCGTCGCCCGCGCCGCCGCGCCCGCCCGCTGGACCGCCACCGTGGCGCTCCCGACGCGTACCGGCCCCGCCGCGAAGGTGTTGTCGAACCGCAGCCGCACCCGCGGTCCGCCGGCGGAGGTGTGCACCACGAGCCGCAGCGTCCGGTCGGTCCACGGACCCACCGTCGGATAGCCGCCGGAGGCGGCCGCCCAACTGCCCGTCCAGCCCGGCGAGGGCGCCCGCACCGACAGCGCGAACACATGCAGCCCCGGCGCGGCCGGCAGCCGTACGGAGGCCACCGCGCGGTCGGCGGCGAGCGGCACGGTCACCACGTACAGCCGTGCCTGCCGGGCGAGTTGGCCCGCCGGGGTGTTGACGCGCGGCAGGGCGAGGGCCTTGGTGGCGAGCGGTCCGGTGCGCCAGTCGGGAGCGGTCAGCCGGTAGCCGGTGGAGGTGCCGTCGAGGTACGTGACCGTCCCGGTGCCGCCGGTGTCGGTGCCCGTGGTGCCCGCCACGAGGAAGGTGAGCCCGTCGCCCCGGCCGCTCACCCGGACGTCCTGCCCCGCGGCCAGCACGTTGTCGGGCCGCCCCGGCGCGCGGCGCGGCCAGGTCAGCCGGGCGCCCTGCACGGTGAGCGTCCGGCCGGGCGTCCAGCCGGCGGCGGCGAGGTCCGTCGCGGACAGGGACGCGCCCGCCCCGTCGAAGTCCGCCTCGGCGGGCCGGGAGTCGGCGCTCACGGCCCGGTTGTCGAAGAGGCGCTCCAGGGGCAGCGGCCCTCCGCCGCCGGCCGCCTGCGCGGTGACCTCGGGCGCCAGCGCGGCGAACAGGGCGAGGACGACAGCGGAACTCCACACACGTCGGCGCAACTCCGACTCCTCCCGTTCACGACCGCCCGGCACGGCGAACTGCCGTACGCGGCACCTCCGGACGCCGCGGCCGGGGCGCGGCGTCCGCACAAGGCGCACGGCGCACGGCGCACGGCGCACGGCGCACGGCGCACCGCGCACCGAGAAAGTAGAGAGGCGCCCGTGACCCGTCAACGAGCCATGCCCGAACTCGGCGTGAACTCGACCGGAACCGGTGGTCCGCGCGCCTGTGGTGCGTTCGACCGTGCGAATGACACGCTGGACGTATGAAGATCCCTTTTCTGGGCGATCGTCCGGAGCGGCGCGGGGCTCCCGACCCCGAAGGCATCGCCGAACTCCTCTCCGAATGCGAGCTGCTGCGCTCCCAGGCGTCCGGTGCGGGGGTGCAACTCGACGACTCGGCCGCCTCGTTGGAGGAACTGGACCAACTGGTGCCGCGCTGGCGGGACGACGAGGAGATCCTGCCCTGGCTCGGCAACGACGCGGGTCTGTACCTGGGCACGGTGATCGTGCGCACGGTGCCCGGGTCGGCCTGGCACCTCTGGCCGGACGGCCAGCCGGTCGTCCGACTGGCCTCCGGGCGTGAGTTCGACGTCGTGGCCGCGGGCCAGGAGTGGGCGGCCAGCGGAGTCCCGGAGTTGTCGCAGTTGTACGCGGAAGTCGCGGAGGCGTGAGGCTCTGACCTGTAGTGGAGAATAAAAACAGCGTAAATACGGCTAATGCCCGAAAAGTGCGTGTCGTGCTTCCAGCCCCCGCGCGCCTGGATAGTTTGCGGCCACAGCTGCACGGCAGAACGACTGGGACGGGCATGGCCGGCGATCCACTGATCGAACCGCACGACGTCGACGAGCACTCCGGTGACACGGGAGCCCCGCGGGGCGCCGGACACGCCGGGGCCGAGGGGGGAGGTGGCCGTGTTCCCGGCCGGCGGCCGCGTCGCGGGGGCTCGGGGTCCCGGGGGGTTCCGTACCGAGACCGCGGGTGAGCGCGCCGCGGGCCGCGTCCCGACGATCCTCCACACCTGAGCGGGGAGTCAGACCCATGCCGAGTCCAACGGCGTTCTCAGGCGCCCGCATCCTCGTCGTGCCGGACCTCGACTACGATGTTTCGTCCGTCCCCCGGGCCATGGAGGTGGCCCCGGCCGCGACCAGGGACACTGCTGCCGGGTGGGGTTCCCCCCACGGCCCCTAGGAACGGGGCGGCAGGGGGCAGCAGTCACAGAGCCATACCCGCCCGGCGCCGGCCGGAGATCACTGCTCGCGCAGTGGCACCGACACGTACGACGGGTCGTTCGCCGGTGAGGAGAAGGTCAGCCGCGCGCCGGACGGGTTGTGCTCGATGTGGCGCGGGTCGACCGCGTCGACGACCACGGCCCTCGGATGCCGTGCCGGGACGTCGTAGTCCGTGGACTACCGCTCCGGGTCGAGGCCGAACGCTGACCGCGTCCCCTTGCCTCAACCACCCCGTCAGTGAGTCGCGTGCCGGTGACGATCGCTGGAACGCGCCGGCCCTCAGGGGGCCCGGTGGGAACTGCGGGCGGGCGCCGTCGTCGGCAGCGGCGCCTGGGCCGCCCGGGTCACATCGGCGACGAGCTCGGTCACATCCGGGCCGTACGCCTGGGAGTTGACCACCTTCAGCAGCAGGACGAAGGTGCTGTTGCCGTGCTTGCGGGCGAGCCGCTCGTGATGGCGGTAGAGATAGCGGGCCGCGGCCTGGTTGGTGATCGCGGTCTGGCCGCAGAACAGGAAGACCGGCCGCGCGCGGCCGGGCTGACCGGTCGTCAGGCGTGCCAGCACCACGTACTCGCCCACCCCCTTCTCCAGGCGGTACCGCTCGGAGCCGATCTGGAACGCCAGTCGGTCCGGGCCCGGTTCGGAGTCCACGTTCACCCGCATCCCGGGCAGCATGGCCCGCATGTGGGCCGCCATGCGCCGGTTCGAGCCGGGGCCGCCGACGCAGAACTCGGTGCGCTCCCCGAAGCCCTGGCGCGCCGCGTCCTGGGTGATCACGTCCGCGTTCGCCCCGCACTCCTTGATCAGTGCGGACAGCTCCAGCAGGGCGAACACGTCGTAGCGGTGCACCGCGAGATCCGGGCTGCCCGCGTCGCGGTTGACCACGAGCACCGACTCGGAGTTGTCCGGCAGCCCGAAGAACGCCTGCTTGCGGCGCAGCCTGCGGTTCCACAGACAGGTGCGGGCCAGCCAGCCGAGCGCGGCGCTGAGGCCGGCCGCGGCCATCCCGAGGACGATGTTGCGCACGTCGTCATTCATGGGCGCGCATGCTAGCGGTCCCCCATGGCCGGTACGTACCGGTGTTCGACGCGCGGCGTTCGCGTGACGGGTGCCGGACGCGGTCTGTCGGGACCTGCGGGATGCGGTTACGCTGCGCGGACGGTCCTGACCGGAGGTGCTGATGCGTCGCCCTGTCGCGCGGAAACTGTCTGTCCTGGCGGTCTCTGCCGCCGTGGTCTCGGTGTCGGCGGCTGCCCCGCCCGGCGCCTCGGCGGCGGGGATCGAGAAGGTGCCCGTGGCCGTCGGGTACGGCGGCGCGGTCTCCAGCGTCGACGCGGACGCCTCCGCCGCCGGCATCGAGGTCCTGCGCAAGGGCGGCAACGCCGTCGACGCCGCCGTCGCCACGGCCGCCGCGCTCGGCGTCACCGAGCCCTACTCCGCGGGCATCGGCGGAGGCGGCTACTTCGTCTCCTACGACGCCGAGTCCCGTACGGTGCGCACCATCGACGGCCGGGAGACCGCGCCGCTGAGCGCCGGGCCCGGCCTCTTCACCGAGAACGGCACGGCGATCCCGTTCGCCGAGGCCGTCAGCAGCGGCCTCAGCGTCGGCACCCCCGGCACCCCCGCCACCTGGCAGCAGGCGCTCGACCGGTGGGGCAGCCGATCGCTGGCAACGGTGCTGAAGCCCGCCGAGCGGCTGGCCCGCGACGGCTTCACCGTCGACGACACCTTCCGCTCCCAGACCGCCGCCAACGAGACCCGCTTCCGCTACTTCCCCGACACCGCCGAGCTGTTCCTGCCGGGCGGCAGGCTCCCGGCCGTCGGCTCCACGTTCAAGAACCCCGATCTCGCCCGCACCTACGCGGAGTTGGCGAGGAAGGGCGTCGGCACCCTGTACCGCGGCGCGCTCGCCGACGACATCGTCGACACGGTCAACAAGCCGCCCGTGGACCCCGCTTCGGGCTGGCGGGCCCGCCCCGGCGACCTCACCGCGAAGGACCTCGCCCGCTACCGCGCCCTCGCTCAGGCACCCTCCAGGACCTCCTACCGCGGTCTCGGCGTCTACTCCATGGCACCCTCCTCCTCCGGCGGCACCACCGTCGGCGAGGCGCTCAACATCCTGGAGAACACCGACCTCTCGCGGGCCGACGAGGTGCGCTACCTGCACCGCTTCATCGAGGCCAGCCGAATCGCCTTCGCCGACCGGGGGCGCTGGGTCGGCGACCCCGCCTTCGAGGACGTACCGACCCGGCAGCTGCTGTCCCAGCGGTACGCCGACTCGCGCGCCTGCCTGATCAAGGACGACGCGGTGCTGACCAGTCCCGTCGCCCCCGGCGACCCGCGCGACCCGGCCTCCTGCGACGCGCGCGGCACGGCCGCCCCCACCACCTACGAGGGCGACAGCACCACCCACCTCACCACCGCCGACAAGTGGGGCAACGTCGTCTCCTACACGCTCACCATCGAGCAGACCGGCGGCAGCGGCATCACCGTCCCGGGCCGCGGCTTCCTGCTCAACAACGAGCTGACCGACTTCTCCTTCACCCCGGCCAACCCCGCCGCGCACGACCCCAACCTGCCCGGTCCCGGCAAGCGGCCGCGCTCCTCCATGGCGCCCACGATCGTCCTCGACCAGCGCGGCAAGCCCGTCGTGGCGCTCGGTTCGCCCGGCGGCGCCACCATCATCACGACCGTGCTGCAGACCCTGACCGGCTTCCTGGACCGCGGACTCCCGCTCGTCGACGCGATCGCCGCACCGCGCGCCAGCCAGCGCAACGCGGCCCTCACCGAACTCGAACCCGGCCTCTACGACAGCCCGTTGCGGGCCCGGCTGGAGGCCATCGGGCACTCCTTCCGGTCCAACCCCGAGATCGGCGCGGCGACCGGGGTGCAGCGGCTGCCGGACGGCCGCTGGCTGGCCGCCGCCGAGAAGACCCGCCGCGGCGGCGGCTCGGCGATGGTGGTGCGCCCCTGAGAGGACGTTCCTGACAGGACGGTGGTGCGCCCCTGACCGGCCGGGGCGCTGCCCCTGACAGAAGGAGCGCCCGCTCACAACTCCGGTGCGGGCGGCAGCTCTTCGGCACGGAACGTGAGCGCGCCGTCCGCCACGTCCACCGTGACCCGGCCGCCCTCGCCGACCCGGCCGTCCAGGAGCAGCCGGGAGAGCCGGTTGTCGACCTCGCGCTGAACGGTGCGGCGCAGCGGCCGGGCGCCGTACTCGGGCTGGTAGCCGCGCGCGGACAGCCAGTCGACGGCCGCCCCGGTGAACTCCACCGCGACGCCCTGGGCCTGGAGCAGCCGGCGGGTCCTGTCCAGCAGCAGATCGGTGATCCGGGCCAGCTGCTCGGGGGTCAGCTGGTCGAAGACGACGATCTCGTCGATGCGGTTGAGGAACTCCGGCCGGAAGCTCTGGCGCAGCGGCCGCAGGACGCGCTCCGTACGGGCCTCCTCGGCGGCCTGCCGGTCGCCGGCGCCGAACCCGATGCCGGCGCCGCCGCGGCTGATCGCCTCCGAGCCCAGGTTGCTGGTCATCACGACGACGGCGTTGCTGAAGTCGACCGTGCGGCCCTGGGCGTCGGTCAGCCGCCCGTCGTCCAGGACCTGGAGCAGGATGTTGAAGACGTCCGGGTGCGCCTTCTCGATTTCGTCGAGCAGCAGCAGCGAGTACGGGTGGCGCCGCACCACCTCGGTGAGCTGACCGGCCTCCTCGTGGCCGACGTATCCGGGCGGGGCGCCGACGAGCCTGCTGACGGTGTGCCGCTCCTGGTACTCGCTCATGTCCAGGCGCACCATGCGCTCCTCGCTGCCGAACAGCGCCTCGGCCAGCGCCCGCGCGAGCTCGGTCTTGCCGACACCGGTCGGCCCGAGGAAGAGGAAGCTGCCGATCGGCCGGTCGGGGCTCGCGAGTCCGGCCCGCGAGCGCAGCACCGCGTCGGCGACCACGCGCACCGCCTCGTCCTGCCCGACGACCCGCTCGTGCAGATGGGCCTCCAGGCCGAGCAGCCGGTCCTTCTCCTCCTCGGTGAGACTGCTCACCGGGATGCCGGTCTGCCGGGACACGACCTCCGCGACGGCCTCCGCGGTGACCTCCAGGTGCATGCCCTCGTCGATCTCCTCGTCGGCCGAGGAGTCCGCGATGCGCCCCTTCAGTTCGACGATGCGGTCGCGCAGCCGGGTCGCCTGCTCGTACTGCTCGTCGGCGACCGCCTGGTCCTTGTCCCGGGTCAGCTGCTCGACCTCGCGCTCCATGGCCCGTACGTCCGTGCCCTTGGTCCGCGAGCGCAGCCGCACCCGGGCACCCGCCTGGTCGATCAGGTCGATCGCCTTGTCCGGCAGCCTGCGGTCGGTGAGATAGCGGTCGGCGAGCTCCACCGCGGCGACCAGCGCCTCGTCGCTGTAGCGGACCTGGTGGTGGGCCTCGTAGCGGTCGCGCAGCCCGCGCAGGATCTCGATCGCGTCGGCGGCGGTCGGCTCGGGCACCAGGATCGGCTGGAAGCGCCGGGAGAGCGCCGCGTCCTTCTCGATCCTGCGGTACTCCTCCAGCGTGGTGGCGCCCACGACGTGCAGTTCGCCGCGGGCGAGCGCCGGCTTGAGGATGTTCCCGGCGTCCATCGCACCGCCCTCGCCGCCGCCCCCGGCACCCACCACGGTGTGCAGTTCGTCGATGAAGACGATCAGCCGGTCGGAGTGGGCGCGGATCTCGTCCACGATGCCGGTGAGCCGTTCCTCGAAGTCGCCCCGGTAGCGGGTGCCGGCGACGACGCCGGCCAGGTCCAGCGCGATCACCCGCCGGCCGCCGAGCACGTCGGGCACGTCGTCGTCGGTGATCCGCTGCGCCAGCCCCTCCACGACGGCGGTCTTGCCGACGCCCGCGTCCCCGATCAGCACCGGGTTGTTCTTGCCGCGCCGCGAGAGCACCTCGACGGTCTGCTCGATCTCCTCGTCGCGGCCGATCACCGGGTCGATCCGGCCCCGGCGGGCGAGGTCGGTGAGATCGCGGCCGTACTTGTCCAGGGTGGGGGTGCCGGTGTCGGCGCGGGGGCGCTGGTCGGCGAGGGAGCGCGCGCCGTCGGCCTCGGGGGCGTCGGCGGGCATGCCGGTCGGGGCGAAGCGGGCCGCGTTCAGGATGTGCCCGGCGGCCGAGTCGGGGTTGGCGGCCAGCGCGCTGAGCACGTGCTCGGGGCCGATGTACCCGGCGCCGCGCGCGCGGGCCAGGTCGTGCGCGTCGAGCAGGGCGCGCTTGGCGGCGGGGGTGAGGGACAGCGAGGTGGGCGGCGGGGCCTCGCCCGGCGGGTGCTGGGCGGGCCCCGAGCGCTCGTCGATCTCCGTGGCGAGCGAGTCGGGGTCCGCGCCGGCCCGGCTGAGCAGGCCCCGGGTGGGTTCCGCCGAGAGCGCGGCGCGCAGCAGGTGCTGGGTGTCCAGGTCCCGGCTGCCGTGCTCGGCCGCGTACTGGGCGGCCCCCCTGACCAGTTCGCGCGCCGGCTGGCTGAGCAGCCGGCCGATGTCGATCTGGCGGGGTCCGGGGCGCGGTCCGCCGAAGAAGCGGCCGAGGAATTCCCCGAAGGCGTCGTAGTCGTCGGGACCGCTGAAGCCACTGGTCATGGCGTTCCCATCCGGCGTCCCTGCGCGGGCAGGGTCGCCCTCGCTGATCGACGTGCCGGAATCGGGTGACCCGGGCGCAACCCGGTTGCACCCGGCCGCGTTCGCAGAAACACCTTCGCACGAACGAGGGGCCGGGGCACCTTCGGCACGGGCCGGGTCCCGCGCCGCCGCGGGCCCGCACGGGGGTGCCGCGGGGAGTCCGGTGCCGGGCCCGCCCGCGGCCCGCTCAGTGCCCGCTCAGCGCTCGGTCAGGACGCGCGGTCCGGCCTCGGTGACCGCCACCGTGTGCTCGGCGTGGGCGGCCCGTGAGCCGTCGTTCGTGCGCAGGGTCCAGCCGTCGGGGGCCGCGTGGTAGCCGTCCCGCCCGCTCGCGAGGAGCATCGGCTCGATCGCGAGGACCATGCCGTGCCGCAGCCGCATCCCCCGGCCCGGACGGCCCTCGTTGGGCACCCCCGGGTCCTCGTGCATCCTGCGGCCGATGCCGTGCCCGCCGAAGCCGTCCGGGATGCCGTACCCGGCGGCGCGGCACACCGAGCCGACGGCGTGGGCGATGTCGCCTATGCGATGGCCGACGACGGCCGCCTCGATGCCCGCCGCCAGCGCGCGCTCCGCCGTCTCGATGAGCCGCACGTCCTGCGGGCGCGCCTCGCCGACGGTGAAGCTGATCGCCGAGTCGCCCGCCCAGCCGTCGAGGAGCGCGCCGCAGTCGACGGAGACCAGGTCGCCGTCGCGCAGCCGGTAGTCCGTCGGGATGCCGTGCACGATCGCGTCGTTCACCGAGGCGCAGATGACGGCGGGGAACGGGGTGGGGGCGAAGGAGGGCCGGTAGCCGAGGAAGGGGGAGGAGGCTCCTGCCGCGCGCAGCACGCCGCGGGCCACCTCGTCCAGCTCCAGCAGGGAGACGCCCACGTCAGCGGCCTTCTTCACGGCGGTGAGCGCCTGGCCCACCACCTGCCCGGTCCGGTACATCGCGTCGATCGACTCGTCCGTCTTCAGTTCCACCATGCCAATTACTATACCGGTATTAGAATGGCGTCATGGTGCGCACCCCTCTCACCCCCGAAGAGCGCGAACGCGGCGAGCGGCTCGGCCGGCTGCTGCGCGAGGCGCGCGGCCCCCGCAGCATGGCGGAGGTCGCCGCGAGCGCCGGCGTCTCCGCCGAGACGCTGCGCAAGATCGAGACCGGGCGGGCGCCGACCCCCGCCTTCTTCACGGTGGCCGCCCTCGCGGACGCCCTCGGGCTCTCGATGGACGAACTCGTCGGGCGCTGCGCCCCGGCGGTCGGGGCGGCGGCCTGACGGCGGCGCCGGCCGTGCCGCCGCGGCCGCTCCGGGCGGGTGCGCGCGTCCGGCGTGCCGGGGTGCGTTCGTCACGTTCCGGCGGCATCTGCGCACGCTGCGTTCCGCCGGAAAACTCCCCGTAGCACCGTCGTAACACGACTGGTGTTGCCTGACGGACCGGAGTGCTCCGGTCTGGCGGGAGTGGGACGATGACGGTCAATCAACTCCCTTCCGGTGTGGGGGAGTTCGCGGACTATCTGAACGGCCTCATGGCGCGGCTCGATCAACGCGGCGGCTGGTGCCGGGTGTTCTGGCGGCGCGACCCGGAGGGCCTGCGGGCCTGCCTCGACGGGCGTGAGGTGCCGCCCTGGGACGTGGTGGAGTCCCTGCTCCGCGACCTCGGGGGGCAGTACGGCCCCGGCGGCGTCGGCCCGGAGGCCGGACGGGCCCGCGCCCTGCACACCGCCGCCCTGACCGCGTTCGACGCCCGCCCCGGAGGCCGGGACGCCCTCGGCGACCGGCTCGGCCGCATGCTCCGCGAACAGCGCGTCGCCGCCGAACGCCGGGCGGAACTGGACCGGTTGCTCTCCGTCGCGTCCGGCCCGCAGCGGACCGAGGCTCTCCGCCTCGACCTTGCCTGGGCCCGCGACGACCACGAACGGGCCACCGCCCGCTGCACGGAACTCCGCGCCCGCCTCTCCCGCCTCGACCACGCCCCTGACGGTCCCCGCGCCCACGGTCCCCGCGCCCACGGCACCGGGTCCCTCGGGGACGACGCGGGCGCGGCGGGCGGGGGCAAGGGG
>NZ_AGBF01000144.1 GCF_000225525.1 Streptomyces zinciresistens K42 | reverse complement strand
TTCTCCCGGAGCGGGGCGGTGTGCGGCTCCAGGTCGTGGTCGAGGGACCGGACACCACGGGTGGCCGGCCCGTCGCCGTGCACTCGCGTCCCGACGACGGCGACACCTGGACCCTCCACGCAACCGGACTCCTGACCGAACCCGTCGGCGCCGAACCGGACGACCTGGCGGTCTGGCCGCCCGCCGACGCGGAGCCGGTCGAGCTCACCTCCTTCTACGACGAGCTGGCCGATGCCGGTTCGGCGTACGGGCCGGTCTTCCGGGGTCTGCGGGCCGCCTGGCGGAGTGCCGGGGAGGTCTTCGCGGAGGTGGCTCTGCCCGACGGGGTGGACGCCGCCGGTTTTGGTGTGCACCCCGCGCTGCTGGACGCCGCCCTGCACCCCATCGGCCTCGGCGGACTCGTCGACGCCCACAAGGGCGTCACCCTGCTTCCCTTCTCCTTCGGCGGGGTCGAACTGCACGCCTCCGACGCGTCCGTCGTCCGCGTACGTCTCACCCCGGTCGGGGGCGACTCCGTGTCGCTGCTCGTCGCGGACGCGGCGGGGGAGCCGGTGGTGTCCGTGAAGGCGCTGACGCTGCGCCCCGTCTCCGCGGAGGCCCTGCGCGCGTCGTCCGCCGGCCACGACTCGCTCTACCGCATCGACTGGGCGCCGCTCGCCGCCGCTGAGGGCCCCGCGCCGGCCGCCGTCGTCCTCGGCGCGGCATCCGAACTCGACGACGTCGCCGCCCGCGGAATACCCGAACTCCTCGTGACGTACGTGGATCCCGCCGCCGACGTGCGGCGGGCGGTCGGCGACACCCTGGTCCTGCTGCAACGACTCCTCGGCGACACCCGGTACGACACGACCCCTCTCGCTGTCGTCACCCGGGCCGGAGCCCTCGCCCACACGGCGGTGTGGGGTCTGCTCAGGACCGCGCAGACCGAGAACCCGGGGAGGTTCTTCCTGCTGGAGACCGACCAGGACCCGTACGACGTGGCCGAGGTGGCGAGCGCGGTGGCAACCGGCGAAAACCAACTCCGTAGCGCCGAGGGCCAGTTGTTCGGCCCTCGACTGGCCCGCGCTGTCTCCGTCGACACGCTGCCCGTGCCCTCGGGCGCCCCCAACTGGCGGCTCGCGGTGCGCGGCGGCACGGGCACCCTGGAAGACCTGGTGCTGGCGCCGCTGCCCGACCCCGCGGACGAGCCCCTGCGCCCCGGCGAGGTGCGGGTCGCGGTCCGCGCCGCAGGCCTCAACTTCCGCGACATCCTCATCGCCCTCGGCATGTACCCCGGTGGTGGGGACGCGCCCGCGATCGGCAACGAGGCCGCCGGCGTCGTCGTCGAGACCGGTCCCGGCGTGCCGGACCTGCTCCCCGGCGACCGCGTGTTCGGGCTCCTGCCCGACTCCATCGGACCCGTCGCCCGCACCGACCACCGGTTCCTCGCCCGGCTGCCCGAGGGTTGGTCGTACGAGACCGCCGCAGCCACCCCGGTCGCCTTCCTGACGGCGTGGATGGGGTTGGTGGAGCTTGCGGGTGTGCGGGCGGGTGACGCGGTGCTGGTGCACGCGGGTGCTGGTGGTGTGGGGATGGCGGCGGTGCAGGTGGCGCGTCATCTGGGTGCGGAGGTGTTCGCGACGGCGAGTGAGGGGAAGTGGGGTGCGCTGCGGGAGCTGGGTCTGGACGAGGCGCACATCGCGTCGTCCAGGTCGCTGGAGTTCCGTGAGCGGTTCCTCGCCGCGACCGACGGCCGGGGCATGGACGTCATCCTCAACGCCCTGTCGGGTGAGTACGTGGACGCCTCGCTCGATCTGCTGCCCCGGGGCGGCCGGTTCATCGAGATGGGCAAGACGGACCTCCGCGACGCCGACACCGTGCGCTCCGGCTACCAAGGTGTGGAGTACCGGGCCTTCGATCTGATCGAGGCGGGTGCGGAGCGGATCGGTGGGTGGCTGGCCGGGGTGGTGGGTCTGCTGGAGGGGGGTGTGCTGGAGCCGTTGCCGGTGGTGTCGTGGGATGTGCGTCGTGCGCGGGAGGCGTTCCGGTATGTGAGTCAGGCGCGGCATGTGGGCAAGGTGGTGCTGTCGGTGCCGCGGGTGCTGGGTGCCGGGGGCACGGTGTTGGTGACGGGTGGTACGGGCACGTTGGGTGCTCTGGTGGCCCGGCATCTGGTGTCGGTGCACGGGGTGCGTCGTCTGGTGCTGGCTTCGCGTCGGGGTGGTGCGGCCGAGGGTGTGGCCGAGCTGGTGGTGGAGCTGGAGAAGAGTGGTGCGGTGGTGACGGTGGTGGCGTGTGATGCCGCTGACCGGGATCAGCTCGCGCAGACCCTCGCGGCGATCCCCGCCGAACACCCCCTCACCGCCGTGATCCACACGGCGGGCGTCGTCGACGACGCGGTGCTGACCTCGCTCACTCCCGAGCAGGTCGAGCGGGTGCTGCGGCCCAAGGTCGACGCCGCCGTCAACCTCGACGAGCTCACCGCGGGAACGGACCTGGCCGCCTTCGTCCTCTACTCCTCCGTCGGAGGCATCCTCGGCGGCGCCGGCCAGGGCAACTACGCGGCGGCCAACGCGTTCCTGGACGGGCTTGCCGAACGCCGGCGCGCCCGCGGTCTGCCCGGGCAGTCCCTGGCCTGGGGACTCTGGGAAGAGGCCAGTGGCATGACCGGCCACCTCGGGAGCGGCGACCGCGCTCGCACCGACCGGTCCGGGGTCCGCGCGCTCACCTCGGAGGAAGGCCTCGCCCTGTTCGACGCGGCACTCGCCACCGACGAGGCCCTCCTCATACCGGTGGGCCTGGACCTCGCGACCCTGCGGGCGCGCGCCACGGTCGAGGAGGTGCCCGGTCTGTTCCGCGGGCTGGTCCGGACGTCGGGCCGCCGCACCGCCGGTGTCGTGAACGCCTCGGGCGCCGACGCGCTGCGCCGCCGGATCGAAGCCGCCTCCGGCGCCGAACAGCACCGGATCGTCCTCGACCTGGTGCGGCAGCAGGCGGCCGCGGTACTCGGGCTCGGGGAGACCGGCCGTGTCGAGACCGAACGCCCCTTCCGGGAAGCGGGCTTCGACTCCCTGACCGGCGTCGAACTGCGCAATCGGCTGGGCGCGGTCACGGGAGTGCGCCTCTCCCCGACCTCCGTGTTCGACCACCCCACACCGGCTGCGCTCACCGAGCACCTGCTGGAACAGCTCGCCCCGGGCGACGGGGGCGCGTCCCCGGGCGGCGACCGGGCCGAGGCAGACTTCCGCCGCGCACTGGCGGACGTACCGCTCTCCGCGCTGCGCGACGCGGGTGTTCTGAGCCTCCTGCGCCGCCTGACCGGCTTCGAGGACGAGACGGAAGGACCGGAGACGGCAGAACACGATGCCGCCTCCATCGCGGACATGGACGTCGACGCGCTCGTCGACATGGCGCTGCACAAGAACGAAGCATGACGCGACACCGAGACGGAGCTGGCATGACCACATCGACCGACAAACTCGTCGCAGCACTTCGGGCGTCGCTGACAGAGGCGGAAGAACTGCGCCGCCGCAACAAGGAACTGACGGCCACTCAGAGCGAGCCCGTCGCCATCGTGGGCATGGCCTGCCGCTACCCGGGAGGCGTACGGAGCCCCGAGGACCTGTGGAACCTCGTCGCCGACGAGGCCGACGCCATGTCGGCCTTTCCGGCGGACCGCGGCTGGGACCTCGACGCCCTCTTCGACCCGGACGCGTCCCGAGGCGGCACCAGCTATGTCCGCGAGGGCGGATTCGTGCACAGCGCGGGGGAGTTCGACGCCGAGTTCTTCCACATCTCACCCCGCGAGGCGCTCGCGATGGACCCCCAGCAGCGGCTGCTGCTGGAGACGGCCTGGGAGGCCGTGGAGCGCGCCGGCATCGACGCCGACACGCTCAAGGGCAGCCGGACCGGCGTCTTCATCGGCTCGGGAACCCCCGGCTACGGCGCCGGTCTCAAGGACGCACCGGAGGAGGTCCAGGGCTACACCCTGACCGGCCTCGCCACCAGCGTGGTATCCGGCCGGGTGGCCTACGCCTTCGGTCTCGAAGGCCCGGCCGTGACCGTCGACACCGCGTGCTCGTCGTCGCTGGTCGCCCTGCACCTCGCCGTGCAGGCCCTGCGGCAGGGCGAGTGCACCATGGCCCTCTCCGGCGGCGTCACCGTCATGTCCGACCCAGGAGTCTTCGCCGAGTTCAGCCGACAGGGGGGACTCTCGCCCGACGGGCGCTGCAAGGCGTTCGCCGACGCCGCCGACGGCACCGGCTGGGCCGAGGGTGTCGGTGTTCTTCTCGTCGAGCGTCTCTCGGACGCCGTCCGCAACGGGCACCGCGTGCTGGCGGTGGTGCGGGGTTCGGCCGTGAACCAGGACGGTGCGTCCAACGGGCTCACCGCCCCCAACGGGCCCTCGCAGCAGCGTGTCATCCGCCAGGCCCTCGACAACGCACGCCTGACCGTCGATCAGGTGGACGCTGTCGAGGCGCACGGCACGGGCACCACGCTCGGCGACCCCATCGAGGCGCAGGCCCTCCTCGCCACCTACGGCCGCCGCCGGAGCACGGAACGACCGCTGCGCCTCGGCTCGATCAAGTCCAACATCGGCCACGCGCAGGCCGCGTCCGGTGTGGCCGGCGTGATCAAGATGGTCATGGCGATGCGCAACGGCACCCTGCCGAAAACCCTGCACGTCGACCGGCCGTCCACACACGTCGACTGGGAGTCCGGAGCCGTCTCCCTGCTCACCGAGGCCGAGCCGTGGCCGGAGACGGGGGAGTCCCGGCGTGCCGCCGTCTCCTCCTTCGGCGTCAGCGGCACCAACGCCCATGTGATCCTCGAACAGGCCCCGAGCCTGCCGGATCCCGAACACCCGGCGGGCCCCCCGTCCTCCGTGCTGCCGTGGATCGTCTCGGCGCCGGACCCGCAGCAGCTCCGTACCGTGGCCGACCGGCTGCGGGCCCACGTGGAGCGCCGCCCGGAACTCACGACGGCCGCTACCGCTGCCACGCTCGCCTCCCACCGAACCTTCCTCGACCAGCGCGCGGTGGTGGTGGGGGCCGATCGGTCGGCTCTGTTGTCGGGTCTGGCTTCGGTCGCTGCGGGTGAGCCGCACGCGGCGGTCGTCACAGGCACGCCGAACGGTCCGGGGAAGGCGGTGTTCGTGTTTCCGGGGCAGGGTGCGCAGTGGTCGCGTATGGGGTTGGAACTCGCTGATGCTTTCCCGGTGTTCGATGCGTCGTTGCGGGCGTGTGCTGCGGCTCTTGCGCCGTTCGTGGGGTGGGATCTGCGGGTGGAGTTGGCGGGTGGTCTGGGCCGGGTGGATGTGGTGCAGCCCGTGTCGTGGGCGGTGATGGTGTCGCTGGCCCGGTTGTGGGAGTCGTTCGGGGTGGTGCCGGCTGCGGTGGTGGGTCATTCGCAGGGTGAGATTGCTGCGGCCGTCGTCGCCGGTGCGCTCTCCCTGGAGGACGGTGCCCGGATCGTTGCTGAGCGTAGTCGGGTGATCGGTGAGCGTCTGGCGGGGCGTGGGGGTATGGCGTCGGTCGCGCTGCCCGCCGAGACGGTACGGGAGAGAGTTGCGGGCTTCGGTGACCGCTTGGCGGTCGCCGCCGTCAACGGGCCTTCCTCCACGGTCGTTTCGGGTGAGCCGGCTGCGCTGGACGAGTTGCTGGTGGCTCTGGAGGGTGAGGAGGTGCGGGTTCGGCGTATCGCGGTCGACTACGCGTCGCATTCCTCGCACGTGGAGTCGATCCGTGAGGAACTCCTCGACGTTCTTGCCCCGGTCGTTCCGCGTTCGGCGACGGTGCCGTTCTATTCGACGGTGACCGGTGGTCTGCTGGACACCGAGCGGCTCGATGCCGCGTACTGGGTGCGGAATCTGCGGCAGACCGTCGAGTTCGAGGCGACGACGCGGGCGCTGATAGCCGATGGGCTGTCCGCCTTCGTGGAGTGCAGCGCTCACCCCGTCCTCGCCGTGGGAATCCAGGACTCCGGCGCCACCGGAGCCGTCGGTTCCCTCCGGCGCGACGACGGTGGAGCGCACCGCTTCGTCACGTCGCTCGCCGAGGCCTTCGTCGCCGGACTGCCCATCGACTGGACGCCGCTCCTCGGCGGTGCGGAACCCGCCGAGCTGCCCACCTACCCCTTCAGGGGAACCCGCTACTGGCTGGAAGCGGCAGAGTCCGACGCTCCCGAAGCCGAGGCCGTCGACGCGGCCGAGGCCGGGTTCTGGGAGGCCGTCGAACGGGAGGACGCCGCCTCGATCTCCACCTCCCTCGGGCTCGACCTCGACGGCGACGGTCTGAGCGCCCTCCTCCCCGCCCTCGCGTCCTGGCGGCGGCGCAGCCGTGAGGAGTCCGTGATCGACTCCTGGCGCTACAAGACCGCCTGGCGGCCCGTCGCCACGTCGGAGGCCGTGCTCTCGGGCACCTGGCTGCTCGTCGTCCCCGCATCGCCCTCGGACCCCGCGGGCGTCTGGGCCGACACCGTCGAGACGGCCGTGCGCGACGCCGGGGCCGACACGCTCCGCGTCGCCCTCCACCCGGGCGCCGAGCGCGCGGAGCACGCGGCGCTGCTCTCCGCGGCCCGGGCGGGGGTCACGGACGTCGTCGGAGTGCTGTCGCTGCTGGCGCTCGCCGAGGACCCGCTGCCCGGCCTCCCCTCGACCCCCGCCGGGCTGGCCGGAACCCTCACCCTGGTGCAGGCGCTCGGCGACGCCGGGATCGACGCGCCCCTGTGGTGCGCGACCCGCGGCGCGGTCTCCACCGCCCCGTCCGATCCGCTCACCAGCCCCTCCCAGGCCCAGGTCTGGGGGCTCGGCCGGGTCGTGGCCGAGGAGAACCCGCACCGCTGGGGCGGACTCGTCGACCTGCCCGAACACCCGGACGCACGGGTGCTCGCCCGGCTCGCCGCCGTACTGGGCGGGACCGACGACGAGGACCAGGTCGCGGTCCGCCGGTCGGGGGTCCTCGCCCACCGGCTGGTCCGGGCGCCCTGGGGCGACGGCCGGGAGCCTCGTGCCTGGCGGCCCGAGGGCACCGTGCTCATCACCGGAGGCACCGGCGCGCTCGGCGGGCACGTCGCCCGCTACTTCGCCGCCCAGGGCGCGCCGCATCTCCTGCTGCTCAGCGGGCGTGGACCGGACGCACCCGGCGCCGCCGAACTGGAGCGCGAACTCACCGGCCTGGGCGCCAGGGTCACCCTCGTCGCCTGCGACGTCGCCGACCGCGACGCCCTCGCCCGCGTGCTCGACAGCGTGCCCGACGACCTGCCCCTGCGGGCGGTCGTGCACACGGCCGCCGTGCTGGACGACGCGATCGTCGACGCCCTGACGCCCGCCCAGCTGGACCGTGTCCTGCACGTCAAGGCACGGGGTGCGCACCACCTCGACGAGCTGACCCGCGACGCCGAGCTGACGGCGTTCGTCCTCTTCTCGTCTTTCGCCGGCACCTTCGGCGTGACCGGGCAGGGCAACTACGCACCCGGCAACGCCTACCTGGACGCGCTGGCCCGCGCCCGGCGCTCGCAGGGCCTGCCCGCCACCTCCGTCGCCTGGGGGCACTGGTCCGGCGGCGGCATCGCCTCCGGCACCGCCGAGGCGCAGCTCCGCCGCCGCGGCGGCTCGGAGATCGAGCCTCACACCGCGCTGCGCGCCCTCCAGCACGTCCTCGACCACGACGAGACCGTGGTGGCGCTCGCACTGATCGAATGGGACCGCATCGCCGCCGGCGCGGCCCACGGTGCGGAAAGCCGGACGCGTCCGTTCCTGCGGGAGTTGGAGGACGTACGGCGTCTGCTGCGGTCCGCGCGCAACGAACCCGCCGCCGACGACACCGGGGGCGGGCTCCCCGCGGCGCGCGACCTGGCCGCACTGCCCCGGGCGGAACGCGAACGGGCGCTGGTCGACCTGGTGCGCACGCACGCCGCCGCCGTCCTCGGCCACGCGTCGCCCGACGTCCTGGACGCCGAACGCCCCTTCCGCGAGCTGGGGTTCGACTCGCTCACCTCCGTCGAACTGCGCAACCGGCTCGGGGCGGCGACGGGGGTCACCCTCCCCGCCACGGTGGTCTTCGACCACCCCACGCCCCGCGACCTGGCAGCTCACCTGCGCGGCACACTCCTCGGTGACGAGACCGCCGGCACCGACGGCGGGCCCGGCGTCGCCGCGCCCGTCCCCGGTTCCGGGTCGGAAGCCGACGCGAGCGACCCGGTGGTCGTCGTCGGCATGGGCTGCCGGCTGCCCGGCGGCGTCGACACGCCCGAGGACCTGTGGCAGCTGGTCGTGGAGGAGCGCGAAGCGGTCGGCGGGCTTCCCGACGACCGGGGCTGGGACGTCGAGGCCCTGGTCACGGCAGGGATCGACGTACCCGGCATGCAGTACGTGCGACAGGGCGGCTTCCTGCGGGAGGCGTCCCGGTTCGATGCGTCGTTCTTCGGCATCGGCGACGACGAGGCCCTCGCCATGGACCCGCAGCACCGGCTGCTGCTGGAACTGGCCTGGGAGGCCCTGGAGCGGTCCGGCACCGCGCCGGGCTCCCTGCGCGGTGCGCCCGTCGGCGTCTTCCTGGGCACCTTCTCGCAGGGCTACTGGACGGGCATGCAGGAGGTCCCCGAGGCGACCCGGCCGTATCTGAGCGGCGGCATCTCCCCGGCGCTCGCCGCCGGACGGATCGCCTACGCGCTCGGCCTCGAAGGGCCGGTGCTCACCCTCGACACCGGCTGCTCCTCCTCCGCGCTCGCCCTGCACCTCGCCTGCCAGTCGGTACGCAGCGGCGAGTGCGAACAGGCGCTCGCGGGCGGGGCGTCCGTGCTCGCCAACCCGGCCGTCTCGCCGGGCATGGGCATCGGCGCGGCGAGCGACGGACGTTGCAAGTCGTACGCCGAAGGCGCCGACGGCACCGGCTGGGGCGAAGGCGCCGGCATGCTGCTGGTCGAGCGCCTGTCGACCGCCCGGGCCCGGGGCCACCGCGTGCTGGCCGTGATCCGGGGCAGCGCCGTCAACCACAACGGCACCGGCAACGGCATGGGCGCGCCCAACGGCCCCTCCCAGCAGCGGGTCATCCGGCAGGCCCTCGCCAACGCGGGGCTCAGGCCCGCCGATGTGGACGTGGTCGAAGGACACGGCACCGGGACCGCCCTCGGCGACCCGATCGAGGCGCAGGCCCTCATGGCGGTCTACGGACAGGACCGCGACCCGGCGCAGCCGCTCTGGCTCGGCACGGTCAAGTCCAACATCGGCCACCCGCAGGCCGCCTCCGGCGTCATCGGCGTTATCAAGACGGTGCTGTCCCTGACGCACGGCAGCCTGCCCCGGTCCCTGCACTCGGACGAGCCGAGCAGCCACGTCGACTGGGAGACCGGGGGAGTGCGGCTGGTGCAGAAGAGCGCCCCGTGGCCGGGGACCGGCCGGCCCCGCCGCGCCGGAGTGTCGTCCTTCGGCGCCAGTGGCACCAAGGTCCACGTCCTGCTCGAACAGCCCGCCGCCGACGACGCCGAGCCCGCCGCGCGGGGCAGCCGCACGGGCGGCCTGCCCGTGGCGCCGGTCGTGCTGTCGGCGCGCGGGGCGGAAGCGCTGCGCGAGCAGGCCGCCCGGCTGCGCGCGCACCTCACCGCCCGGCCCGGCACCGACGTCGCCGACGTGGCGTGGACCCAGGCGGTGGGCCGCTCGGCCTTCACCGACCGGGCCGTCGTCCTCGCAGCCGACCGGGACGCGCTCCTCGAAGGGCTGGCCGCCGTGGAACGGGGACAGGAGGGCGACTCCGTGGTCCTCGGAACGCCGGCCACCGGCGACCGGCCGGTCGCCGTCACCTTCGGCGGCGCACACGTGCCCCCGGGGGCGGCACGCCGGCTCCACGCCGCCCTGCCCGAGTTCGCCGACGCGCTCGACGCGCTCTGCGCCCGGCTCGAACCGCTGCTGGAGCAGTCGCCGCTCGACCTGTTGCTGGCCGAAGGAGCCGAAAGCCCTGGTGCGGCCGACAGTCCCGAGCCCGGTGCCGACGCACCCGGGACGCCCGGGACCGGTGCGGTCGCACCGACGACCGCGCACGCCGCGTCCTACGCGTTCGGGCTCGCCCTGTTCCGGCAGCTGTCCTCCTGGGGCGTACGACCGGTGGCCACCGGCGGGCAGGGCCCGGGGGCGGTGGCCGCGGCCGTCGCAGCCGGGGCCCTGGACGAGGCCGAGGCGGCACGGCTCGTGCTCGCCCTCGCTACGGGCGAGCACCTGGAGGCCGCCGTCGCGGCTCTGACACCGCCGCCGTCCGGGGCCGCACTGCCGCCGGTCGACACCGAGGGCGTGGAACCGGGTTCGGCCGCCTACTGGGCCGCCGCCTGGGACGGCGGCAGCGGTGCGGCACCCGCCGGGGCCGTGGTCCTCGACCTCGGTGGCGCCCCGTCGCCGGAGCCGGCGCGGGACCGTGTCGCGCTGCCCGTCACCGGAGACCGTACGGCGGACGCCGTGCCGGCCGCCCTCGCCCGGCTGCACACACACGGTGCCGCCGTCGCCTGGGACCGGGTCTGCGGCGAGGCCGCACACCGGCTGGCCGACCTGCCGACCTACGCGTTCCAGCGCTCCGGCTACTGGCTGCGCACCCCGGTGTACCTCTTCACGGCCGGAGCCGCCGCCGGAGCCGTCGGCGTAACCGAGGTCGGCGGGACCGCGGCCGGCTGACCCTCCCCCCCTGCGCCCTCGCCGGTGCCCGCGGGTGCCGACGCCGGCGGGCACCGGCGAGGGCGCACACCGCACGACGTCAACCACCAACACGCACCGCACGACGCACGACACGCACGACGACAGCCACCACGCACGACACGCACGACGCACAAGGCGCACGACACGCAAGGCGACAGGCACGACGAACGACGCGCACCACAACCAGGAGGCACCACCGACCATGCCGTCCACCGACACGCACACGGACCTGTGGATCCGCAGGTTCGCCCCCGCCTCGGCCACCCCGCCCGGAGTCCGTCTGATCTGCTTCCCGCACGCCGGTGGGTCGGCCTCGTTCTACCACCCGCTGCACCGGGCGCTCGGGTCCACGGCCGAGGTCCTCGGCGTGCAGTATCCGGGCCGCCAGGAACGCCGGGCCGAGGTCCCGCCCGCCGATCTCGCCGTCCTCGTGGACGGCGTCCGCAAGGAACTGGAGGAATGGACCGACCAGCCGTACGTCTTCTTCGGGCACAGCATGGGCGCGGTGATCGCCTACGAAGTGGCCCGTCGGCTGGAGCAGGAGACCGGGGCGGGACCGCTCGGGCTGATCGCTTCGGGGCGCCGCGCCCCCGGCGTACTGGTCGAGGAGACCGTCCACCTGCGGGACGACTCCGGCCTGGTCGCGGAGGTGCGGGCGCTGAGCGGCACCGCCGCGAGCCTGCTGGATGACGCTGAGGTCCGCGAGATGATCCTGCCGTCCCTGCGCGCCGACTACACGGCCGTCGAGACGTATCGCCATGTCCCCGGGCGCGAACTGGGCTGCCCCGTCACCGTGATGGTCGGCGACGCCGACCCGCGGGTCGACGCGGACCACGCCCGCGCCTGGTCACATCACACCACCGGTCCCTTCACGCTGCGCACCTTCCCCGGCGGCCACTTCTACCTCGGGGACCAGTGGCCCGCCGTCGGCGCGGCCGTGAGCGCCTGTCTGACGGCGTTCGGCGCGGAACCGCGCTGACGCGCCGCGCGGCCGGCACCCGCCGGACGCGCCCCGACCCACCCCCCCACACATCCCCACCATCCGAGACGGAGAGTGATGCCGTATGAGTTCAGCCCAGCCCGAGGTCCTGCCCGCGCCCGCGCCCAACATCGTCCTGCGCGGCGGTCCGGCCTGGCTGCCGGACGAGCAGCGCACCCGCTACGCGACCGACGTCGAGGGGAACCTGAAGGTCCTCTTCGGCAATGCGTACGAGCACTTCCTCCCGACGGCCGAGACCGTGGAGCAGGAGGGGGTGCGGCTGAGGGTGTTCGAGTGGTCGCGTCGCACCTACGTCGCCGAGTGAACGGCCACGGAGCGAACCGGAACGGAGCGCACCGGGACCGGGTGGACCGGGACCTGCTGAGCCCGGACCGCGCGAATCCGCGCCGTGTGAACCCGCGTCCGCTGTGACGTCGGGAGGGGCCGAGCCCATCGGGCTCGGCCCCTCCCCGCGTGTCACCGCCGTCGCGGCGGGCGTCCCGTCAGCTCTCGCGGGCCGTCGCGGGTTCCGGCTCCTCCGCCTTCTCGACGCTCTCCTGCTGCCGCGCCTTCCCGGTCCGGTTCATCCCCGGCCGCCACCACGCCCGTTCGCCCATCAGGCTCATCACGGCCGGTACCAGCACCATCCGGATCACGGTCGCATCCATGATCACGGCTGTCGCCAGTCCGATGCCGATCATCTGGATCAGCGTCTCCGGTACCGAGACGAAGCTGAGGAAGACCACCGCCATGATGATGGCCGCCGTGGTGATCACCCGGGCTGTCGAACCGATGCCGCGCACCACGGCCCGCTGCGCGTTCCCGTCACGGTCGTACGCCTCCCGGACGGCGGACAGCAGGAACACCTC
Organism: Streptomyces zinciresistens K42; assembly: GCF_000225525.1. GTDB lineage: Bacteria > Actinomycetota > Actinomycetes > Streptomycetales > Streptomycetaceae > Streptomyces > Streptomyces zinciresistens. The sequence continues at coordinate 4,636 of NZ_AGBF01000144.1, read as the reverse complement.
GTAGTCCATGGAGAGTCCGAACAGGACTGCGAACAGCAGCATCGGCACGGCCGACATGATGGGCACCGTCTTGTCCAGGCCCAGCAGGTCAAGGCCCCAGCCCCACTGGAACATCGCGATGATGACCCCGAACGACACGCCGATCGACAGCAGCGTCATCACCGCGGCTTTGAACGCGATCAGCGGCGCCCGGAACATGCCGTACAGCAGCAGCATGCCCGCGCCGACGACCGCGAGGATCACCCACGGCAGACGTTCGCCCACCACGTCCGCCATGTCGATGACCACGGCGGTCGCGCCGCCGACCATCGCCGTGCCGCCGGTCGGGCCGAGCGCCTGGGGGGCGAGGTCGTCGCGGATCCGGTGCACCAGCTCGCTGACCTGCTCGTCCTGCGGTGCGTGACGCGGGATCACGGTCACCACGGCGGCCTCGCCGTCCTCGCTCGGCGCGGGCGGCATGACGATCTCCGCCTCCTTGTCCGACTCCAGCGCCTGCTTGAGCCGCCCGAGTCCGGCCTCGTCGGCGCCGTCGACCGTGATGACCAACGGGGCGTTCCAGCCCGGCCCGTAGTGCTCGGCCACCAGGTCGTACGCCTTGCGCTGGGTGAGTTCGGCCGGCTGGATGCCGTCGTCGGGCGTTCCGAGGCGCAGACTCAGCACGGGGATCGTCAGCAGCAGCAGGACGGCGGTGGAGCCCACCGCGTACTGCACCCGGTGCCGATGCACATGACTGCCCCAGCGGTACGTCAGGGTGTTCTCGTCGTCGGGATCGGGCCGGGGCGTGCCGCGCTTACGCAGCCGCGGCACGGGGAGGGCGTCCACCCGGTGGCCGAGCAGACCGAGGAGTGCCGGGAGCAGCGTCACCGCGGCGACGACCATCACGCCCACCGTAAGGGCCCCCGCGATACCCATGGCGCCGACGAAGGGGATGCCGGCGAACATCAGGCCGAGGATGGCGACGACGACGGTCCCGCCGGCGAACACCACGGCGTGTCCCGCCGCCGCCGTGGCATGCCCGGCGGCCTTCACCGGTGGGTGCCCGTGGGCCAGTTCGACCCGGAAGCGGCTGAGCACGAAGAGGGCGTAGTCGATGCCCGCGCCCAGGCCGAGCATCACCGCCACGATCGGCGCCGAGGTCGGGATGTCCATCACGAGGCCGACCAGCAGCACCAGCGCGGTGCCGGCGACGATGCCGATGAGCGCCACCGCGAGCGGCAGACCGGCGGCGACGACCGAGCCGAAGGCCACGATCAGGACGATGAGCGCCGTGCCCACGCCGATGATCTCGGCGCCGCTGGTGGACGGTTCGGTGCCGAGGTCCACCACCATGCCGCGGAACTCCACGGTGAGACCGGCCTTCTGGGCCGGCTCGGCGGCCTCCCGCAGCCGCTCGTAGTGCGAGGCGTCGAGTTCGCCCAGCTCCTTGTCGTAGTCCACGTTGACCATGGCGGCTTCCCCGTCGGGACTGGGGAAGGGATCGTCCACGCCCGCCACGTCGGGCTGTTCCCGGATGTCCGCGAGCATCCTCTTGACGGCCGCGGTGTTCGCCGGGTCCTCCAGTTTGCCCCCGGACGCCTTCCAGACGACCTGGGCGTTGACCACGCCGTAGTCGGGGAAGTGCTCACGAGCCACGTCGGTGGCTTCCTGAGACTCGGCGTTCGGCACCCGGAAATCGTTGACGAAGGTGCTGCCGGCTGCCTGTCCGACGACCAGCAGGGCCGCGGCCATCAGCAGCCAGGCGGAGATCGTGCGCCACGGGCGCCGGGCGCAGAGCGCACCGAGCCGTTCCAGTAAGCGTTCCATGCGTCCATCAAATCGCACTCAATGTAATTTTTCAACGCGTGCGAATGGGTGGCAGCTGTAGATAAAATGTGCGCATGACAGACGTCCCCGCCACCATCGCTCCGCACGCGACCTCGCCGCACACCACGAGCTCCGGAGAGCAGGTACCCGCCCCCGGACTGCGCGAACGCAAGAAGCAACGGACACGTGCCACGCTGATCGCCGCCGCGGTGGAACTCATGTACGCCAAGGGGTACGACGAGACGACGGTTGCCGAGATCGCCGCCGCGGCCGAGGTCTCCACCCGCACCTTCTTCGCGTACTTCCCCAGCAAGGAGGACATCCTGTTCGCCGAGTCCGGCGTGCGGATCGATGACGCCGTACGGCGCGTGACGGAGCGCCGAACCGGCGAGGGACCGGCCGACGCGCTGCTGCGCGCCTTGCGGGACACGGTCGACAGCGGGGCCGCCGGACAGGACCTCTCCGGCGAGCTCGCCTCCCGGCGCATCCGGCTGGTGCTCTCCACACCCGCGCTCCAGGCGGGTGCCATGCGCCGTATCACCGGCGCTCAGCGCGCACTCACCGACGCCCTGCGGCGCACCTTCCCGGACGAGATCACCCCGGCGGAAGCGGCCGCCGCGGTCGGGGCCCTCGTCGGGGCGCTCGTCAACACCGCGCTCACCGTGCTGCCGGACGACCCGGCCTCGGAGGAGCTCCTCCACGCGATCGGCACCGCTGCCGCCGTGGCCCTGCGGGGCATCGGCACGCTCGGTGCCGCTCACCCCGCCCCGGGCCGGACGGCCGTCTGACGCGCCGCCGGACCGCCCCGGAGGCCTGCGGCGTCCCACCTCGGGGGCGAGGGCGCCGTAGACCCCCGGAAAAGTCTGGGGGTGTGGCCGGGGGAGACCACGGGGGCCGTGCCGCAGGTACCCGCACACAATGACGAGCGGTGCCCGAAGGGTGCCGTACGGCGTCAGAAAGCCGCACCACCAACGGAACCACCTGGTCAGCGGGGGCTGAAGGCATGAGGAACGACGAGTCGACGGCGCACGGATCCGGCCCGCGGACCACGGCGGACCGACCCGCCCCGGGGCCCGGGGAGCCGACGGCCGGGGCACCGGCGCCGCAGGCGGCGACGCCCGAGGAATCGGCCCCCGTGGCATCGACGGCCGGGGCACCGACCCTCGGGGCCACTCCAGGGACATCGGCTTCAGGGACGTCGGCTCTCAGGGCATCGGCCCCCGAAGCGCCGGCCCCCGAGACGTCGACGGCCACGCCGCCGCCCGTACCGCACGAGCACGACGCGCCCGTCGCCGTGATCGGCGTGGCCTGCCGCCTGCCCGGTGCCGACGGCCCCGACGCCTTCTGGGAACTGCTCCGCACCGGCCGCGACGCCGTACGCGAACTCCCCGCCGGCCGCAGAACCGAGGGCGCCCCCGCGGTCGCCGGCTACCTCGACCGCATCGACACCTTCGACGCGGAGTTCTTCGGCATCTCCCCCCGTGAGGCCGCCGCCACCGACCCCCAGCAGCGACTGCTCCTCGAACTCGGCTGGGAGGCCCTGGAGAACGCGGGCACCCTCCCTGCGGGCCTGCGCGGCAGCCGGACGGCCGTGCTGGCCGCAGCGATCTGGGACGACTACGCCGAACTTACCCACGGGGGAGGCCCCGACGCCCTCACCCACCACTCGTTCACCGGGACCCGGCGGGCGATGCTGGCCAACCGCCTCTCCCACACCCTCGGGCTGACCGGCCCCAGCCTCACCGTCGACACCGGGCAGTCGTCCTCGCTCGTCGCCGTGCACCTCGCGTGCGAACTGCTCAGGAAGAACGAGGCCACCACCGCGCTCGTGGGCGGCGTCAACCTGATCGCCGGACCCGGCTCCACCGCCGCCTCGCAGCGCATGGGCGGTCTCTCTCCCACCGGCCGCTGCCACACCTTCGACGAGCGCGCCGACGGCTACGTGCGCGGAGAGGGCGGCGCCGTCCTCGTCCTCAAGCCGCTCGACCTGGCCCGCGCCGACGGGGACCGGGTCCTCGGCGTCATCCGCGGCAGCGCCGTCAACAACGACGGCGGCGGCGACGCGCTCGGCGTGCCACGCCGCGAGACCCAGGAGGACGTTCTCCGCCTCGCCCACCGGCGGGCCGGCACCGACCCCGCCGACCTGCACTACGTCGAACTCCACGGAACCGGGACGCCGGTGGGCGACCCGGTCGAGGCCGCGGCCCTAGGCGCCGCCCTCGGTACGGGGCGACCGGACGGCGACCCGCTCACCGTCGGCAGCGTCAAGACCAACATCGGCCACCTGGAAGGCGCGGCCGGCATCGTCGGTCTGCTCAAGGTCCTGCTGAGCGCGGGCCACCGCCAGGTTCCCCCGACGCTGCACCACGTCACCCCCAACCCCCGCATCCCCCTCGACGCGCTCAACCTGCGCGTTCAGACAGACCTGACGCCCTGGCCCGGCACCGGACGCCCCCCGTTGGCCGGGGTGTCCTCCTTCGGCCTCGGCGGCACCAACTGCCATGTGGTCGTGGAAGGCCCCACCCCCGCGGAACCCGCCGCCGAACCCGGCCCCGCCCTCGCCGCCGACTGCGTGCTGTGGCCGCTCTCCGCCACCAGCCCGGCCGCCCTGCGCGCCCAGGCGGCACGTCTGCGCGACCACCTGGCGCGCCACCCGGACGCCGCACCCGCGGAGGTCGGCCACTCCCTCGCCACCACCCGAACCGCCTTCCGCCACCGCGCTGTCGCGTGCGGCGACGACCTCGGCCGCCTCACAGCCGCCGTCACCGCCCTGGCGGAGGACCTGCCCGACCCCGACCTCGTCATGGGCGCGCCGGCTGGCTCACCGTCCCCC
>NZ_AGBF01000145.1 GCF_000225525.1 Streptomyces zinciresistens K42 | reverse complement strand
CCTCGGCGGACAGGCGGACGTCAAGGGCGTGAAGGGCACCTGGCGCGACCTCACCGACTCCGTCAACTTCATGGCGGGCAACCTCACCGCCCAGGTCCGCAACGTCGCCCAGGTGGCCACCGCGGTCGCGCAGGGCGACCTCTCCCAGAAGATCACCGTGGACGCCCGCGGCGAGATCCTGGAACTCAAGACCACCATCAACACGATGGTCGACCAGCTCTCCGCGTTCGCCGACGAGGTCACCCGCGTCGCCCGCGAGGTCGGCACCGAGGGCAACCTGGGCGGACAGGCCATCGTCCGGGGCGTCTCGGGCACCTGGAAGGACCTGACGGACAACGTCAACGTGATGGCGTCGAACCTGACCGGCCAGGTCCGCTCCATCGCCAAGGTCGCCACCGCCGTCGCACGCGGCGACCTGTCGCAGAAGATCACCGTCGAGGCCAAGGGCGAGGTCGCGGCTCTCGCGGACGTCATCAACACGATGGTCGACACGCTCTCCGCGTTCGCCGACGAGGTCACCCGCGTCGCCCGCGAGGTCGGCACCGAGGGCCGCCTCGGCGGACAGGCCCAGGTGCCGAACGTGGCGGGCACCTGGAAGGACCTCACCGACAACGTCAACTCCATGGCCAACAACCTCACCGGGCAGGTCCGCAACATCGCCCTGGTGACCACCGCGGTGGCGGGCGGCGACCTGTCGAAGAAGATCGACGTCGACGCGCGCGGCGAGATCCTGGAGCTGAAGACCACCATCAACACGATGGTCGACCAGCTGTCGTCGTTCGCGGCCGAGGTCACCCGCGTCGCGCGCGAGGTCGGCAGCGAGGGCCGCCTCGGCGGACAGGCGGAGGTCGAGGGCGTCGAGGGCACCTGGAAGCGGCTGACGGAGAACGTCAACGAGCTGGCCGGCAACCTGACCCGCCAGGTCCGGGCCATCGCCGAGGTCGCGAGCGCCGTCGCCGAGGGCGACCTGACCCGGTCGATCACCGTGGTGGCGTCCGGCGAGGTCGCCGAGCTCAAGGACAACATCAACTCCATGGTGGGGTCCCTGCGCGAGACCACCCGGGCCAACCAGGAGCAGGACTGGCTCAAGACCAACCTCGCCCGGATCTCCAGCCTGATGCAGGGCCACCGCGACCTTCCCGTCGTCGCCGAGCTGATCATGGACGAGCTCTCCCCGCTGGTCTCCGCGCAGTACGGCGCCTTCTACCTCGCCGAGGACAGCCCGCGCGGCCCCGAGCTGCGGCTGGTCGGGTCCTACGGCTATCCCGACGACACCGACCGGCCCGAGCGCATCCGGGTCGGACGGTCCCTGGTCGGCCAGGCCGCCCGCAACCGCCGTCCGGTGAGCGTGGACGAACTGCCGCCCGGCTACGTGACGATCTCCTCCAGCCTCGGGCGGACGGTCCCCACCGCGCTGACGGTCCTGCCCGTCGTCGTCGAGGACCAGGTGCTCGGTGTCATCGAGCTGGCGTCCGTCACCCGCTTCACCCAGATCCACGAGGACTTCCTCGCCCAGCTGATGCCGACGATCGGCGTCAACCTCAACACCATCGTGGCCAACGCGCGCACCGACGAGCTGCTGGACGAGTCGCAGCGGCTGACCGCCGAACTCCAGTCGCGTTCCGCCGAGTTGCAGGTGCAGCAGGACGAACTCCAGCGCTCCAACGCCGAACTGGAGGAGAAGGCGTCCCTGCTCGCCTCGCAGAACCGCGACATCGAGGCGAAGAACCTCCAGATCGAGCAGGCCCGCCAGGAACTGGAGACCCGCGCCCAGGAGCTGGCGCTGGCGTCGAAGTACAAGTCGGAGTTCCTGGCGAACATGAGCCACGAACTGCGCACCCCGCTCAACAGCCTGCTGATCCTGGCGCAGTTGCTGGCCCAGAACCCCTCGCGCAACCTCACGCCGAAGCAGGTCGAGTACGCGGGCATCATCCACTCGGCCGGCTCCGACCTGCTGCAGCTGATCAACGACATCCTCGATCTGTCGAAGGTCGAGGCGGGCAAGATGGACGTCACCCCGGAGCGGGTCCCGCTGCGCGAGCTGCTGGAGTACGTCGAGGCGACGTTCCGCCCGATGACCTCGCAGAAGAGCCTGGAGTTCACGGTGGCCACGGCGCCGGGCACCCCCGTCGACCTGCTGACCGACGGCTCCCGGCTCCGCCAGGTGCTGCGCAACCTGCTGTCGAACGCGGTGAAGTTCACCGAGCAGGGCGGCGTGGAGCTGCGTATCGAGCCCGCCGCGGACCGGGAGGTCCCGGCGGGCGTCCACCGGGGCGGCCCCGTCGTGGCGTTCCGGGTCAAGGACACCGGCATCGGCATCCCCCAGCAGCAACTGGAGACGATCTTCGGGGCGTTCCAGCAGGCGGACGGGACCACGAGCCGCAAGTACGGCGGCACGGGCCTCGGACTGTCGATCACCCGGGAGATCGCGCACCTGCTCGGCGGCGCGGTCACGGTCGACAGCACACCCGGCCGGGGCAGCACCTTCACACTCCATCTGCCCGTCGCCCGCGCGGACTTCGCCGGTCTGCCGGACGGCGGACGGCCGGCCGAGCAGCCGGCGCGGCACGGCGCCGCCGAACTGCCGCCGTCCGCCGCCGCGGAGACGGCCGCCGTCCGGGCGCCCGAGCCGCGCAGACGCCGGCTGCTGGTCGTCGAGGGCCGTACGCGCGGCCTGCTGAGCCTGGTGGCCGAGCGCGCGGTGGCCGACCTCGCGCCCGACCCCGGCGACCCGCTCGGGGCGATCGACATCATCACGGCGGTCGGGGCGCAGGAGGCGGCGAGCACGCTGGCCGCCGAGCCCTGCCACTGCGTCGTGCTGGAGCTGGGCATGGCCGACGAGGAGGGCGCGCGCCTGCTGCGGGCCATGGAGGGCGACTCGGCCCTGGCGAGCGTGCCCGTGCTGGTGCACACCGGCCACCATGTGGACCTGGCCCAGGAGCAGTTGCTGCGCTCGCGGGCCGCCGGCCGCCCGCTGGACTTCCTCTCCAGCCTGGACGAGCTGCGGGAGCGCATCACCCTGCATCTGTCCGCCGAGGAGCCCGGGGACGTGCTGTCCCTGGTGCGCGCCGAGGAGCCGCGGCGTGCGAGGGCCCGGGTCGTCGACGACGCCCTCCTCGGCCGCACGGTCCTGGTCGTCGACGACGACGCACGCAACCTCTTCGCGCTCAGCGGCGCCCTGGAGCTGCACGGCTTCCAGGTCCTGCACGCCGACAACGGCCGCCGGGGCATCGAGACCCTGCTCGCCCACCAGGACGTGTCGCTGGTCCTGATGGACGTGATGATGCCGGAGATGGACGGGTACGCCGCCACCGCCGAGATCCGCGCGATGCCCCAGTACGCGCGGCTGCCCATCATCGCGGTCACCGCCAAGGCCATGCCGGGCGACCAGGAGAAGAGCCTGGCGTCGGGGGCGAACGACTACGTCACCAAGCCCGTCGACACCGACGACCTCATCGGCCGCGTCCAGCGCTGGCTGAGCGTGTGACCGGCGGGCCGCCGTGCCCCGCCGCCGACCACCCGGCGTCCCCGGACGTCCCCGCCGACGAACAGGTCAACCGTGAGCCAATCCCCTGAGCCGGCCGAGGCGGGCACCGCACCGGCGCCCGGCGTTCCGCCGCGGTCCGCGGTACCCGTCGCCCGCGGCGGCGACGGGCGGGGCGCGAGCCGCCCGCACTCCCCCGTCGGCCGGCTGGCGGCCACGGTGGAGCGGCTGCGCCAGGAGGTGCGCACCGCCCAGGCGGAGGCGGACGGGCGGGCCCTGATCGAACTGGCCAAGGGCATCCTCGTCGAGCGGCTCGGGTGCGGTCCCGCCCAGGCGGCCCGGCAGCTCGGCGAGCTGACCGAGCAGGCGGGCGTGTCCCCGCTGGCCTTCGCGGTCGAGGTCATCAACCAGGCGTCCCGCGACCGGCTCTCGGAGGTGACGGACGCGTTCCTCGCGAACACGGCGGGCGGCGCCCCCGCCGGGGAGACCGCTCTCGGCGACTCCTCCGCCGTACGGCTGCGGGCCGCCGAGAGCGGCGCGCTGGCCGCGGACGACGCCCAGGCCGTGGCGCAGTCGCTGATGGAGCACGCGCTGCGCCCGCTCGGGGCGGAGGCGGTGGCCATCTGGGCGCTGGGCGGCGACGGTTCGCTCACCCTGGCGGGCAGCGCCGGGTTCTCGCCCGCGGAGGCGGACCGCTGGCGCTACGTCCCGCCGGGGGTGGCGACCGTGGCGCGGCGCGGGCTGGGCGGCGAACGCACCGGCCACTGGATCGGCTGCCTGTCGGAGGCGGGGCTGCCCTCGATCGGCCGTCACCACCATCCCGACGGCGGGCGGGTCGCCGTGCCGGCGGGGACCGGCGGCCGTATCCACGGCGTCCTGGAGATCGTCTGGCCGACCCGGCTGGAGCCCCAGTCCCCGCAGATCGTCCGGCAGGTCGAGGCGCTGGCGGAACTGTGCGCCCACACGCTGGAGACGTCCTCCGCCCGGCACCCGGCGGGCGACGCCCGCTGCGGGGTGCTGCCGGACGTCGCGGAGCTGATGGACCTCGCCGACGGGCTCCACGACCCCGCCCTGGTGCTCGTGCCGCACCTGGACACCGACGGGGAACTCGCCGACTTCCGCGTGCACCACGTCAACGCCCGCTTCCTGGACCCGAGCGGCCGCCCGCGCAGCGCCGTCAGCGGCTCCCTGCTGCTGGAGGCGTACCCCATGGTCGCCGGGGAGAGCGAGCTGTTCGAGCAGATCGAGCGGGTGTACGCCACGGGCGAGCCGTTCCGCGCCCGCCGGATGCGGCTGACCGCGCTCGTCGACGACGTCCCGCTGGCGGCGGTCGCGGACGTCAACGCCAGCCGGCACGGCGGCTGCGTGCTGCTCATCTGGCGCATGGAGGACGAGACGGCCCGGCTGGCGAGCCTGCTCCAGCACGCCCAGCGCCTCGGCCGCATCGGCGGTTTCGAGGAGAACCTCCTCACCGGCGAGATCACCTGGAACGCCCAGCTCCACGGCCTGTACGGCAAGCCGCTGTCCAGCGGGCCCGTCCCGCTGGAGGACCTCGCCGCGCACGCCCACCCGGACGACGCGGTCGCCATCGGGCGGTTCCTGCGCACCCTGCTGCACCACCGGCGTGCCGCGTCCACGGCGTTCCGGCTCATGCGGCCGGACGGCGTGACCCGGCACATCCGGGTGGTGGCCGAGCCCGAACTCGACTCCGACGGAAGGCCGTTGGTCGTGCGGGGCGCCTATCAGGACATCTCGGCGCACCACTGGACCGAGGTCGCCCTGGCGGCCACCCGGGACCAGCTCGCCCACTCCGAGCAGCAGGCCAGCGAACGCAACCGGCTCACCCTGCAGCTGCAGCACGCGATCATGCCTCCGGAGCAGGCGCCGCTGGACGCCCCCGGGCTGCGGGTGGCGGTCCGCTACCGGCCCGCGGAGACCCAGCACCTCGTCGGGGGCGACTGGTACGACGCCGTGGTGCTGCCGTCGCGGCTGGTGCTGCTGTGCGTCGGGGACGTCGCCGGGCACGGCATCGACGCGGCCACGACCATGGTGGTGCTGCGCAACGCGCTGCGCGGCCTCGCCGTCACCGGAGCGGGTCCCGCCCAGCTGCTGTCGTGGCTCAACATGGTCGCCCACCACCTCACGGGCGCCGTCACCGCGACGGCGGTGTGCGGGCTGTACGACCCCGAGCACCACACCCTGCGCTGGGCGAGGGCCGGCCATCTGCCGCCGGTCCTGGTCCGAGGCAGCGACGCGACGCCGCTCCCCCTGGTCAAGGGCCTGCTGCTCGGCGCCGTGCCCGAGGCGGTGTACGAGGAGCACGAGGTGCAGCTGGCCGTGGACGACACCCTGCTGATGTACACCGACGGTCTGATCGAGCGCCGGGACCGGTCCGTGGAGGAGTCGCTGACCCAGCTGCTGGCGGCGGCGCGCACGGTGCCGCCCACGCTGGAGCAGCAGTTGGACCGGCTGCTGACCTACAGCAGGTCCGACACCGACGACGACACCTGCATCGTCGGGGTCCGGGTGACGTAGCGGGGCCGCACCGCGCTGCCGCGTCCGGGTCGCCGTACGGGGCCGGTGCGAGCAGCCGCGGGACCCGGAGCGGTCCCCGTGGTGCGTCCGGGCCGACCCGGAGGACACGGCACGGGCCGTTGAGGGCTGAGGCGTGCGGGACCGGGCACTCGGACCGGTGTTCACCCCCTCACACCGGCGATGTGACCGGATTGTGAAGATTGACCGGCCGATTGATGGACCGGCGCATTGTGCGAGAGGGTGTCAGGGACGTGTCGTCGAGTGAAAGGTGACGGCCCCGCACAGCACGGGGCTGACGATCATGACGCGTGTGGAACGGCCTCCCGCGCACGCGGGACAGGGCCTCTTGTCGTCCGTGGGCGCCTCGTGGATGCGGGCGCCCTACCCGGCGCTGGTCGTGGACGCGCACGGCGGGGTCGTGGAGGTCAACGCGCGGGCGGCGGGACTCTTCCCCCGGGCCGCGGCCGGCGTGCCGCTCGCCGACGTGGCACCGGACTGGCTCGTCCAGGCCCACGGCCGGGCTTCGGAGGGCGCCGGGGAACCGGCGGCGGGTCCCGGGGGCTCCGCACGCGGCCGGCACGCGCAGTGGTCGCTGGAGGCGCATCCCACGCGCGGAGTCGACGGACAGATCGTGTGGTGGCTGGTCGACGACACCGACCGCGCGCTCGCCGAGGCGGCGCTGAAGAGCGAGCAGGAGCGCACCGCGTTCCTCGCCGACGCCTCCAGCCGGCTGCTGGCCTCGCTGAACTCGCAGCGGTGCATGGAGGTCGCGGTGGAGCTCGCGGCCGAGTTCCTGGCCGACGCCGCCGTCCTGGTCGCCCCCGCCTCCGGCAGGCGCCACCCGCTGGCCACGTGCGTCGACGGCGAGGTCGAGCACCTGCTGGCGCGCATCGACCCCTCCGCCGTGCCCGGCCTGGCGGAGGCCCTCCAGGGCTTCCCGCCGGTGCCGTCGCGGTGGATCGACCCCGCCTCGCTGCCCGACTGGGCGGTGCCGGGCGGCTTCGGCGGCCCCGTGGGCTCCGTCGTGGTCACCCCGCTGCCCGGCCACGGCGTGCCCGCCGGGGCGCTGATCCTGCTGCGGCGCAGCGACCACGCGGCCTTCGACACCTCCGAGGAGGTCTTCGCGCGGGTCTTCGCCGCCCGCGCCGGCGCGGCGCTGTCCGCGGCCAGGCTGTACATGGAGCAGAGCGGCATCACGGCGACGCTCATGGCCGAGCTGCTGCCGCCCATGCTGCAGCGGGTGCACGGCGTGGAGTTCGCCGGGGCCTACCGCGCCTCCCAGGACAGCGAGCGCGTCGGCGGGGACTTCTACGACGTCCATCCCGGGACCGGGCCCGGCGAGAAGACCCTCGCCGTCCTCGGGGACGTGTGCGGCAAGGGCCTGGAGGCCGCCGTGCTGACGGGCAAGATCCGCAGCACCCTCCAGGCGCTGCTGCCGCTGGCCGGAGACCATCTGCAACTGCTGCGGATGCTCAACGGCGCGCTGCTGAACAGCCGTCACACGCGGTTCGCCACGCTGGTGCTCGCCTCGGTGCTGCGCCGCGAGGGGACCACCCGTCTGAGCCTGACCAGCGCGGGCCACCCGCTGCCGCTCATCGTGCGGCACGACGGCACCGTGGAGGAGGCGGCCACCTCGGGCACCCTGATCGGCGCGCTGCCCGACGTCAGGGCCACGAGCGCGGAGGTCGACCTCCGGCCGGGCGAGAGCTGCCTGCTGTTCACCGACGGGGTCACCGAGGCGCGCGGCGGCCCCCTGGGCGACGTCATGTTCGGGGACCGGCGGCTGCGGGCCGCGCTGGCGGAGTGCGCCGGCATGCCCGCCGAGGCAGTCGTCGAACGGGTCCACATGCTCGTGGCGGAGTGGATCGGCGACAACCGCCACGACGACATCGCGGTCATGGCGATCACGGCGCCCCGCACGACGCACCTGACCGCCGTGGACGGGCACACGCCGGGCAGGTACACCACATGACCGAGGCGCTCACCGCGGCAGAGGGCGACACCCTGGCGCGTGCCCGCCGGGAGCTGTGGCAGGCGGTGTGCGCCCGCGACGAGTACGCGGCGGCGCGGGCGGTGTTCGGCGCCCTGGACTCGGGCGCGGGCACCGAGGACGTCCTGCTGGACGTCATCGCGGCCGTCCAGCGCGAGGTCGGCCGGGCGTGGGCCGAGAACCGGTTCAGCGTGGCCCAGGAGCACTCCGCCACGGCGATCCACGACCGGATCATCGCGGCCATGGCCCACCGGATCCCCGAGCCGTCGCCGACGGGGGCGGCGGGCACCGTGACGGTGGCGTGCGTGGACGGCGAGTGGCACGCGCTGCCCGCCCGGCTGCTGGCCGAGGTGCTGCGCGGGCGCGGCTACCGGGTGGACTTCCTCGGCGCCCAGGTGCCCACCCCGCACCTGATCGCGCATCTGCACTCCACGTCGCCCACGGCGGTGGCCCTGTCCTCCTCGATCCCGCTGCGGCTGCCGGCCGCGCACACCGCGATCACGGCCGTGCAGGCCCTCGCGATCCCGGTCGTCGCGGGCGGTTCCGCCTTCGGCTTCGACGGCCGCTACGCCCGCCTCCTGGGCGCGGACGCCTGGGCTCCCGACGCGCGGGCCGCGGCCGAACTGCTCGGCCGGGGCCTGCGCCGCCCCGCGCGCGGCGCCGTCCGGCAGAGCATCGAGGACCTGCCGCACCTGGCGGACCAGGAGTACACCCTCGTCCTGCGCAGCAGGCGGCAGCTGGTGAAGAACGCGCTGGCCGGACTGCTGGAGCGGGTGCCGGCGATGCGCGCGTACACCGACGCCCAGCACGAGCGCACCGCCGAGGACGTCGCGCACGTCGTGGAGTTCCTGGGGTGCGCGCTGTACACCGACGACGGGGACCTGTTCACCGGCTTCCTCGACTGGACCGGCGACATCCTGGAGGCGCGTCGCGTACCCTCACGTGTACTCGACCCCTGCCTCGTCCTCCTTGAGGAGGAACTCAAGGACTTCCCCCGGGCCCTGGGCTTCCTCGCCCGGGGCCGTGAGACCCTGCGGCGGCGCGACGCCCGTCCGCCCGTTCCCGGACCCGACAGCAGCGCATGAACACATCACCGGACCACATCTTCGACCTGGCCACGTCCCTGGACGCCGAGGGCGGCGCCCGCATCAGCATCACCGGCGATCTGGACTGGGACACCGCCGAGGAACTGACGGCGGCGGCGCGGCTGTGCCTGGGCGCCGAGCCCCCGCCGCGCCGGCTGCATCTCGACTGCGCGCGGATGACCCTGTGCGACTCCCTGGGGCTGGCCTCCCTGCTCATGATCCACCGGGCGGCGTCCGGGTCGGCGACGCGGCTGCACCTGGAGAACCGGCCCACAGCCTTGCAGCGCCTGCTGGAGATGACCGGCACGGCGGACCTGTTCACCGACCGGGCGGACGAGTCCGGGCAGGGCGGGGCCACCCGTCCGCCGCTGCCCCCTCGGCAGCCGTGACCGCGTGCGCCGCGCCCCCGGAACGGCGGCGCGCGGGGCGACGTGCGCCCCTCCCGGGGGCGGAGCCCTCCCCCGCCTTCCTCGAAACCGCTCGACCTGCGAGAATGCCCCGGTGAACGACGAAGCCGAGATCACCGAGATCATGGTCGACGGTGTGCGGGTCGTGCGGATCGCCGGAGAGTTCGACGCCGACGAGGCCGACACGGTGACCGCCGCGCTGAGCGCCGCGCGCGACGGCGCGGCCCGCGCCACCGTGGTCGACCTGTCCCAACTGGCCTTCGCCGACTCCTCGTTGCTGCACGCCCTGCTCACGGCACAGCGTCAGCACGAGCGGGCGGGTCTGGCGTTCGTCCTCGCCGGGGTCCCGCCGCTCGTGCGGCGTCTGCTGGACCTCACCGACACCGCCCGCGTCTTCACGACGGCACCCCGGCTGACCGCGGCCATGGCCCTGGTCCGCGCGGAAGCCAGCCCTCATCGCTCCTGACGGTTCATCGTGGGGGCAGCAAGAGCGAACAGCGAAAGGGGTGTTACGGGCACGTGGGGCACGAAGGAGGAGAGGTGACCCCCGCGGGAGTGGCCGACGACCCGCCGCGGCGGCCCGCCACCGCGGCCGCGGCCCGCTCCCATGTCCGCCGGCTCCTCCAGCGCGCCGCGACGCCGGGACAGGCGTCCCCCCAGGCGGTCGTCGACGACATCCTGCTCGTCGTCACCGAGCTGGTGACCAACGCCGTACGGCACGGGGGCGGGCTGACCGCCTTCGACGCCCGGCTCGACGCCGACACGCTCACCGTGAGCGTGAGCGACGCCTCACCGGTCCCGCCCCGTGCCGTGGCCCGCGACGGCTCCGCCACGCCGGGCGGCTTCGGCTGGCCCCTCGTCCTGCGGCTCGGCGGGCACGTCACCGTCACCCCCACGGCCGCCGGGAAGACCATCCGGGTCGTCATGGGAGCGGGCGGCGCCGGCGGCTAGGGCGGCGGCTCCGGTGCCGCGGCGTCCGGTGTGCACGCCGCCCGCCGAGGCTCCGGAGCCGCGTCCCGGGCGGGCCTCCTCAGCCCTCCGTCTCGGTCAGCGCGGGGGTGAGCCCGGACCAGGGGTTGGGCGGTTCGCCCGTCACCGGCCCGCACACTCCGGCGCCCCGCTCCCGGGCGGTGCGCAGGGCGAGCGGCACCAGGGGGCCGGGCACGCCGTACACCAGGTGGCACAGCCGCTCGGCGGGGAGCCGTTCGGTCCACGCGGGGCGGCTGAAGTCCGACACGTAGCGGGACCAGGGGCCCTCGAAGGTGACCGTGAGGTCGGCGAGGCGGGCGTACCCGGGCGCCGGGTGGACGCCCGGGTTCAGGACGACGGGCGAGGCGCCGAGCCGTCGCACGGAACGCACCAGGCGACGGCAGTCCGGCAGCCCGTGCGCGGCGGCCGGCACCTGGTCGAGGAAGCAGCCGTCGACCGCGTACCACTCCTGGTGCCGGCGCAGATCGGCGGTGATCTCGGCGGGTTCGCGGGCCCCGTAGTCCGTGTCGAGGTACCCGAGCAGCCGGGCGCCCGCCTCGCGCAGCGCCCTGGCCGCCGTGACGAACGCCGGGTCGGGCCGGCGGCCGGGCCCGTCGGCCGGGTTGATGACGACGCCGTAGGTGCTGTCGGCGCGGGCGGCGAGCCGGTGCCAGGCCCCCGGGTCCTCGGCCGGATGCACGTACAGCGGGATCAGCAGGCTCACCGCGCCGGAACCTCCTCGCCGGCCCGCTCCCGGGGGCGGGCCGCCGCCCACAGGGCCGCGAGGGACTCCTCCAGGCGGTGCGCCGGGGACCAGCCCAGGGCCTCACGGGCGGCGGTGATGTCCGAGCACTGCCAGGACACCCGCGCGGACCGGGCGGATCCGCCGCCCGCCTCGGCGATCCGGCCGCGGAAGCCGGCCGCGTCGGCCAGGCAGCGCACGAGGTCCCGCACCGGGCGGGCGTCGCCGCCGCCGATGTTCAGCACCGGCGGCAGCGGCCGCGCCGCGGTCACCGCGAGCACGGCCGCCCGTGCCACGTCGCCCGCGTCGACGAAGTCGCGGTGCGCGGAGAGGTCGCCGAGGCGCAGTGTCGCCCCCGGGTCGTCCCCGGCCTCCGCGAGCAGGGCGGCGACCCGGCCCGGCAGCCCGGTGGCCGGGGCTCCCGGGCCCACGGGATTGCCCACCCGCAGGACGACGGCGTCCAGTCCGGACGCGGTCACCGCCACCGTGCCGGCCAGCTTGGTCGCGCCGTAGGGGCCGGCCGGGCGGGTCGGCGCGGATTCCGTGACCCGCAGCCCCGGACCGGTGGGGCCGTACTCGGCGGCCGAGCCCAGATGGACCAGGCGGGCCCCCGGCGCCGCCGTCCGCAGCGCCGCGCACAGGGCGGCGGGGCCGCGGGCGTTGACCTCCGCGAGGGTGACCGCGTCGCCGCCGGTGGCGCCCGCGCAGTTGACCACGGCGTCGGGCGCGGCCTCCGCCAGCGCCGCCGCCATCTCCTGCGGGCGGTCGGCGGCGAGGTCGACGGTGACGTCGGCCGCGCGGGAGCGGCCGGCGAGCAGCACCCGCGCGTCCGGCAGGGCGCGCAGCCGCTCGGTGACGTGCCGGCCCAGGAAGCCCGTCGCGCCGAGTACGAGGATGTGCACGGTGGTTCAGGCCCCCTTGAGCAGGAGCGACCTGCGGCTGGTGAACTCCGCGTTGGCGCGGTCGTAGTCGTCGGGGCGCCCGATGTCGAGCCAGTAGCCGTCGAACTCGTAGGCGTGCGGGGGCCGTTCGCAGGCGAGCAGGTCCATCACCAGTTCATCGAAGCCGAGCGGCAGCCCGGGGGTGTAGTCGTCGAGGGTGGCGCGGGAGACGCCGTAGACGCCCATGGAGACCCGGTAGTCGACGCTGGGCTTCTCGGTGAAGGCGACGACCCGGCCGGCGTCGGTGGTCAGCACCCCGAAGTCGATGTGCACCTTGCGGGCGTAGGTGGCGATGGTCAGCGGGGTGCCCGACGCCCGGTGGCTGCGGAGCAGGTCGGCGTAGTCGAGGTCGGTGAGGACGTCGCCGTTCATGACGAGGAAGTGCTCGGGCAGCCGCTCGCGCAGGGTGAGCAGGGGGCCCATGGTGCCGAGCGGGCTCTCCTCGGTGGCGTAGTCGACGCGCAGGCCCCACTGGCCGCCGTCGCCGACGTAGGCGCGGATGATCTCGCCCAGGTGGCCGATGGCGAGGGTGCAGTGGGTGAAGCCGGACGCGGAGAGCTGGCGCAGCACGATCTCCAGGATCGCGTGCTGGTCGCCGATGGGGACGAGCGGCTTGGGCAGCGCGGTGGTGTACGGCCGCAGCCGGACACCCTTCCCACCGGCCAGGATCACTGCGTGCATGGCATACCTCCTGAGGTACGTGCCGCTCGGTCAGATGTTGTAGATGCCGGTCTTGTAGCGGGCCAGGTTGGCCGGGTCGGTGAACCACCGGGCGGTCCGCGCGAGCCCTTCCTCCAGGGTGCTGTCCGGCTGCCAGCCGGTCGCGGCGGTCAGCCGGCCGGCGTCGGCGACGAGCCGCATCACCTCGGAGGCGGCGGGTCTCAGGCGGGCGCTGTCCTCGCGGACGTCGAGCGGGGCGTCCATGACCTTGCCGATGAGGGCGACCAGGTCGCCGACGGAGATCTCGCCGCCGGTCCCGGCGTTGAAGGTGCGCCCCACGACCCGCTCCGCGGGTGCGGTGCCGACCGCGAGGAAGGCGCGGGCGGTGTCCTCGACGTAGGTGAAGTCGCGGGTGGGGCGCAGGTCTCCGAGGGTGAGGGTGCGCTCCCCGGCCGCGACTTGGGCGATGACGGTGGGGATGACGGCCCGCATGGACTGGCGGGGGCCGAAGGTGTTGAAGGGCCGCAGGGTGACCACCGGGGTGCCGAAGCTGGCGTGGTAGCTGTCGGCGAGGCGGTCGCCGCCGGCCTTCGAAGCGGCGTACGGGGACTGGGTGTTTATGGGATGGTCCTCGGTGATCGGCACGGTCTGCGCGGTGCCGTAGGTCTCGCTGGTCGAGGTGTGCACGAGGCGGGGGGTGTCCAGGGCCCGTGCCGCTTCGAGGACGTTGAGGGTGCCGGTGACGTTGGTGTCCACGTAGCTGTGGGGCGCCTGGTAGGAGTAGGGGATCGCGATGAGCGCGGCGAGGTGGTAGGCGCAGTCGGCGCCGTCGAGGAGGCCGCGCACCGAGCCGGGGTCGCGCACGTCGCCGAGGACGATCTCCACCTGGTCGAGCACGTCGGCGGGCAGGGTCTCCAGCCAGCCGTACGAGGAGAAGGAGTTGTACTGGGCCATGGCCCTGACGCGGTGGCCGCGGGCGACGAGCGCCTCGGTCAGGTGCGAGCCGATGAAGCCTTCGGCTCCGGTGACTGCTGCGAGCGGTGCGGAGGTCAACTCTGTTTCCCTTTCTGGTGGTTGCCGGGCGCGGGCCGGTCCGTGCGCCGGGGCGCGGGGGCGGTCTGCGGTCCGGGGAGGTGCGTGCGGGCTGGTCAGGCGTGCGGCGACGGCCTGCCGAGCAGGCGTATCGCGCAGGCGGTGAGGCAGACGGCGGCCGCGGCGCACGCCAGCGGCAGGAGCGGCGCGGCGGGTGCGGGGGGCGGGCCGGGCAGGGCACCGGCCGCGGCGGTACCGGCCGCGGCGAGGCAGAGCAGGGCGGGCGGCCAGGCGATGCCGAACGCCTGGAGCAGCAGGGCGGTCCACAGGGCGGCCGCGAGCGGCAGCAGGGTGCCCGGTCCGGAGCCGGTGAGGACTGCCGCGGGCAGCAGCAGCAGGAGATAGGCGCCGAGGCAGAGGGCGAGGACGCCGGTCGAGCGCAGCAGGAAGCCGGTGGGGGTCGCGCTGGCGCGCAGTGCCGCGACGCTCCAGCCCCGGTAGCGGTAGAGCAGCCATTCCGCCGGGCCCATGCTGAGGGTCAGGGCGATCACCGTGTACGGCTGTCCCCGGCCGAGGAGCATGACGAGCACGGCGGCGGCGAACCCGAACAGGCCGTAGGGCACGGAGGACAGCAGCCGCGGGCGGGGGACTCCGTTCGCGCCCGCCGCCGCGCGGTCCGTCCACAGGACGCGGCCGGCCGCCGTCCAGGTGGCGGCCAGGGCCAGCACGGGCAGCGTGATCCGCACCGCGGGGCCCGGCTCCCACCACGGGAGGACGGCGGCGCCCGCGACGAGCGGGCCGAGCGCGGCCAGCAGCAGCCGTTCACGGGCCAGGACCAGCAGGACACCCGCGCCCGCCAGGTAGAGCGACTGCCCGGCGGCCAGGGCGAGGGCCGCGGCGTCGGCGGCGAACGGCACGGCGAGGGCCGTGGCGGTGGCGGTGCCCAGCAGGGAGCCGGTCAGCAGGGTGGCGGACGCCTCCCGGCGCCCGGTCGCCAGCCGCAGATGCGCGCGGTGGCCGAGCGCCTGGCCCCAGGCCCAGGAGGCGATGCCCGCCACGACGAGCGCGGGCGCGTACCGCTGGACCGGCCACAGGGGCGCGGTGAGCAGGTAGGCGAGGGCGGGCAGCGCGAACAGCAGTCCGCGCAGCAGGCAGCGCACGGTGTCGGGCCGCCAGGGGTCGGTGGGGGGCGGCGGTTCGGGGAAGGTGCGGGGCACCCGCTCGTAGAGCGCCGTCGCCAGCGAGAAGAGGTCCCGGTGGCCGTAGCGTTCCTTGATCAGGGAGGCCGGCATGCCGTCCGCCTCCAGCAGCGCGGCCACCTCGTAGGGGTGGACGGCGGGTCCCACGGCGTCGGCGAGTTCGGCGGCGAGCGCGTTCACCGCCTGCTCGTCGGGGCCGCGGCGGGGCAGCACGGCCGCGAGGGCGGCGTCGTCCAGGGCCCAGCGGGGTCTGCGGCGCGGCTGCCGGGGCACGGCCGAGCGCGGCGCGAGGGTGTCCCGTTCGGGGCCGCCGGGTTCGAGGGATATCGGACCGCTCATCGCGTGAGGCTCCCCGCGCCGGTGACCGCCGGGGAGGGCAGCACGATTCTGGCGGGCGGCTCGGTCCTGCCCGCGGCCAGTTCGCGGTAGACGGCGCGGAAGGTGTCGATGGTCTGGCGCAGGGTGAACTGCTCGATCACCCGCAGGCGGGCGGCCTCTCCCATGGCCCCGCGCCGGGCGGGGTCGCCGAGCAGTTCCAGTGCGGCGGCGGCCATCGCGGCGGGGTCGCGCGGCGGCACCACGAGGCCGGTGTCGCCGACGGCCTCGCGTACGCCGCCCACGTCGGTGGAGACGGTCGCCCGGCCGCACGACATGGCCTCGATGAGGGTGAACGGGAAGCCCTCGCTGATGCTGGACAGCATCACGACGCTGCCCGCGGCGTAGGCGTCCTTGATGTCGTCGACGCGGCCCTCGAACCGCACCGCGTCGCCGTGCCCGAGGGCGGCGGCGAGGGCCTCGCAGCGCTCGCGGTAGGTCTCGCCGCCCCGGGGTGTGCCGCCGAACAGCCGCAGCCGGGCCTGCGGGAGCCGGTCGCGGACGAGCGCGAAGGCGCGGATGAGGGTCTCCAGGTCCTTGATGGGGTCGACCCGCCCGGCCCAGCTCAGGGTGGGGGTGTCGGGCTCGGGGCCGGCCGGCGGGAAGGCGGCGGGGTCGACGCCGTTGTAGACGGTGCGGATCGCCGCCGGGTCGGCGCCGCCCTGCTCCTCCCAGAGCCGGTTGTAGCGGTTGCCGGGGGTGATCAGCGCCGCCCTGCGGTAGCTCTCCTCGGCCAGCAGCCGGAAGAAGCCGAGGACGACCGCCTTGACCGGCCAGCGGTAGGTGGCGGTGCGGTGGCCGAGGTAGCGCTCGCGCAGGTAGACGCCGTGCTCGGTGAGCAGCAGCGGAACGCCGTGCCGTTCGCGGGCGACGAGCCCGGGGAGGACGGCGAGGCCGCCGCTGACGGCGTGCGCGACCCCGGACCTCGGGGGCGGCGCGGCCAGGGGGCGCAGCGCGTGTTCGAGCAGCGCGGTGGCGGTGAGCGCGTCGTGCAGGGACGGCCGCGCCTCGCGTACGGCGAGCCCCGGCCGGTTCCATACGGCGGTCAGGACGGCGATCGCGCGGTCGTCCCGCAGGAAGGGGCTGAGCCGGCCCGCCGCGGCCTGCGCCGCCAGGGTGTACAGGGCGGGCGCGAAGCCCGCTTCGGCGGCGGGGTCGACGAGCGCGGTCAGGAACCGCTCGTAGGCGTCGGCCAATTGCCTGCCCGAACGGCCGCGCGGCGGGCGGCCGTCGGGCGCGGCGCCCCACAGGGGCACCGGCAGGACGCCGCGCACATGGCCGGGCAGGTCCCACACGAGGGGTTCGCGTCCGGTGCCGGTGACGGCGATGACGTCGAACTCGATGTCGGGCATGCCGGTGACGAGCTGGTCGCACCAGACGCTCACGCCGCCGTGGCTGTGCGGGTAGGTGCCTTCGGTGAGCAGGGTGACGCGCGCGGCGTCGTGCCGCGCGCGGTGCTGAACGTGCATGTGGTGTGCTCCACGGGCGAGATGTGGGGAGGTGTGCCGGGTCCCGGCGCCCGAGGGCGGCCGGGGCCTCGCTGCCGGTCGGCCGGTCAGCTCCTCGCGGGGGAGGCGGGTGCGGTCGCGGCGCCGGGCACGCGGGCGTGGGGTGCCGGAATCCCAGACGGCACGGGCGGCGCGGGCGGCGCTGGCGGCGTGCTCAGGGTCGGGCCGGCGGCCGTGGCGGGCGCCGCGCACCG
>NZ_AGBF01000146.1 GCF_000225525.1 Streptomyces zinciresistens K42 | reverse complement strand
CCTGGCCGCCCCCGCCGCCCGGCACCCCGCCGTACGACGACGGCGGGGCGTCCGCCCACGGTGCCGCCGCGGGCGGGGCCGGTGTCGGCTCGGGCTGGGGCGCGCCGTACCAGCAGCCCGCCCCGAAGCCCGGCCGCGGGCGCGGCGGACTGCTCGGCGCGGTCCTGATCGCCGCGCTGGTGGCGGGCGGCCTGGGCGGCGGCCTCGGCTACACCCTGGCCCGCAACGACGACGGCACCTCCTCCACGACCGTCTCCGCCTCCGACAGCGGCGGCGGCGTCAAACGCGCCCCCGGCACGGTCGCGGGCGTGGCCACCAGGGCGCTGCCCAGCACCGTCACCATCCAGGCGGAGAGCAGCAGCGGCGAGGGCGGCACGGGCACGGGCTTCGTGTTCGACACCCAGGGCCACATCGTCACCAATAACCACGTGGTGGCGCAGGCGGTCGACGGCGGCAAGCTCACGGCGACCTTCCCGAACGGCAAGAAGTACGACGCCGAGGTCGTGGGCAACGCCCAGGGGTACGACGTCGCCGTCATCAAGCTCAAGAACGCCCCCTCGGACCTCAACCCGCTGACGCTGGGCAACTCCGACAAGGTGGCCGTCGGCGACTCCACGATCGCGATCGGCGCCCCCTTCGGCCTGTCCAACACCGTCACCACCGGCATCATCAGCGCCAAGAACCGCCCGGTCGCCTCCAGCGACGGATCCGGCAACAGCAAAGCCTCGTACATGAGCGCGCTCCAGACGGACGCCTCGATCAACCCGGGCAACTCCGGCGGCCCGCTGCTCGACGCGCAGGGCAATGTGATCGGGATCAACTCCGCGATCCAGTCCGCCGCCAACGGCATGGGCGGCACCAGTCAGTCCGGCTCGATCGGCCTCGGCTTCGCCATCCCGATCAACCAGGCGAAGTACGTCGCCCAGCAGCTGATCAAGACCGGCAAGCCGGTCTACGCCAAGATCGGCGCCTCCGTCTCCCTGGAGGACACCGCCGACGGCGCCAAGATCACCGATCAGGGAGCCGGCGGCGCGGACCCGGTGGAGACGGGCGGCCCCGCCGCCAAGGCCGGCCTCAAGGCCGGTGACGTCATCACCAAGCTCGACGACCGCGTGATCGACTCCGGCCCGACGCTGATCGGTGAGATCTGGACGCACAAGCCCGGTGACAAGGTCACCATCACCTACGAGCGGGACGGCCGCTCCCGCACGGTGGAGCTGACCCTGGGCTCCCGCACGGGCGACAGCTGACACCGACGCCCGCCTCCCCCGGCGCCCCGCACCCCTCCTCCCCGGGGGCGCGGGGCGCCGTCGTACGGGCCCCGCCGGCCGGGCCCGGACCATGACGGCGTCCGTACGCCCGTAGGCAGCGGCGTGCCCGTTCGATCACGGCCTCCCCGTGACCGGGCACCCGGCTCACCGTCCGGACGGGCGCTCCATCCGTGGGCGTCTGCCTGCGCAAGCCCGCGGCCCTGCCGGCGGACGCCGGCGGTGCGCCGTACCCATCCGAGTCGCCGGGGATGTGAGCCCCGCGCACCACAGAGCGCGGAGGGGACGGAGCCGTGCCGGTCCGGGCCGGTCCGGCTTTGGCGGCAGGCCGCGGTCTCTCCCACCTGCCGCCCGCCGAGCGGGAAGGCGTGCGGTGCACGGGCGGGCCCATGATCACATCGGCGGCGCCCCGTCCGGAGGGCGGCTGTGACGGCCCGCGGGTCGGTGCGGAAGCCGGCGGGCGCGGTCTCCTCCATCGTGCCGGGCCGGGCGGGGCCTCCAACAGCGCTGGCGGGCCCCGCGTGGGCCAAGCCCGACGCAGATCCGTCGGGGCCGGTACTCTGTACGCGCTCCACCCCGGGTGGGTCGGAGCACGGGTGGGTTGCCCGAGCGGCCTAAGGGAACGGTCTTGAAAACCGTCGTGGCGCGAGCCACCGTGGGTTCAAATCCCACACCCACCGCAGTGTTACGGCCCCTGACCAGGCGATATGGTCGGGGGCCGTTGCCTTGCCCGCTGCCCTTCCGACCCCGCCTTTGACCGTGGTTTCCCGGTATATCGGGCACGGAAGGGGCACGCGAAAGGCACGCCTGAGGCGCGGCTTCGAAGGATTCAGTAGGCGCCAACCGCCCGCCCGCCCGCTAACGGTTGATCGGGATCTCGTAGACGATCTCGCAGTGCGCGGCGGGCACCACGATGTCCGCCGTCTCGACCGGCCGTCCCTGGTCGCTGTAGTAAGTCCGTCGGATGTGCGTGACGAGTGCGGCCTTCTGGATCCCGAGCAGCGACGCCTCCTCGGCGGTCGCCTGCCTGGGCTCGGGCTGCTCCACGGCATGGCTGACGGTGATCCCGATGACGGCCATCCGATTCACGACGCCTGCCCCGGCGTGCGGTCCTCCTTCGGGGAGGACGACGAGACTGCCGGCGGTGAGGTCGTACGGCTCCCAGCTCGTCGACAACTGGATCGGCCTGCCGTCCGCCAGGAACTCGTACGTTGTCCGGACGCACAGCTCACCTTCGGCGATGCCGAGCCGCGCCGCGATGTCGTCAGGCGCCGGCACCTTGGCGTCCGTCCGGCTCTCCCAGTCGCCCTGCCTTCCCACGGCCTTCATGTCTGCCCGGAACGGCGACCCGCTGGGCTGCTCCCGCGCTGACGACCGCACGACCCGCACCCGATGCCGGGGCTCGGCGACGTAGGTACCGGACCCCGCGCGGCCCTCCAGCACACCCTGGGAGATCAGCAATTCCTGTGCCCTGCGCACCACGTTCTCGCCCACACCGCACTCCTGGCCGATCTGGGCGCGGGAGGGGAGGCGGTCCCCCGGCTCCCACACGTGCTCCGCGATGCGTCGCCGTAGCTCGTCGGCGATGCGGAGATAGGGCGGCTGCTCAGGCATACCTGGCCCTTCCCGCCGCCGCGCTTCTTTTCCGCCAAGCCCGCCAGGCCGTGCCCGGAGTACCTGGTCCTGGTGCGGTCCACCGTCCGCGCGGCCACTTCGCGCTTGCCTACCTACCGAAGATCATCCCGCCGCAAGTGTCGGAGACTCGCAAGCCCCCTGCGGGTCACTCGACCATGGCTGACGAGGTCGTGGGGAACAGGCACGCACCTCTGCGCATACTTCAGTATGCTCAAGGTGTGTCCACAACCACTCGCATCACCGTCACGCTCCCCAGCGACCAGGTGGCGGAACTCCGCAAGCTCACGGACAACGTCTCCGGGTACGTGGCGGAAGCCGTAGCCCGCCAGATCCGGCACCAACTCCTGGGCGACGACCTCCGCCGCCATGAGGAAGAACACGGACCCTTCAGCGACGAGGAGCTCGCCGAGGCCCGCGCAAAGATCTCCGGCTCCGCCGGCACCTCCTCGTGCGCGGATGCCGCGTGAGCGAACGCGTCGAAACCGTCGTCCTGGACTCGGAAGCGCTCTCCGCCTGGATCGCGCAGGACCGCAAGCTGCTCGCGATGCTTCAGGTCTTCCATGACATGGGAGCCGACCTGGTCACCGGTGCCAACACCATCGTGGAAGTCAGCCACTCACGCACCAACATGCCTCGCCTGAACTGGGTGCTGTCCCGCGTCAAGGTGGAGCCCGTCACCGAGCAGGCGGCGAAAGCAGCAGCGGAACTCCTCAAAGGCGCCGGGCTGCACGGGCACAAGTACGCCATCGACGCCACAGTCGCCGAGGTCGCCCTGCGCCAGCCGAAACCCGTCGCCCTCCTGACCTCCGACAACGACGACATGACCAAGCTCTGCGGCAACCAGGTCCGCATCATCCCTCTCTGATGCGCCGGTCCACCCCGAACGCGTCCCCTGGCAGGGTCCGCTTTATCGCCCTCCCGTGCCCCATCCGTGCCCAGCAGAGCGGACAACAGCGGTCAGGTACAGCCTCCAGAGACCATGGCGACCCCAGCTTCCTCGCAGGAAAGCACAGGCCAGAACCCTTCCGGAGACTCAAGCACCGCTGATTCCAGGGGGCGAGTTCCAGTTCGGCGTTCCCGCCCTCCCTCAGCGCGGTCGCCGCCGCCGCGCCGACCTTGGCCCCCACACCGACCTCCGCCCCCACACCGACCTCCGCCGCACCGACCTCCGCCGACGTGGCCGCGCGCTACAGCTCGTAGTCCCGCGCGAGCCCCTCCCAGTCGACGTCCCGGAGCGCCGCCTCCGCGTCGCAGCCGTAGGGCATGCGGGGCGTGGGCTGGAACCAGACGATCGTGAGGGCGGAGCGGTACAGGATCGGGTCGTGCGCGCGGCTGAGGGCCGTGGAGCGGAAGGAGCCCACGCAGGCCACCGACGGCAGGACCTCCACCGGTCCGAAGCCGCCCGCGTACTGGTCGGGATACTCCCGCGGCGGCGGCACGAGGTGCACCGGCAGGGCAGGGTCGGCCTTCTCGGCGGAGCGAAGGAGGGCGTTGATGGCCATGTCGTTGACCGGCTTGCAGGGGTAGCCCTCCGGCATCGCGCCGTACGTCGAGGAGAGCCGCAGCTCCGCGAGGTCCAGCGAGCGGCCAGAGGTGAGGACGACCCGCGTCAGCGACATGGTCGGCACTCTAGGGCGGTGGTGCATCGAGCTCCCGTGGATTTCCGTGCCGGGCGGTCGGTGGCGCCGCCCCCGAACAATCAGCCGCCCCCGCCCCTCAAGCCCCCCGCCTCTCACCCCCCGGCCCTGTCCGCCCGCGCCGCTTCATCACCCGCCCCGCCCCGTCATCCGCGCCGCCCCGTCATCCGCGCCGCCCCGTCACCCACCCCGCCCCGTCATCCGCCCCGCCCCGTCATCCGCCCCGCCTCATCACCCACCCCGCCCCGTCATCCGCCCCGCCTCATCACCCACCCCGCCCCGTCACCCACCCCGCCCCGTCATCCGTGCCGCCGACGCGATCGTCGCGCGGGCCTCGCGTTCCGTGAGGCCGGAGTCGAGGGCCGCCTCCACGAGCGCGTCGACCAGTGCCGGGCCGATGCCGTCCTCGTAGGCGCGGCAGGCCGCCCAGAACAGCCGGGTGTTGCGCTGGCCCTCGTGCGCGGCGAGCACGAACTGCACGAGGCCGCGGCCGTGGTCGCCGGCCGCCGGGGGCGTGGAGTAGGGCGCGCGGGGCGGAGGGAGCAGCAGGCGCAGCAGCGCGCGCGGGCAGGGCGCCGGGACGATGTGCGAGGTGCCGGGGGCGGTGCGGTAGACGCCGTGGCCGGTACGGGAACCCGGGCCGACGAGGTAGCCCCCGGCTCCCCGGATGTCGATGCCGGGCGCCAGGCGGCTCGCGGAGTTGGGCACGACCAGGTCGGGCGGCCCGGTCAGCCACAGATGGCGGCCGCCGCTCGGGGTGAGGACGACCACGGTGGGCGGAATGGTGAACAGGTGGCGCAGCGCCAGTTCGCGCAGGGCCGCCGAGGAGTCCGTACCGGACTTGGTGTCGAGGTCGATGCCGATCAGATGGTGCGGTGGCAGCCCGCAGGCGATGCCGTAGCCGGTGGCCCAGGGGGCGGCGGCGAAGAGCTCGCGGATGCGGGCGGGGTCGCGGGAGGCGTCGTGGACCCCGTGCCCCGGGCGGCCGCACTGGCCGTGGCAGGGCGTGGGGGTGGGGTCGTCGCGGTGGGGGGAGCGCAGGGCCGGGAGCTTCGTCCGGGACAGCGGGAGGACGGCCAGTCCGCGCTCGGCGGCTGACAGGGCGTGTGCGAGGGCCAGCGTCGTGGCCTGCCGGTCGGTGGTGGCCATACCTCTATGTTCGTACGAGTGTTCGAGAAAAGGAAGGGGGAATCGGCCGCCGGGCGGTGCGACTCGCCGTTCGCGGAGATCTGGCCGAAAAGGTGCCGGAACCTTTCACCCCTTGTGCCCCTTGGGGTGGAGCTGGGTGCCCTGACCTGGTACGGGCTTTACGGGTGACATACGGGGTTTATCGACATGTCATCACGCTTGCGAGCGAATCAGGGCGTCCGGGGTGGTTCGCCGGGGATCGGGTGGGCAACTCTGATTCCGCGACGTCGTGCAGGACTCCGGGGCGGACGGCCAACTTCCCCGGGAGGAGCAGTACTTCATGCGTTACCCAAGCGTCCGGCGGGGAGCCTGGACGCACCTGTTCTGGAGGAACAACATGGCAAGCATCCGTACCGCCCGCGCCCTCGCGGCCGTAGCCGCGCTTCCGCTCGCCGCCGCCCTCTTCGCCGGCGTCGCGGCGGCGGACAACGGCGCCTTCGCGGACGACGGATCCAGGGCGGCGGTCACGACCGCCTCCCAGGGCCTCATCGGCAGCGGGGTCGGCCGCGACAACTTCGGCAACTCGTCCACCACCCAGCAGCAGGCGACCGGCGCGGGTGCCTCGAACCAGAGCAACTCGTCCCAGGTCAACGGGTCGGCGTTCACCTCGGTCAACCAGGGAAACAACAACACGTCGGTCAACTTCACCCCGCTGTGGTGGTGAGCTGAGGGGGCCGTCGCCCCGGTGCTCGGGCGCCGGCCCCCTCGATCCGTGGGTGTGCTCCGTGGGGTGTTTCGCGTCTGCGCGGCGGTACTTCGGTACCGCCGCGCAGGCGTTTTCGCGTGCGGACGGGGGCGTGGGGGCGCGGGGCCGGGGCGGGGCCAGGTGTCCGGGGGCGGGGTCGGCCGCCGTGAAGCCGGCGGGCGCGCGCCGTGAAGCCGGTGCGGGCGTACCGGGACGGCCCGCTCCGGTATTGACAGGGGCGCTTGTCTGACGGACAGTCAGAAACCCTCGCGGTCAACGGGAATCCGTCGGCATCCCGCACGTCCACGCGGACCCGGATCGGCGTTCGCGGTGGACCGGACGTGCCGTTGCGAGGAGGCGCCGCGGGGCGCGGAGGGCGAGGGGGTAGCCGTGAGCCACGGGGCGGCAGAGGGGCAAGAGCCTTCTTGGGAAGGGGAGTTCGCGGCCCGGCTGAAGACGTACGAGGGCCGGTCCGCCGCCGTCGCGCGCCGGGGCAGGGACCCCGTGAACGCGCCCATGATCCGGCACTGGTGCGAGGCGATGGGCGACACCGGCCCTGCGTACACGGGACCGGACGCCGTCGCGCCGCCCACGATGCTCCAGGTGTGGACGATGGGCGGCCTCACGGGCCATCCGGGGCGGGCGCCGGCGTACGACGACCTGCTCGGCCTGCTCGACGGGGCCGGCTGCACCTCGGTGGTCGCGACCGACTGCGAGCAGGAGTACCTGCGCCCCCTGCGTCCCGGGGACGAGATCACCTTCGACGCGGTGATCGAGTCCGTCTCCGGGCGGAAGACCACGAAGCTCGGCACCGGGTACTTCGTCACGACCCGGACGGACGTCCGCGTCGGCCCCGACCTCGTGGGCACGCACCGGTTCCGCATCCTCAAGTACGCGCCGGCCCGGCGGCCGGGGAGCGGGACGGCGGCCCCGGACGGCAGGCCCGAGCGTCCGCTTCCCGTCGTCAACCGCGACAACGCCGGGTTCTGGGAGGGCGTCCGGGAGCACCGGCTGCTCATCCAGCGCTGCACGGCCTGCGGCACCCTGCGCCACCCTTGGCTGCCCGGATGCCACGCCTGCGGCGGGCCCGACTGGGACACGGTCGAGGCGAGCGGCGAGGGCACGCTCTACTCGTACGTCGTGATGCACCACCCGCCCTTCCCGGCCTTCGACCCGCCGTACGCGGTCGGCCTGGTCGAGCTGGCCGAGGGCGTCCGGATGATCGGCAACGTGGTCGGGGTGCCGTACGACAGGGTCAGGATCGGGCTGCCGGTGCGGCTTGCGTTCCGGACCTTCGGCGAGGAGTCGGTGCTGCCGGTCTGGCGCGCCGAGGGGGAGCGGGGACCGCGGGAGGCCGCCGTATGAGCAGCGGGGAGAGCCCGGCCGGAAAACGGTGGGCGTGGGCGAGGAGCGGGGCGAGCGCCGGCGGGGAGCGGGGGGTGAGGGCCGGTGACGTGCTGCCGCCGCTGGAGATCCCGGTCACCCGCACGCTGATCGTCGCCGGGGCGCTGGCCTCGCGCGACTACCAGGACGTGCACCACGACGCCGGGGCCGCCCGGGAGAAGGGCTCGCCGGACGTCTTCATGAACATCCTCACGACCAACGGCCTGGTAGGCCGCTACATCACCGACCACTTCGGCCCCACGGCCGTCCTGCGCAAGGTGGCCGTCCGGCTCGGGGCGCCCAACTACCCCGGCGACACGATGGTGTTGACGGGCCGCGTCGAACGGATCGACGGTGGCACCGCGACGGTCAGCGTGACCGGCGCCAACGGCATCGGCCACCACGTCACCGCGACCGTGACCGTGACCGTCACCCTTCCGGGGACGGAGACGGGGACGGAGACGGGGACGGGGACGCAGACGCACACGGAGACAGAGACGGCGGCAGGGGCGACAGCGACGGCGGCGGCTACCGCCCCGGCCCCGGAGTCCCCGGAGTCCCCGGAGTCCCCGGAGTCCCCGGAGTCCCCGGAGTCCCCGGAGTCCCCGGAGCCCCCTGGGTCCCGTCGGCCCCCGAAGCCCCCAGAGTCCCCGAACCCCCCGAAGCCCCCAGAGTCCCCGAACCCCCCTAAGTCCCCGGAGTCCCCGAAGCCCCCAGAGCCCCCGGCATGAGCGTGCGCGCGCCGGACGCCCTGGCCGGGCGGGCGGCCATCGTCGGCATCGGGGCCACCGAGTTCTCCAAGGACTCGGGCCGCAGCGAGCTGCGCCTGGCCGCGGAGGCGGTGCGGGCGGCCCTGGACGACGCGGGACTGACGCCGGGGGACGTGGACGGGCTGGTCACGTTCACCATGGACACCAGCCCGGAGATCACCGTGGCGCAGACCTGCGGGATGGGCGACCTCTCCTTCTTCTCCCGCGTCCACTACGGCGGCGGCGCGGCCTGCGCGACCGTCCAGCAGGCGGCGCTCGCCGTGGCGGCGGGGATCGCGGAGGTGGTCGTCTGCTACCGGGCGTTCAACGAGCGTTCGGGCCGCCGCTTCGGCTCCGGGGTGCAGCGGCGGGAGCCGTCGGCGGAGGGCGCGGCGCTCGGCTGGGCGCTGCCGTTCGGACTGCTCACCCCGGCGTCCTGGGTGGCCATGGCCGCCCAGCGCTACCTGCACACCTACGGGCTGACGCCGGAGGCGTTCGGGCACGTGGCGGTCACGGACCGCAGGTACGCGGCGACCAACCCGGCCGCCTACTTCCACGGCAGGCCCATCACCCTCGCGGACCACGCGGCCTCGCGCTGGATCGCCGAGCCGCTGCGCCTGCTGGACTGCTGCCAGGAGACCGACGGCGGCCAGGCACTCGTCGTCACGTCCGCCGAGCGGGCCCGCGACCTCGCCCGCCCGCCCGTCCTCGTCGCCGCGGCGGCCCAGGGCGCGGGCCGGGGCCAGGAGCAGATGACGAGCTTCCACCGGGACGATCTCACCGGTCTGCCCGAGACGGGCGTGGTGGCCCGGCAGCTTTGGCGCACGGCGGGGCTCGGGCCGGGGGAGATCGACGTGGGCATCCTGTACGACCACTTCACCCCGTTCGTGCTGATGCAGCTGGAGG
Organism: Streptomyces zinciresistens K42; assembly: GCF_000225525.1. Classification (GTDB taxonomy): domain Bacteria; phylum Actinomycetota; class Actinomycetes; order Streptomycetales; family Streptomycetaceae; genus Streptomyces; species Streptomyces zinciresistens. The sequence continues at coordinate 7,620 of NZ_AGBF01000146.1, read as the reverse complement.
AGTTCGGGTTCTGCGGGCGGGGCGAGGCGGCGGACTTCGTGGCCGAGGAGCGGCTGCCGCTGAACACACACGGGGGGCAGCTCGGAGAGGCGTATCTGCACGGCATGAACGGCATCGCGGAGGCCGTGCGACAGGTGCGGGGCACGGCCGTGAACCAGGTGCCCGGGGCGTCCACGGCGCTGGTGACGGCCGGGACCGGTGTGCCGACGTCCGGGCTCGTCCTCACCGCCCGGGGCTGAGCCCCCGGAGGCGTCCCGCAGGGGTCGTCCCGCAGGGGTCGTCCCCCGCTCGTCCACCTTCAGGAGGTGGAGCCGGCCCCACCCCTACGACCTGAGGCGGACGCCGCTTCGGCACCTGCGGGCGATCCGCGGGACCGGGGCCGCTCATAGCGTGGAGCCATGACCACACCCGTCTGCACCCGCGCTTCCGACGCCGCGGCGCGGTCCCGTCCGCACACGGCGTACCCCACCTTCTCGTCGTACGTGAGCGCCCGCCAGCCGGTGCTGCTGCGCACCGCCCGCGCGCTGACCGCGAACCCGAGCGATGCCGAGGACCTGCTGCAGACCGCGCTGACCAAGACCTACGTGGCCTGGGAGCGTATCGAGGACCACCGGGCGCTCGACGGCTATGTGCGCAGGGCCCTGCTGAACACGCGCACGTCGCAGTGGCGCAAGCGCAAGGTCGACGAGTTCGCCTGCGACGAACTGCCCGAGCCGGAGCCCGCGCCCGGTCACGACGACGACCCCGCCGAGCGCCAGGCGCTGCGCGACGCCATGTGGCGCGCGATCCTGCGGCTGCCCGCGCGGCAGCGGGCGATGGTCGTCCTGCGGTACTACGAGGATCTGAGCGAGGTCCAGACGGCCGAGGTGCTCGGCGTCTCGGTCGGCACGGTGAAGTCGGCGGTCTCCAGAGCGCTGGGCAAGCTGCGCGAGGACGCGGAGCTGGGCCTGGTCCGCTGACCGGGCGCTCCGTCCGCCACGGCCCGCCCGCGTCCGCCCGCGGACCACGAACCGTCGGCCAAGAGACCGGGCGGGCGGAAGGCCGGAGACTGTGCGAGCGGGAGACCGGGCGGGCGGGAGGCCGGGCGAGCGGACACGGCCGTAGCGGCGGAGCCCGGTGAAGGCAACGTGACATGATCGATCACCCGGCCCTAGTGACATACCAAGCGGTATGCGCGCAGAATCTGCGCAACCCTTACTACCGCGCAGGCAATGTCGCCCCGGGAGGACGCCGTGCTGAGCACGATGCAGGACGTACCGCTGCTGATCTCCAGGATCCTGACCCACGGATCGACGATCCACGGCACCTCACAGGTCACCACCTGGACCGGCGAGGCCGAGCCGCACCGCCGCTCCTTCGCCGACATCGGCGCGCGCGCCGCCCAGCTCTCGCACGCCCTGCGCGAGGAGCTGGGCGTGGCCGACGACGAGCGGGTCGCGACCCTGATGTGGAACAACGCCGAGCACGTCGAGGCGTACTTCGCGATCCCCGCCATGGGCGCGGTCCTGCACACCCTCAACCTGCGCCTCCCGGCCGAGCAGCTGGCCTGGATCGTCAACCACGCCGCCGACCGCGTCGTCATCGCCAACGGCTCGCTGCTCCCCCTCCTCGCCCCGCTCCTGCCGCATCTCAAGACCGTCGAGCACGTGGTGGTGTCGGGCCCCGGCGACCGCTCCCTGCTCGCGGACGCCTCCGCCCGGGTCCACGAGTACGAGGAGCTGATCGGCGGCCGGCCGACGACGTACGACTGGCCCGAGCTGGACGAGCGCCGTGCCGCCGCCATGTGCTACACCTCCGGCACCACGGGCGACCCGAAGGGCGTCGTCTACTCCCACCGTTCGATCTACCTGCACTCGATGCAGGTCAACATGACCGAGTCGATGGGACTGACCGACCAGGACACCTCGCTCGTCGTGGTGCCGCAGTTCCACGTCAACGCCTGGGGTCTGCCGCACGCCACCTTCATGACCGGCGTCAACATGCTGATGCCGGACCGCTTCCTGCAGCCCGCGCCCCTCGCCGAGATGATCGAGGGCGAGCGGCCGACCCACGCGGCGGCCGTGCCGACCATCTGGCAGGGCCTGCTCGCCGAACTCACCGCCCGCCCCCGCGACGTCTCCTCCCTCGGCCAGGTCACCATCGGCGGCTCGGCCTGCCCGCCCGCGCTCATGGAGGCGTTCGACGCCCTGGGCATGCGGGTCTGCCACGCCTGGGGCATGACGGAGACCTCCCCGCTCGGCACCGTGGCCCGGCCGCCGGCCCACGCGGTGGACACGCCGGAGGAGTTCGCCTACCGGCTGACCCAGGGGCGCTTCCCGGCGAGCGTCGAGGCCCGGCTGACCGGCCCCGGCGGCGAGCGCATCCCGTGGGACGGCGAGTCCGCGGGCGAGCTGGAGGTGCGCGGCCCCTGGATCGCGGGCGCCTACTACAACGGCCCCGGCACCGAACCGCTGCGCCCCGCCGACAAGTTCAGCGAGGACGGCTGGCTCAAGACCGGCGACGTCGGCACCATCTCCCGCGACGGGTTCCTCACGCTCACCGACCGCGCCAAGGACGTCATCAAGTCCGGCGGTGAGTGGATCTCCTCGGTCGACCTGGAGAACGCGCTGATGGCCCACCCGGACGTCGCCGAGGCCGCCGTGGTCGCCGTCCCCGACGACAAGTGGGGCGAGCGCCCGCTCGCCACGGTCGTCCTCAAGGAGGGCTCCACCACCGACTTCGCGGCCCTGCGCGCGTTCCTCGCCGCGGAGGGCGGGATCGCCAAGTGGCAGCTGCCGGAACGCTGGACGCTCATCGAGGGCGTACCGAAGACGAGCGTCGGCAAGTTTGACAAGAAGAAGATTCGCGAAGCACATAGCTTGGGGAAGCTCGACGTGACCACGCTGAACTGACCCGCCGCACCACCACAGAGAGCCCTGGGACCCGGCAAAGTCGTTCTGTAGCCCTGTGACGTGGGATTTTGCGGGACGGAAGGGGTGCGCGGGCGTGGTCCGGTCCGGTTGGATGGGGGTTCCTACGCCTTACCGTCCGACCGGGGGATCACGCCCGCGCCATGCCATCGTCCCTCGTCCCTGCGCCTGTTCGCACGCCTGCCCCGGATCATGAGCTCCTCGTCCATCTGCTTGCCGGGATGCCTGATCCGCGCCGTCGGCGCGGTGTCCGGCACCCGGTGGGTGCTCTGATCGCGGTGGCGGTGTGCGCGGTGACGGCCGGAGCCCGGGGGTTCACCGCGATCGGGGAGTGGGCCCGGGACGCGGGACGTGTCGCACTGGAACGGCTGGGCCTGGAGCGGGGCGGTGTGGACGAATCAACGCTGCGGCGCCTGTTCGCCCGCCTCGACGCGGACCGTCTCGATGCGGTGCTGGGCGTCTGGGCACCGGCCAGGACCGCACGCGTCGCGGGCCGCAGGGGGATCGCCATCGACGGCAAGACGGTCCGGGAAGCGCGCGGCGGCGGCTCCGCGGCCCCGCATCTGGTCGCCGCCCTCGCGCACGGGTCCGGGGCGGTGCTCGGCCAGGCCGCGGTGAGCGAGAAGAGCAACGAGATCCCCGCCGCCCGACAACTGCTTCACCTCCTCGACCTGGACGGCGTCGTCGTCACGATGGACGCACTGCACACCCAGCACGACACCGCGACCCTGGTGACCAGGGCCGGAGGAGACTACGTCCTGACCGTGAAGGCGAATCAGAAGTCTTTGTACACACAGCTCAAGGCGCTCCCCTGGACTTCGATACCCGCCGTCACCAGGACGGACCGAGGACACGGACGCCGCGCCACACGCACGATCAAGGTCGTCGACGTGCCGGCATGGGTCGAGTTCGCCGGGGCCGGGCAAGTCGCCCAACTGCGGCGCACCGCCACCCGCAAGGGCCGACGGACCACCGAGACCGTCTACCTGATCACCAGCGCGGACGCCCGCACCGCGCCGCCCGCCGTCCTGGCCACATGGACACAGCCGCACTGGGAGATCGAGAACCGCCTGCACTCGGTCCGCGACGTCACCTTCGACGAAGACCGCTCCCAGATCCGCACCGGCAACGCGCCCCGCGTCATGGCGGACCTGCGCAACACCGCAATCACACTGCTGCGCCTGGACGGACACCAGAACATCGCCGCCGCCCTGCGGCATCACGCACGCGCCACCGACCGCCCCATCAACCTGCTCCTGACAGCGTGATCAACAACTTTGCCGGAGCCCTGGCCCCCGGGCGAGGTACAGCCCGACGATATCGGCGACCTTCTCCGCGAACGCCGGGTCTTTCGACAGCTTGAAGGTGCCCGACCGGTGCGGCTTCAGATTCTCCTCCCGCCAGATGCGCGCGACGTAGTGGAAAGAAACCTTGATGCCCTCGCGCCGCTTCAGGTGATCGGCCAGCGTGCGCGTCGACCAGTGCGACAGGCCCGATTCCGGCGGCGGAGTCGTCCTCGTCAGCGCGATCACCCGGCTGCGGGTCTGCGGCGGCACCTGCTCCTTTCCGCCACCGCGCTTCCTTTCCACCAGGCCCGCCACCCCGCTCTCCGCGACCGGGTCCTGGTGCGGTCCACCGTCCGCGCGGACACCCCCGCCAGTTCGGCGATGTCCTTGCGGCGGCGACCCTCGCCCGCCCACAACACGATGCGGGCTCGCAGCGCCACATCCGCCGTCACGTGCCGGTCCGCCGCCAACGTCCGCAATTCCGCGGCCTGTTCCGAAGAGAGGTTCACGCAGTGCCCAACGAGTCAAAGAGCTTCAGGTGACACAAACCGAATCACGAAACACTAGGCGGTCCATACGACGTCCAGTAGATCAGGGTTGAACTTGCGGGCCCCTCGACCCGCAGGCTGCACCACAATCGCCTTTATGTGTTTCATGACCACGGAACGCTGTCGCTCGATAGGAAGGCGTTCGAACTCGTCCGGAAGGTCTACCGTCGCCGCCGAGGCTTTCATTTGCTCGACAGTGTGGCGGTTTCGTTCGTATCCCAGTTCATCCCGTTCCCGCTCCAACGGCTCCAGCATTGCAATGGCCGTAGCGGCAGAAATCTTTTTTCCGTTCATCGCGGAAATGAGTTCGCCGATCTCCTGCTCAACTTCAGCCAGGCGAGCCGCGCCGGGCCATTCGACAGGCTCGGCCGCGGGCGCGTTCAATCTCGCCTCGGCATCGTGAATGAGATTAATGATGTGCTGGTCTAGCGGCTCACCCGCCCTGGAGACCTTTCCGCAGCCACCATCTGTCGCGGCAGGGCAACGGTAGGCGAAACGGCTTCCCTTGCTCCCTTCTTTCCAGGAAGAGCGCATGTTTGCAATCATGCGCGTGCCACACTCGGCGCAGCGAAGGATGCCGCTAAGAAGATACTTGTGATTGTTGCTCAGATTGTTCGCCCTGTACCGCGAATTCACGCCCTCAAGGACGGCCACAACGGCGTCAAGCTTCTCCGGGGTGCAGATCGGCTCCCACATGCCCATGACCGGCTTACCGTCCGGGCCGATGTGCTTTTGACCCTTCACGGCGCGAAAGCCAGCCAAACGTGGATTGGTGAGGATTCCTTTCAAGGCCACACGCGTAATGGGCTTGCCAGTGTTCCGTGAAGTGCGGATGCCCTTCTCTTGCCACTCGGCAGTGATCGTGGAAAGTCGAGTGCCCGCCAGCAGAGCGTCATGGGCTTCGGCGATCAGTTCCGCCTGCACCGGGTCAATGGTGATCCGGTCGGCCTTCCAGCCGAAGGGCGGGAAGCCTCCGCCGTTCTTCCCAGCGTCCGCTAGTTCACGATGCTTACGGGCTACGCGCCTACCCGTGTCGGCACTGGCCTTGTTGGCGAAGGCCACCATGACTCGCGCCATCGTCCGGCCGTCCGACGTCGACAGGTCAATGTCGTTCGTGACCGTGCAGAAGACCAATTCCGTCCGATCCTCGAACACGTCGATGAGCCGTTCAAGGTCGCGCGGCTGACGGGCCAACCGGTCAAGGTCATAGGCGATTACGCCCTCTATGACACCCGACTGGAGATCGACTAGAAGCCGCTCGAACTCGGGGCGAACTACGTTGCGCTTGAACGCACTTAGGTCGTTGTCGATGTAGTCGCGCGCTACCTCCCAGCCGGGGCGCACCCCGGCAACCTGGCGGTAGTCGCGACGCTGGCGCTCCACGCCCAGCTCTTCGCCGTCCTTGTCGAGACTGATCCGGGCGTACCCCCCGAGCCGCACAACCACCGTGTCCCCTCCCCGCCCCGCCCCGCCGGGCGCCGTACATGTGGCAGGCTCCGTAGCCTGACCTGCACTGATCGTGGATCATGAGAGTACAGCAGAACCTATGTGTTCAGTGAAGGTTCTGGAAGAAGATGCTGCGCAGGCAGTACGCGGAGGGCGGGCTGGACGTCACCCGGCTCTGACCCCCTTCCTCCGCCACGGTGCAAGAAGGGCCACCGTCGACCGGCCACGGGGCGTCCGTGGCCGGTCGACGCGTCCCACGACCGCGCGGCGGTGAGCGGCGGACCGAGCCGCCCGACGCACGCCCCGCGGGCCCGCGTACCGCGGCGGGGCGAACGCCGCCCGCCGCGGCCCCAGGGCGTGTTGCGAAAGTCCCGTCCGCCCGGCGGCGTCCGGCACGCACACTCGCCGCGTTGTCGGGATCACCTCGATACCACCGGTGTCGGGGCGACCCTCCGCCTCCCGATCGCACGCACCGGACGCCGCCGGGCCCGCCCTTCGGGCAGACGACGCTCCTTTCGAAACCCGCCCTAGTTGTGCCCTAGTTGGTCCCGATCCGCGCCAGCAGCTCCACGATCCGGCTCTGCACCTCGGGGCTGGTCGAGCGCTCGGCCAGGAACAGCACCGTCTCGCCCGAGGCCAGGCGCGGCAGGTCGGCCTGGTCGACGGCGGCGGTGTAGACGACGAGCGGGGTGCGGGTGAGCTGCCCGTTGGCGCGCAGCCAGTCCACGATCCCCGACCGGCTCCGGTGCACCTGCAACAGGTCCATCACGACCAGGTTCGGCCGGAAGTCACCGGCCAGCGCCACCGCGTCGGCGTCGCCCGCAGCCCGCGCGACCTGCATACCGCGCCGCTCCAGCGTGGCGGTCAGCGCCAGCGCGATCTCCGCGTGCTCCTCGATCAGCAGCACCCGCGGCGGGTGCTGCTCACTGTCCCGCGGCGCCAGCGCCTTCAGCAGAACGGCCGGATCGGCGCCGTACGCCGCCTCCCGCGAAGCCTGCCCCAGTCCCGCCGTCACCATCACCGGCACCGACGCGGCCACCGCGGCCTGGCGCAGCGACTGCAGCGCGGTCCGGGTGATCGGCCCGGTCAGCGGGTCGACGAACAGCGCGGCCGGGAACGCCGCGATCTGCGCGTCCACCTCCTCGCGCGAGTGCACGATGACCGGCCGGTAGCCGCGGTCGCTCAGCGCCTGCTGGGTCGTCACGTCGGGCGCGGGCCACACCAGCAGCCGCCGCGGGTTGTCCAGCGGCTCCGGCGGCAGCTCGTCGTCCATGGGCTGCGGACGCGGGGTGTCGGCGACCTCCACCGCCCCGCCGGGCCCGTCCAGCGGCTCGGGCCCCTCGGCGGCGTTCTCGTCCGGAGCCCCTATGGCGTACGAGCGTCCCGCGCGCTCGGCCGCCGACGCGAGCCGCTGCTGCCCGGCCGGCGCCT